>NZ_JAUMXC010000056.1 GCF_030529325.1 Porphyromonas sp. | reverse complement strand
AGTTGAGTTTGATTGTTCCCTATTTGGAACTTCCTGGCGATAATGCTCAGTAGATCGACTTTTGGGAAGAGATGTTTATTCTGAGGTTGTATCTTCTTGAACTCTGTTTTTTTAGTCAAGCTCTCCTTAAAAGCTTGATGCTCATGAGTTTCTAACTCCACCTAACCACTCATGAATCTCATATGAGCTAAGTCGGGAGGGGGAAATCAAGGGATAAGTCAGGAAATAGAAAAATGCATAATCTTCTGTTTATCAAAGAATTGTCGTTTTTTTTCTGCGTTGAAAGGGTCAGGCAAACGAGGGCAATTTTCGGCAGGAGTTCCGTGGACAAATCGACATCTCAAACATGCAATTCTTGCTCATAGGAACGAACCAACACCTCATTTCATTACCGCAAGTAAACGGATTTCAGCCTGCTCGTTTTCCTGCCTTTTCCCTGTATTTCTTGGATAATCCTCAGTCCTTTTACGGGTGATTTCTTCTCCTATTTTTACCATCAAATAACGAGGCAGGCGAGAGCGATAGCCCTTGTTTGCATTTAATCAGGAAGGCAACTTAAAACCAAACGAAGCAATGAAAATTATCATCGTAGAGGGCAAAGCGTGGGAACTGCTCCGCTCCTCCTTTGCCGACTTTATCCACCGCACGGAGCAGCTCATTGGCAATCCGCCCCAAACAGAAGCGTGGCTCGACAACGAAGCCGTTTGCCGTAGACTCAGCATCAGCAAGCGAACCTTGCAGACGCTCAGAGATACGGGCAAAATCCCCTTCTCAATGGTCGGGCATAAGTGCTACTACAAAGAAAGTGACATCACACAAGCATTGAACTCAAAAACTGAATGAACCCATTATGGCAGAGAATGAAATCATTACGAACGAAAATCCTCAAATACTGATGTTTACTCAGATGATGGAGGGTGTATTAGCCAAGCTCGAGCGTTATTGTGCCTCGGCTTACCCGATGTTGGGCAGAGAGGTCTTCCTCACCGGCGAGGAGGTCTGCAAGTTACTCAAGCTCAGCACAAGCACGCTCCAAGAGTACCGCAGCAACGGCACCTTAGCCTATTACAACGTCAGTTCGATGTAAGGAGGAGACGTAATACATTGATTATTATAATGTTTAGTTTTTTACGTGAGATTTTTCAGGTGCTTACATTGCTCTCAGATGTCTTTTTAATTGTGTCTGAGTCCCAAAGACTTAGATGTTGGCTCTTCTTTGCGATTATCCCATTGAAATAGGACATGCAAATAGACTGATTTACAAACATTTACTTATATCATAACATGTTTTCTCAAATCGAACTGGCGTTATTACAAGATAGGAGGCAAGGTTTTGTACAAGCAGAGCGACATCCAAGCGATGCTCGAAAGGCATTATAACCCCATTCTAACAGTAAGATTATAGAGGAGCAAGTCTGAATAGACTTAGGTCAGTTGGTCAGTTAGTCTATTTAGACCAAGTCCTTGAGGAACTCATACAACGACCTCAGATCTCAGTCTTGAAATTATACAGTAGGCACTGGACTAAAGAACTAAGAAACGGACTGAATGCTGAGCAATCAGCCACTGAAGCATACCTCTATCTTGCCCCAAAAGGGGAGTAAATCACTCCGAAGTCGTGATTAGGAAACAGAAAAATGAAGACCTATGAGTAACGAAAAACGAAAGAAAGGCGTCGCCAAGAGATATGGCGATTTCCCCGACAAGTGGGAAGACTGGCATATCCGTCTACCTGATGCGAAAGACCAACTGCGAATTATTGACCTTTACAGAAGGTCGGGCTGTCGCTCCAAGTCCGAATTTGCAAGAGCAAGGCTATTAGGAGAGAGTTTTAAGGTGATTACGGTGGATAAATCAGCTTGGAGTACTACCCCAAGCTATCCTCACTCACAGCTCAAGTACATAAGATAGGGGTAAACTACAATCAACTCGTTCGCATTCTACATACCACAGAACGATTGAAGACTTTCGAGACTATTTTGAAAGATATATACCGCCTAACAAAAGAACTCCTCGACTTGCAAAAGCAAGCCGTGGAATTGACAGTTGATTACCGAAAAAGAGAAGCCTGATTTCTTCCAAAGACTTTCTGCAAGATGCTCTCTGAGGACTCCACAATTCGGAAATCCACAGTTTGACCTCCAAAGGTGCTTATATCGCTAGGTGCAAAACGTACTATTGCCTGCTGTCTGTCAAGGGTATCTCTTTGAGAAGACACTTCAAGGAGTGTCCCCCAAATGCTTTCTTGAGAGCCGTAAAGCTCAATATTGAGATGTGTGTAATTGGTTGTCTCAACACGCTTTCCATCAAAACGGAGCTTTACTGAGACCTCCAAACTATCAGTCTCGCTTTGAGGAACTGTGTAAATAGTGGCACTTCCTGAGTAGACAGACTTATAAGGGAGGTAATAAGCGATAAGCGTAAGGATTACCAAGACAACACCAATGATGGTGATGCCATAACGAACCAACGAGGAGGGGATCTGTCCCACGATACTGCGCACTTTTTCGCTACGGAGTTCAAAGCTACGCTCTTGTTTCTGTCTTTCTTTCATATTAGTTACCAAGTTCTAGTTGATTCTTTACTAAGGCAAAGTATTTACCACGTTTGGCGGTCAGTTCTTCATGTGTCCCGACTTCTATAATCTTTCCTTCATCCAACACAACTATTTGGTCAGCATTTCGAACTGTGGAAAGACGATGTGCTACCACTACTACAGTTTTTCCTCTGTAGAACCCGGATAAATTTTCAGTAATGGCTCGCTCATTGTTCGCATCAAGGGCATTGGTGGCTTCGTCTAAGAAGATGAACATCGGGTTCTTATAAACGACTCTTGCTATCAAGATGCGTTGTCGTTGCCCTTGACTGATGCCTTGTCCGTCTTGTCCTATCATTGTATTATAGGCTAAAGGAAGAGCTTCAATGTAATCTGCAATATTTGCCACACGTGCAGCATGGCGAATCAGCTCTATGTCGGGTTCATCGTCCGAAATGGCGATATTTCTTGCAATGGTATCGGAGAATAGATAGCCCTCCTGCATTACCGCCCCGCACTGCCTACGCCACCAACCAAGATTGTAACTGTTCAGATTAGCATTGCCTATTTGAATATCTCCATTTAGAGGCTTATAGAAACCTAAAAGAAGTTTAATGAGAGTAGTCTTACCACTGCCACTTGCTCCCACAATGGCGGTTACCTTGCCGTTGGGGATGGTAAGGCTGATATTTGAGAGAATGTCTCTCTGACTATAGATATCGTACTTGAAAGAGAGGTCTTTAATATCAATAGAATGTCCTTGAGCGCTCTCGTGAGTATAGGAATTACGAGTTCGCTCTGCATTTTCTTCGTTGGTCTCGGTATGTATTTCATTCATACGGTCCAAGCTGATGCTCACGTCCTGCCACGAATAAATAAACTGGATGAGTTGTTCCACAGGGCTGTTGAGCTGTCCGATGATGTACTGTACTGCCAGCATCATACCAAGGGTCATATTGCCTTGTATGACAGAAGTTGCGGCAAGAACGGTAATCAAAATATTCTTCACTTCGTTGATAGTGATGCTCCCTGCCTGCTGTACTTGTTGCAGACTCAGGGATTGTAGATTGACCTTGAAAAGGTCGGCTTGTACATCTTCCCATTCCCAACGTTTGCGTTGTTCACAACCCTGTAACTTGATTTCCTGCATACCATCGATGAGCTGATAAGTCACATTTCTATTACGTCCAGCATGTTCGAAGTATTTATAATCTAACTCTCTACGTTTCTTCAGAAATAGAATAATCCAACCTGCGTAGAGTGATATTCCTAACAGAAAAACAAGGAAAATCCATAGATTATAAACTGCGAGTACGATACCAAAGACAAGAAAGGTGAAAAATGAAAAGAGCAAATTCAAACTGCTAGAGGTAAGGAATTGTTCCACACGTCTGTGGTCTTCAATGCGCTGTAAGAGATCGCCCATCAGTTTGGTGTCAAAAAACTTCATCGGCAACTTCATCAGCTTGATAAAGAAATCTGAGATAAGCGAGATATTGATACGTGTGGAAATGTGCAGCAGTATCTTGGAGCGAATGAAATCAATGACAGTACGACTGAAAAGGAGTATCATCTCTGCTAATAGCACTAACCACACAAAACCGATATCTTTTTCCCCGATGCCAGTATCTACGATGGCTTGAGTCAGGAACGGAAAAGTAAGCTGAAGTAAAGAACCAATAAGCAACCCCAATATTAACTGGGAGAAGAAGTGCCTATATTTTTTGAGATACCCCCAAAGAAACTGCATTCGGTTGGGAGATTGTAGGTTGTCAGGGTATTTCTGAGAATAAAACAGCTCCGTTGGTTCTAGGATAAGGGCAATCCCCTTTTCTTCGCCATAGGTTTTTGTGCTTATCCAATGCTCACAGAACTCTTCTTTTGTATAGATAAGAGGTCCTTTTCCTGGGTCTGCCACATAAACAGAATATTTCCTGTTCCGATGCTTCTTGATTTTGTAGACGACCACAAAATGATTTTGGTTCCAATGTACAATACAAGGCAATGGGACTTCCTTAGCCAAAGTGTCAAAACTCAATCTTCCTCCTATTGTTTTGAACCCAATTGATTCGGCAGCACTGCTGATACCAAGTAGTGAAACTCCGTCTCTCCCTAAAGAGCAAGAGTGGCGTATTTGATTTCGTGCCATATGCCCTTTATAATACTTGATGATCATAGCCAAACATGATGGGCCACAATCCATTGAATCTTTTTGCCTAATAAATTCCATACCAATAATCGTAAAATTTATTTTACTTCAGACGATTAATTTCATCTGTTGACTGAGAACCTTCATAGCGACTCTTCTGGGTATTAAAATTATAAGTTATCGTCAAAGATATCTTTCGACTGTCAAACTTTGTGCGATTGTAGATTTCAAGGTTATTCATTTTTAGCAGATACTCTTCCTTTGAAGAATTGAATATATCTGAAACATCAAGACTCATAGATAGCTTATTGTCACAAAGCTTCTTCATCACGCGGAACGAAATAGAATGAGATGGTTTTAACAATGCAGTATCATAGTATCCCCCAGATCTAAAGTTGTAATTCGTCCAAAGGAAAATGTCATAAGGAAACGTAAAGGTATTTTTCTGCGACACTGTGAATACACCTTTATTAAATATTTCACCACCAATTTTCACAAAAGGTTTTTCGTAACTGACATATAGGCTTGGTTGCCACCAAGCAATCTTTTTCTGGTATGAGGCATATAGCCGAAGCACGCTAGATTTATCTAGATTTTTGTGCTGAAACAGAACAATTGGTCTGTCCTTATATAGGGATATATTAGAGTAAATTAGGTCTTTAATAACGGAGTAAGCTCCACCCAGCATAAAGCCATCTTTTTGTAGATCCAAAGAAAGCGTATGATTAATCATAGGGGTGAGATAGGGATTCCCACTCTCAAACATATCTGCATTATTATATTGTACACCACTTCTCAATTGGTTGTAGGATGGACGAGAAATGGTGCTCCTATAACTGATTTGTGCACTCAACCAGCCTTGATATACAGCCGAAATATGAGGAAATAAGTGATGGTATTTCTTAGACTGTTCTTCTTGCAATACTCCGTTATTATAAAAATCAAACTTGTTAAATTCAGATCTCAGTCCTATTTGAGATGAAAAGCAACCAATGGTTTTAGCATAGGTAAAAAAGCCTGCCGTCGCGATATTTTTTAGATGGTTTTGTCCTCCACCAATAACTCCTAGAGAAGATGAGAATGATTGTTTATTGTCTGTTGATGATACTTCAGCGCCTACGTTTAATTCTCCATCCCAAAGATTTATCACATTGACAAGTCGTGCTGCATACAACCTTGAACCCATACAATAACTATTTATGATGCCCCCCGACGAGCTAAGTTGATTCACTTTCTCGTCATTGCTTGACTTCGTATCGTAGAGGTCTGCATCTAATTTAATGCTGTAATTGTCTGTAAAACGTCCCTGCCAATAGATATTTAGGTTGTGCGTTCTTCCAGTGTCCTTTTTATCCTTATCATATTCTTCTTTTTCCAAATTGGATTCAGTGTGAGATATTGTAAAAGACTTAGTGTTAATATCACCCTTGGATTTATGCGAAAAGATATGTTTGAATCCTATATTGTGATGCTCAGAAGGCAAATAGTTTACACCTACAGTGTAATGTTGAGTCCATCTTTTAGCCCTCATATCTGTATTACTCGATATGTTCTTATCCATGTCTCTTGGAAACTCAACTGAGTAAAACTGTTCCGATGAGATATCCGATTGTATATTATACACAGATCCAAACACATCGAAAGCTCTTCTTCTATACTGAAGAGAAAGATAGAAATCCGAAGAGATTTTATCCCCAGCACTTATTTTTCCATATATCGTGCCTCCTAACCCCGTATCAAGGGTTTTGTAAGTAGTAATTATCAATACACTGGAAACAGATGCATCATACATAGCCCCTGGATTGGTAATAACTTTTACGGACTTGATGTCAGAGGATTTCAGTTGTTTGACTTCCTGCATACTATTGACCTTTCTTCCATTGATATAAATGAGAGGAGTCCCTTTCCCTAGTACTGTAACATTTTCTGAGTTGCCCGACAATAGAGGAAGCTGCGTAAGAAGATCTATTCCATTACCAATGTGAGATAAAGGAGAGTTGTTTAACGAGATTGAAATACCATCACTTGTGATTGAGGTCATAGGTCTTCTTTTGCCAAGCACAACGACCTCATCGAGTATTTCATAGTTCTCCTTAAGTATCACCAAAAACTTGCGAGGAGACAAATCGTATATGGTGTGCGGTAAGAATCCCATACCCGACAAAGTGATAATATGGTTTTCAAGTGGAGTTATATTATTGGTCTCAATATAAAATATCCCCGATTCATTCGTGATGCCCCCTGTCACAAGAGTGCTATCTGCTTTACTTCTGACAGCAACACTTATGAATGAAAGTGCTTCTTGTTTATTATCTACTACCTTTATTTCAACCCTGTCTTGTGCAAATACAGATGTAGAAAAAAGGCAAAGCAATATTATTAATAAATTCTTTGCTACCATAATTTGCGTCATTTTACGTAAAAGGTTGGACACTTTGATTCAACCTTAACCATTGAACATTTTAGAGCTGTTATTAAACTGTTATTTTCTCGATACATAGAGCACACATCAAAATCTCCATTTTCATAAAGATTTCTATATCTGTACCATCCACATCCCCCTTGACATATTGGGAGTAAGTTGCATTTTGTGCATTTGGAATCAGTAAAAGAAGAGCATTCAGTCATATATCTGTAGAATAAGGTCTTGTTTATTAAATTCTTGTCATTTACATACCCTATTATTCTTTGCCGATTTGATACATCATTCCAACATTTATAGATCTCACCCTCTGCTCCTATGATATATGAGTTAATTGAATTTATGACACATCCTCTTTCTGTAACACATTTTGGATACAAATCCACATCTATGCCTTTTTCTCGCAAAGACAAATAAAAGTCAATTTGCTCTGAGTTTTTAATACATTCGCTGCATAATTGACGCCCGTCGTCAGTGTCTTCCCTAATAAATCCTGGATAAATATTAATATTCTTACCCATCCATTTATCATTGAGAGACTTATACAAAGAAATAAAGTCATCAGAGTTGTTTTTCTTAATATTTACTCTTATAGATATGCTGCATTCTGGCATCAATTCTAGGGCAAGATCTACGTTTTTTATAATTGAGTCAAATGTCCCCTTTCCACTGGGATATAAACACCTTGTTTTATTATGATTCTCCCTTATTCCGTCAAGAGTAATTTGCATCGATTTTATCCCCTTATCACGAAGAAATAATATTTTTTCCTTATTTAACAGGTATCCATTGGTAACTATACTTTGATTGAGAATTGGTATATCTATATTCTTTTCGAATAATTCGTAGAATCTTCTGATTTGGGAAAATCCTAATAAGGGTTCTCCTCCATACCAGGTTATATTGATTTTTCGAGCTTTATTATGCCCCTTGATAAATTGAATTATGTCCTCAATAACCTTATCGCTCATAAAAATCAGTTGTTTGTTTTTTTCAAAGCAATATGGACATGCAAAGTTGCAGCCATTGGTAGGAATCAATATGAGAGAGAGTATTTCATATGATGTAGACATTGCCTGATGCTTAAACTTCATTTCTAGATAGTAATCATCAGCCTCTTCCTCCTTTATTAAAATCTTCTTTGAAAGGAAAATCTCTTGCTCGTGTACATCAAGTGATGAAAAATCCTCTTTTTCCAATGCATCGTATGTAGATTGAGATATCTCCATAAACAAGCACATTTGTGTATTGAATAAAAAACACTTATCATTTTCCTTAAATAGGGTGGTGTATTTTGATTTTATATATGACATAAGAAACTCTATTTATGTTATGACAAAAGGGTGGCTCTGTTATGTGTTATTCAACTTCAGAGCCACCCTAAACTAACTACAAAACTTACATTAACCCTGTATACTTTAAAGGCAAACTAGAGCTTGTAGTATTTCACGTAGCTAAGTGTATTTAAGGCTGCACAGGCGTTTTTTCTTTCAAGATAGGATTTTCCGTCTTCTCATTTTTGTTGCATGATTCATTGCTTATGCAACATAATCCTGATCCATTCATAGATCCACCTTTAATGTCTTCTAGACTAATGCCTTCTGTCAGGTTTCTTTCTCTAATAATCTTAATGCTATTCATATCTTTAAATTTTAGAAATTTATTTTCGCAATAAAGTCTTTCTCATTGCGTTTTCTGATACCATGGCAAGTTACCCATGTTGCGGAGACTCTACCTTATGATCAGTAAGGGGAGCTTGTGCAATAAGTGGAGAACGCGTTCTCCTTTGCGAGTTGTATCATACTCTATATAATCTACGCGCATTGATTATCTTTACACTTGCGAAGTTCCGTATATGTTGCTCTCTCCACAATACCCGAAAGGGTAATTATGAAAATCACCCTGAACTTTCACCCTTTCGGGTAATTGAGGCTTTTCGACATCGAATCGTACATCAAAAGCCATGGAAACATTTCTGAGCATAAACTCAGTAAGTCCTTCTTTGGTTACCATCATCGGGATTGTTATAGAACCAATGTATTCCTTCCCTTGGGATAGAGGATGAACATCTATTCGTAAAGCTTTCATCACTCGAAGTAATTTTTCATCTGCTTCTGCCAGCAATACACCCTGGCTATACTGAAATATCGGACTGATAGCATATAGCATTAACAGCTTAAACAATTTCCCCGTATTCCCATATTCTTGCTTTATCGCAAAACGACCGACATGCCAGAGATGGTGATAAGAGTTTAACAACTCTTGAGGATTCACGATTCCATCACCAAAGATTTTGGTTAATGGAAGCATGTGAGGATTATTATTCCAGTTGGTAATGCGAATCGCTCCAACAACACATCCAAATTTATTTTTGGCAACAATGGTTGATGAATATTCAAAAAATGTATCTTCTTCCACTAGTACGGAGGAATAGTCTTTTGAAAAATTACGAATATCTGTTTTCTCGCTTTTATGATGCTTATAATTCTCGTTCACCACAAATCTTGCAACTTCAGGGAGCGAAGCTCTCTCTATTTGCCATAGGGTGATGTTTTCGTAACTCGTAATGAATCTATCCACAGTTTTTTTTTGTTTTTGATGAGGTAAAATTCGGAACGAATACAAGGTTTAACAATACCCAAAAGGGTAATTCTGAGAAGCTTTAATGAAAATGATACGATTTTCACCTTTTCGGGTAATGTTTTTACTTCTGAATAAGTATTTTTGCATTGTAACGATTCTATATTGATTGTCAAATGAGTACAATTCTTAACGAAAACAGCCGTCTGAAGTTACCGCAGGATCTTCGCCCTCAGATAGGAGACGAGCAATACCATGGTTTGCAACCCTATATTGACTCAGCAAGGGCACTTGCTCGAATTACCTACAAGTCCCTTTACATCATAGATTATTATAGGATGAATTTCTTGTATGTATCAGATAACCCTCTATTCCTCTGCGGAGAGAGCAAGGAAAAGGTACAGGAAGAAGGGTATAACTTTTATTATCAACATGTGCCTGAAGAAGATCTTGAGTTTCTTACACAAGTCAATAGAGCAGGATTTGAATTTTTCAGAGGAATTGCCGTCTCGGAGCGTTTTCAGTATACCATATCTTATAACTTCCGAATCTCTCAAAAAGGGTCTCACGAAAGAATCTTGATAAATCATCAGATAACTCCCCTAAAATTGGATCCAATGGGAAATATTTGGTTGGCTCTTTGCTTGGTATCATTAGCTCCTACTCAAGAAGTCGGTGTCGCTTATATGACTGCAGTTAATTCAAATACTATGTGGCAGTTCTCCTTAAAGAGTGGACATTGGAGACAGGTTGAGAATATTGTGCTGAGCGAATACGAAAAAGCCGTGATTCGACTCGCAAACCAAGGCTTATCCGTTGGAGAGATTGCCAATGAAATCAACCGTTCGGAAGATTCAGTGAAAGGCTATCGTAAAAATATATTCCAGAAACTCGGAGTGGGAAATATATCCGAAGCTATTGCTGTAGCGACACACCGCAAACTAATTTAGGTCATCGTACTCTGAGTAATAATAGAATTTAGGAAATACTTTCACAAACTCCCCGCGAACGATACGAATGAGAATTGAGGTGCATATTCCTCCAACCAACGAAGAAGCAATGGATAACTGAGGGGGAGGCAATAACATCTTCTCTTTCTCGTACGTTCGTACAACCTCTTCAATCCATATTTTAGGACGAACCCAATAATTGAAATAATCCGTAACATGTTGTACTGTGCGCTTCTCAAATCCCAAATAACTCTCTCCTTCAGAAAGTAAGCTTTCCAATAGAGTCCCATTTGGGGAAACAACCATAACAATACCTGCAAATCCAACATTGTAGGGGTGTAATACATAAATGCCCTGCTCTGCACACAAACGGTCAAAGACAAAGGGAATGTCGCTTTTGAAGTCAAGAGCATTAATCGCGACATCGTGTCCTACAACAATATCCCTCACGTTATCATGATTGATAAATGTGTTTATGGTCGATATTTGCGCTGTGGGGTTGATGCTGAGCAGTCGCTTCTTCAAAGCTTCTACTTTTGGCTGTCCCAAATCCTCTTCAGTATAGTTTTGTCTATTGAGATTACTTTCCTCTACCACATCTCCATCGACCAGTGTTATAGTTTCAAATCCAATTCGTAGTAAAGTCTCTGCAATATTACTCCCTATTCCGACACCTGCAAGTAAGACTCGAAAATCCTTGATTTTTACTTGTTCTTTATCTGAAATGTAGATTCGATTTCGTTCATATCGTTTCATTTGAATGCTATTTTAATTAAATATTTATATCGACAAAGTTCTTGCCTTATATTCAGGTATGCAATACCCGAAAGGGTAATTCTCTATGCGATTACTCTTTATTAAGAGTTTCTCGAAGAGAAACACGAAATGATATAATCTTTACTGCATCGAAAAATAGTACCTCCGTAATAACAAATTAAGTGTTCATTGAGGCATTGCAAAAAGAAGAAAGGAAAAGAAACTCGTTCGTTGACAAGTAAGTCATAACCCTTTCCCAATTTTTGAAAACCTATCCTTATGGTTTTCTGTCAGATATCTCTGTTTACATATCTTTTTCTCGGATATTGTGTACTTTTCTTAAATTGAGTTGATGTAATTATTATGTGACATAATAAAAAAACTTTGTCATTTTTTGT
>NZ_JAUMXC010000055.1 GCF_030529325.1 Porphyromonas sp. | reverse complement strand
TACCTCAAAGTTAAGGACTAATGGGGCTTACACACTTTTTTAGGACAGTATCGTAACTTCTGATCACAAGGTAGGCAACTTGTGATCGGAAGTTCTTTACCTTGATCTTTTACCTTCTCTATCTCGGTGCAGAGGGATATCAGACGCTGTCGATGCGCTCTACTTGTTTTACCCCCTTGACTCCTCGTAAGCGTTTGATGAGGGCCTTGAGCACGGAGATATCTTGCACATGGACGGTGAAGTAGCTGTTGAAGAGTCCGTCGGTGGAGTCGATGTTGAAACTGCGGAGGTGTACCGCATTTTCCTTGGTGATCTGGCCGGTGATATTGCTCACGATGCTCAGGTCATCATTGCCCACGATACGTAATCTGACTTCGTAGCCACCTTTGCTCTGCCCTGTCCATTTGGCTTGCAGGATGCGATAGCCGTATCTCTCAAAGAGGTCGGGGGCATTGGGGCAGTCCATGCGGTGGATGCGTATCCCGGCTTTGGAAGTGAAGGCAAAGACTTCGTCTCCGAATATGGGGTTGCAGCACTTGGCGAGCTTGTACTCTATCCCCGACAGATTTTTGTCTATGAGCAGGACATCCTGATACTTCTCTGTCGTTTCGACCGCAGGAGTGTTCATCACAAAGGCATCGGCACGCTCTTTCTCTGAGTGCTCGGTCGACCGTGCCGTACGCTCTTCAAGGGCGACCTTGTAGTCGTCGAGGAAGGTATTGATGTCGAGCTTGTTCTCTGTGATGGCGAGGAAAAAGTCTGTTATGATCTTGAACCCTTTCTTTTTGATCAGTTTGATGAATGTCGCATCATCGTACTCCATCTTGCGGTTTTTGATACGCCTTTGTACCTCCTCCTTGGCATCTTTGAGGGCTTTGGCAGATTGCTCACGGAGCAGTTGCTTGATCTTGACCCGGGCCTTGGAGGTGATGACAAACTGCAACCAGTCCGCCTTGGGGCTTTGTGTATTGGAGGTGACGATGGAGACAGAGTCTCCATTTTGCAGTGGGTGTCTTATGGACACGTTGCGCTCATTGACCTTACCCGATACACACTTCGATCCTATATTGCTGTGGATGGCAAAGGCAAAGTCGAGCACGGTGGCTCCGTGTGGCAACTTGATCAGGTCTCCTTTCGGGGTGAAGACATATATCTCCTTTTCGTAGAGATCCATCTTGAAGTCCTTGATGACCTCTTCGGTATTGGACTCCTTGGACTCCAACACGCGTCGCACACTGGTGAGGAAGTCGTCTATGCCCTCATCGGGCTTGATCCCCTTGTATCTCCAGTGAGCCGCAAGCCCCTTCTCTGCTACCTCATCCATACGGCGGGTGCGGATCTGCACCTCCACCCACTTGTTTTCGGGTCCCATGACGGTGATGTGGAGAGATTCGTAACCATTGGACTTGGGGATGGATATCCAGTCCTTGAGTCGGTTGGGGTTGGGGCGGTACATGTCTGTGACCACCGAATAGGCCTGCCAGCACTGGTTGCGCTCTCGGGGCAATGGTGCATCGATGACTATGCGTATCGCAAAGAGGTCGTATATGGACTCAAACTCTATGTTTTGCTTCTTTAGTTTGCTTCGTATCGATGATATCGACTTTGTGCGTCCTTTGATGTCGAAGCGTAATCCCTCTTCGGACAACCGTTTTTTCAGAGGAGAGATGAAGGCATCTATGTATGCGTCGCGCGAACTCTTTGTCTCGTTGAGTTTGCGTTTGATGAAGTCGTATGTCGTCCTGTCCGTGTACTTGAGTACGAGGTCTTCCATCTCGCTCTTGATGGAGTAGAGCCCCATACGGTGAGCGAGAGGTGCATAGAGGAATGATACCTCCATTGCCAACGTGCGTTGCTCCTTTTCGGGGAAGTAGAGATTGGCAAGGCGCATAAGCATCAGACGGTCGGCAATCAGGATGAGGATGACCCTCACATCGACGGCAAAGGAGAGGAGGAAGTGGCTGAAGTTCTCGCTCGTCACCACAGTATTTCGGCTGTACAGTTCGGACAGTCTCAGGAGCGAAGACAAGAGATCCGCAACATCTTCGCCGAAGTCAGCCTTGGCTTCGACTACACTGTACTTCTCCTTGAGTACTGCGCGGTAAATGAGGATGACTATGACAGCGGACTGCTTCAGCCCTATCTCTTCGACCGAGGCTATCGCCGACAGCAGGGTGCGTATCAACCCATGGATGCCGTGACGGTCCTCATCAAAGACATCGTCCCGGACAGCCTTGTGCATGATTCGGATGAGTCGCCGGCGTTGCTCATCCGACACCCCATGATCCAGTCGGTATAGTTCTCTGAGCAACTCTCTCCAGGACGAGAGATCTATCTTATTCTTTATTTTCATTGTCTGAGTCTGTTGTTTTTCGTTGCATCCCCTCCTACATCCGACACGGAAAGTAGTACAGGGTGTAGACTAAGGTAGCTAATTCTGAGGGATTATTCAACCCTTTTTGAGGTGGATGAAAGTGCTTTTTTATTCTTAACTTTGAGAACCCAATACAGAATATTAGGCGGATAGGTTCCGCTTGAGCTCAAGGGGCTTGATGGACTTTATTGATCCGATGCAGGTCACACAGCCACAGGATATTTTGGAAAGGGGTTTATAACACAATCATTTCTGAACGAATAGATGACAACCTCAGATAAGAAACAAGTCAGACCCGGTGTCAGCCTGCTGATATCGACATACAATTGGCCTCAGGCCTTAGAACTGGTGCTCAAGTCTGCGCTTAGGCAGACGGTACTGCCCGATGAGATCGTCATTGCCGATGATGGTTCGAGAGAGGATACCAAGGCACTGATCGACAGCATCAGAGAGACCACGACTCTGCCTGTCATCCATGTGTGGCAGGAGGATAAGGGATTCAGAGCTGCCAAGATAAGGAACAAAGCCATCGCTCGCTGCTCCAAAGATTATATCGTACAGATCGATGGAGATTGCATCCTCGAGAGGCATTTCATACAGGATCATCTTTCTTTGGCAAAGGAGAATAGATTCCTCTGTGGGCGGAGGGTGTACCTTGATCCGAAAGCTACCGAGACTACCCTCCGAAAGAGAAGTCTCTGCCTATGGCATCATCCATTGTCGATATCTTATCGCAGTTATCTCAACAATATCAGATCGGGAGTGATGCGTAGGGCTTTTGCAAAGTTCTACGGCAAAGGAGCCTTGGACTACATCTCAGGGTGCAACATGTCTTATTGGCGGAAAGATGTGCTTGCCGTCAATGGGTACAACGAGGTCTATGAGGGTTGGGGTGCTGAGGATGATGATCTTGTCGTACGTCTGTACAACCTTGGTGTGGAGAAGTGCTGTATAAAGGGTGGGGCTGTGCTCTATCATCTTGAGCATGCATACAACAGCCAAGACAGATTGGGAATCAACAGAGAACTTCTCAAAAAACAGATAGAAAAAGGGACATACCGCATCGAACAGGGTGTCAGTCAATATCTTTAAAAACTTCGATCCTATATATCGCTCCCCTTTATCATGACCACAAACAGCTCAACAACTCCCCGCGTAAGTATCATCGTGTCTACATACAACTGGCCGCAGGCTCTCGAATTGGTGCTCAAGTCGATGCTTGTCCAGACCTTCCGACCTCATGAGATCATCGTTGCAGATGATGGGTCGAGAGAGGAAACTAAATCTCTGATAGCTGAGATCCGAAAGGGCTCTGACATCCCTATCATCCATGTGTGGCAGGAGGACGAGGGCTTCAGGCTTGCGAAGATACGTAACAAAGCTATTGCCAAGGCTTCAGGCGAATACATCATACAGATCGATGGGGATTGTATTCTCGGGCGTCACTTCGTAGAGGATCATCTGACCATCGTCAAGCCCAATAGGTTTTTGTGTGGCCGACGTATCTTGCTTGACGAGCGTATGACGGCAAAGACCCTCGAGACAAAGCGTTTGCACCTTTGGGAAGGGCTTATCCCTCCGTCGTTCAGAGACTTCTATAATACTTTGAGGTCAAGGCTGATGCGAAAGGCCTTTGCGAAGTTTTACGGAAAGAAAGGTTTATCTCATGTCATAGGTTGTAACATGTCTTTTTGGAGGAGTGACCTGTTAGCAATCAATGGTTACAATGAGGCTTATGAGGGTTGGGGTGCTGAGGATGATGATCTTGTGATAAGATTACTCAAAAATGGAGTAGAAAAAGCTTGTGTCAAAGGAGGCGGTACTGTCTATCACTTGCATCATGGAGCTTATAGTCAGGAACGTGTAGATGCCAATAGGAAACTCCTACAAAAGCAGATGGAGTCTGTTGTCTGCCGTGTTGAACTCGGTGTGGATCAGTATCTGCCATGAAGCTGATCTTTTGATATTTCCCTTGATAAAATATTGAAAAAGCGTGCCTTTGATGCGGTTCTTTCTATCGTTCGGGCTTGTATTAAAATGATTGTTTCAAATCTTTTATTCACAATCCGGACGGTGGAAGGTATTGGTATTCGGTTATTTATGTGTAACTTTGCAGGCCAAGGCTGCATGGTTGCACCCTTTGTTCATACAAAATAAAGATATCACAATTTGAAAACTTTTGAAGCGTTGGGCATTTCTGCCCCATTATGTGAAGCTATCCGAGAGATGGGCTTCGAGTCTCCTATGCCCGTGCAGGAGGCTGTCATACCTCACCTGCTCGGTGGAGGTATAGATATCATCGCACTTGCACAGACAGGTACAGGAAAGACTGCGGCCTTCGGGCTTCCCATCCTGCAGAATATAGACGCTGCGAAGCGTTATCCTCAGGCACTGATCCTCTCTCCCACACGTGAACTCTGTGTACAGATTGCCAAGGATCTCACCAATTATAGCAAATATCTCCATGACCTTGATGTGGTTGCCGTCTATGGGGGTGCGTCTATCGAGCTGCAGATGAAGCAGATCTCCAAGGGTGTGCAGATCGTCGTAGCCACTCCGGGACGTCTCCTCGACCTTGTACGCCGTGGAGCTCTTGACCTATCTAAGATCTCCGATGTCGTCCTTGATGAAGCCGATGAGATGCTCAACATGGGCTTTTCGGAGAGTATAGACGAGATACTCAAAGAGATACCGCAGGAGAGACACATGCTCCTCTTCAGCGCAACGATGCCCGAAGAGATCGCACGCATCACCCGCCAGTACATGAACGACCCCAAGGAAATCGTTGTAGGGGAACGCAATGTCGTCAACAAAAACATCCGACACATATACTATATGGTGTCTGCAAAGGACAGATACCTTGCACTCAAGCGCATAGCGGACTACTATCCAAGTATATACGGTATTATCTTTTGCCGCACGAGGAGAGATACGCAAGAGATTGCGGATAAGCTCATTCAGGACGGTTACAACGCTGATGCCCTGCATGGCGACTTGTCTCAGCAACAACGCGACTATGTGATGCAGAAGTTCCGCGTGCGCAATCTCCAACTCCTTGTTGCTACCGATGTTGCAGCTCGTGGACTCGATGTCGACAATCTCACACACGTCATCCATTTCGGTCTGCCTGACGATCCCGAGTCATATACGCACCGTAGCGGACGTACTGCACGTGCCGGCAAGAGCGGTATCTCCATATCTATTTGCCACTCTCGTGAAAAGGGTCGTCTGCGTGACATCGCAAGGCTTACCGGAGTCGAGTTTGAGAGGGCACACATCCCTTCGGGTCAAGAGATCTGTGAGAAGCAGCTCTACAACTTCATCGACGAACTTGAGAATACCATTCCGGATGATGACCGCATCGCGCCCTATATCCAAGGTGTTTTGGGAAGGCTTTCATGGCTCGACAGCGAGCAGATCATCCGTCGTGTCGTGTATATGGAGCTGGAGCGTCTCATCAAGTATTATGAGGATGCCGAGGAGATACAAGAAGTCAGTGAGAAAAAGGAGCGAGGTATCGAGCGTGAGCACAAAACTCGCGAAGAGCGTCGCCGTGGAGTGGCACAAAAGGGCTTTGAGCGTTTGACAATCAATTTCGGCAAGCGTGATAAGGTTTACCCTAATACCCTCATCGACATCATCAACCGTTGTCTTGGCGACTTCGTCGAGATAGGCAAGATCGATATTTATGAGTCTCGTGCTTACTTTGAAGTCAAGAAAGAAAATGCCTTTACCGTCATCGACGAGATGAACAGTTATGATCTCGGAGGTCGTCGCATCAAGGTAGAGATCGCCAAGCCGGAGGCTGACTGCAAGGAAAACCGCGGAGAGTACTCTCGTGGCAAGCGTGACGGCAAACGCAGAGAAAACCGTAAGTTCACCTCCGGCCACCGCCGTGAAGGCAAGCGCAAACGTTAAGACCTGTCTGTATAACTGACCGGCAGTACTCCCTTAGGAGAAAGTCTGTCGAAGTATAAAAAGTCCCCCGATCTGATGAGGTCAGGTCGGGGGACTTTTGTTTTATCCTGACTATGGAGCGGGTTATGATATCCTCGTTTACTCGCAGGATCTGTCTCTCTCTTACGGAGGGTGTCAGAGGGGCTGAAAAAGGTTGTCTAACTTGATGCATCAAGTTAGACTGATTGATTTCTCAAGTTAGACTCCTGAATTTCGAGAGATGTACATCTTGTTTCCGATCCAATACTCAAGGAGTTCGATGTGTAGAGATTAAAATGTTAGATTTGAGATGATTATAGGTTTGGTATCAATATTCGCTCCATTTACCGAAGATAAACTCCGGCGGGGAGATGATATACAGCCTGTCTGTGGCACGAGTCATGGCCGTATACAGCCAGCGACAAAACGAAGCATCGATCATCTCCGGAGTGAGATAGCCGAAGTGGAGGTAGACATCGTGCCACTGTCCGCCCTGAGCCTTGTGGCAGGTCATCGCATAGGCATATTTTATCTGCAAGGCATTGAGGTAGGGATCTTTGCGCAAAGCGTCATAGAGAGTTTTTTTCGTCGTTGCCCATGGATAGTCGAGGACAACGCTGTCAAAGAGGCGTTGCCTCTGATCCGGAGTCAGAGAGGCTGCCCCACTGTACAGACTCTCGAGGAGGATGTTGGCATGCACGATGCCTCCCTCGCTATCTCTTAGTTCGGCTTCTCTGAACGTAAATCCGTGCAACTCCTTTGTCCTCCGAGAGTGCTCGACATGAAGCAATTCTCCGTTGGCGATGAATGCACTCTTAGGGTGTCCCTCCGTATCGGTAGGGGTGTGGAAGTAGTTGTTGCGACAGACCATGAGGAGTTCGCCGGGGGTGATTTCATCTTCGTAGCCGAGAGAGCGATAGCGTATCTGCCTGTTGAACTCCTCCGCGTCTTTGTTGGAGCGGGTGAGTAGGACGGTCTCCTCTCTTCCTACCCTTGCGTACGAACTCTCCATAAGGTCGGGCAGGTCATATCCGGTGACTATCTTGACCTCTTCGCCCGAAGGCATCGGGAGCAGGGGTGTTTCCCACTCGGGGAGGCCACCCTCCATGTCTATGATCCTGGCTCTCAGTATGTGGCTGAGGGTGACGATCTCGCTCGCCTCTTCCTGACGCACGATGTCGGTAAGTATTCCCGTAAACAGCCGACCGGTGTATCTGCTGAGGTACTTCGGATCCATCGCAGGGCTGAGGGAAGTATCTACGGGAGGGAGCTGTGCATCGTCTCCGATGAAGAGGACTTTGGCGCCATCCACGCTGAAACAAAACTCCATCAGGTCATCAAGGAGACATCCGCTCCCGAAAGGGCTGATGCCGTCAGGAGTATTGCTGATCATCGAGGCTTCGTCCACTATATACAGTGTGTCATGTCTGCCTCTGTTGTAGCCCATTTCGTAGCTCGACACTCCGCCGGCACCCATGCGTTCACGGTAGATCACTCTGTGTATCGTATGAGCAGGGATGCCACAGTAGCCCTGCAACACTTTGGCGGCACGACCGGTCGGTGCGAGGAGGGCGAGAGGTCGCCCTTCGGACATCATCGTCCTTGCCAAAGCCCCTATCAGACTCGATTTTCCCGTACCGGCATAGCCTCTGAGCACAAAGATCGCATGCTCGGGATCGTACTCCTCATCGTAGAGGAAGCACCCCAAGGTCTCGATGACTTGCGCCTGAGACTCCGTAGGCCGGAAGGGGAAAAAGTGACTGATCTGAGCCTTAAATCTCTCTACGTTCATAGCTAAAGTCTTTAATTTCTATAACAATAAGAGTGATAGTGTCGATAAAGTTTGTTATTTTTGTCGATACGAATACTTTCGTGGCATATTATGTGCCTGTGCGACTAACGAATTACAAAATAAATAAATATAATCCTCATGAAGACAATTTACAAAATCCTTTTGCTCATCGCCATCGTAGGGCTTGCGTGGGTATCGGTCGAGAGTATCATGAATCCTATCCGATTCAAGAAAGAAAAAGAAAGACGTGAAGCTTTGATCATCGCCAAGCTCATGGACATCCGAAAGGCGCAGATTGCATACAAGCAACTGTTTCACCGCCATGCCGGATCATTTGAGGAACTCATCGGCTGGCTCAATGAGGGTCAGATCCCTACTGTACGCAAGGAAGGTGAACTCACAGACTATCAGCTCGAAAATGGTATGACCGAAGAAAAGGCGGTCGCTATCATCAACAAGGCAAGACGCACAGGTGACTGGAAAGAGGCTGAAAAAGAAGGATTGAGCAGCATCGTCAACGGTCAGAGAGTCTCGTTTTCTCGTGACACTACTTGGACAGTAGCCAAGGAAGGTCTCTTCGATGCAAACTATGATGTTGCAAATTTGGGGATCGTTCCCGGTACCAACGACACTTTTGCAATGGATACTGCAAGTGTAGAGACAGGATCAGGTATCGCTATCAGAGTGTTTGAGGCTTCTGTTCCTTACTCAGTGTACTTGAACGGCCTTAACTCCAACCTTATCAAGAACTTGGAGTCTATAGCTGAAACAACAAACAGATTTCCCGGTCTCAAGGTAGGCTCGCTCAAGGAAATCAACAACAATGCAGGAAACTGGGAGTAATCTCGCTCTCCTCTTTTCCGAGATATATCAAGTTCCAAGCTCTATCAGAGTCCTATGGTACGATATGACATAGAAAGCTCCGGGTGGTTGGCGGAGGACTTGAAGTACAACGAAACATTGGCTCACAGTTTAGATACGTCCATCCGCATCACTGCGGATGGACTTTCTTTTTTTTGCTTCCGCAGGGATGTGCCGGCGGATAGTAAGGTGACCTTTGTGCCTTTTGGTGGCGGAGATATGGTCGAAGGTCTCAAGGCTGCATTCTTTGCTCATCCCACGCTATCGTTGCCCTTCAAGACGACTCGCATCTTTGCCGATGATGGTACCGGATATGTCCTCATCCCCGACGACCTCAAGGCCGTGGCTACAAGTCAGGAATGGGTAGCTCCCAGTATCAACACCACCGGCAAGCATGTCTTTTCGGTGCATTTCAATGATACCCCTGCCTCCATAGAGACCGCCGTGAGGTCAGATCTCTATGAGTTCTGTCAGAGGTCTTTTGCTTTTCCTCATTTCGATCACCTCCAGCGCCCCCTTGTCTCTGTGGCCATGCGTTATACCCGCCGAGAGCATCCGGTGGTAGTGATGGCGATACTCGGCAGCGGCTATGTGGATCTCACCCTTGCGAGGGAGGGGCAACTCCTCCTTGCCAACCGGTTTGAGACACCCGATCTCATGGATGTGCTTTACTTCGTCACCGCGGTGTGGCGACAGTTTTCGCTCGATCCTTCGAGGGATCATCTGTGCCTCTATGCCCTGCCTGCGCGAGATGTATCTCCACTGATGCAAAAGCTCGGGATCTCTATCGCTCATCTGAGCCTCAATCGCTATCATGGTCTCATGGTTGCCCCCGAAGTGGCTACCAACCCCAAGCTCCAACTCCCTCCCGAATTTATACTCGATAACTTATGCGAATAATACGTGGCAAGTACGGACGTCGACGCTTCTCCGTTCCCAAGACTTTCAAAGCCCGTCCTACGACAGACTTTGCCAAAGAAAATCTTTTCAATATCCTCGAAAACTCCATAGACTGGGAAGAGACCTCGGCTCTCGATCTTTTTGCAGGGACGGGAAGCATCGGGCTCGAACTCCTGTCTCGGGGATGTCGTACCGTCACCGCCGTAGAGATGGATCATGCTCACTGTACCTTCATCCGAGAGGTCGTGGGCGAACTCAAAGATCCCAACTACCGACTCATCAAAGGAGATGCCTTCAAGTACATTGCCAATCAGACGGGAGAGCGTTTTGACTTCATCTTTGCCGATCCTCCTTATGCGATCGAAGAGCTTGGGAAACTCCCCGACCTCATCATGGGGAGCACATTGCTTGCTCCGGACGGACTTTTTATCCTCGAACATCCGGGGACTTATGACTTCAGTGAGCATCCCGCATTTGTGAAGTTGAAGAAGTACGGCTCCGTCCACTTCTCTTTCTTTGAACATCCGGCCGAAGTCTCTGAACAGAAAGAGTTTTATCGAGAGCTTGCGGAATGAAAAATTTATGAGGTGACACAGACCGGTTTGTGTCGCCTCCTTTTATTTTTAACCTTGGAAAAAGATTGCATACTTCGATCCGTCAAAGCAAGGGCTTGAATTTGGGGAGATGTGCGTCGCTCTTCCTCCCTTTGAGTGGAGGTAAAAAAGAGAAAGCGTGCAGAGTAATCCTCTGCACGCTTTCTCTTTTTTATGTCTTGTGTTGGTAAAATCATTTTTTGTTTCCGCTACGCCAGATGCCTATGAAACACCCGAGTGCAATGAGAGCGAGGATAGCGATGACCACCACCTTGATGAGTATGCTTGATATCCAAATGATCCCCTTGGCTACCAAGAAGATAATGACCAAAAGGATAATGACACCAAGTGTGAGGAATATCTTTTTCAATGCATTCATACAATAATATATTTAGAGATTGTGTATGTAACAAAGATAACAAAAATTACCCTTGTTTACAATAATATTCACCGGTTTTCGCCTGTCTGTGTGCTTGGGAAAGGCTCCTCCGGAAGGGTAGCGAAAAGTGGCCTCAGGATAGGGGAATACTCATCTGAAATCATTAACTTTGAAAAACATATGCCCGGTCGGGTATGAATGTCGGCCGGTATGTGAAATAAAGATGTAACAACAAAATTATTAATACATAAGACTACTTAAACGAAATGAAAGGACGTGTACTTATCATCGGTGCCGGAGGTGTAGGCACGGTGGTGGCTAAGAAAGTGGCGATGAACTCGGATGTCTTCACCGACATCATGCTCGCAAGTCGTACAAAGTCTAAGTGCGATGCTATCGCTGCCGACATAAAGAATGTAAAGATCAAGACTGCTCAGGTAGATGCTGACAACGTGGAGGATCTTGTGAGACTTTTCAACGACTTCAAGCCCGAACTTGTCATCAATGTCGCTCTTCCCTATCAAGACCTTACGATCATGGATGCTTGTCTCGAGTGTGGGGTCAACTACCTCGATACGGCAAACTATGAGCCGTTGGATGAGGCGAAGTTTGAGTACCACTGGCAGTGGGCTTATCAGGAGCGCTTCAAGGAAGCGGGTCTGACAGCTATCCTTGGTTGTGGTTTTGACCCTGGAGTGACCAATATCTTCACCGCTCACGCTGCTAAGCATCACTTCGATGAGATACACTACCTCGACATCGTGGACTGCAACGCCGGTGATCACCACAAGGCTTTTGCGACCAACTTCAACCCTGAGATCAACATCCGTGAGATCACTCAGAAGGGTAAATATTGGGAAGATGGCAAGTGGATCGAGACCGAACCTCAGGAAATCCACAAGACCCTCAACTACCCCGAAGTGGGACCGAGAGAGTCGTACCTCCTCTATCACGAAGAGCTTGAGTCACTTACAAAGAACTTCCCTACACTCCGTCGTGCAAGGTTCTGGATGACATTCGGACAAGAGTACCTCACTCACCTCCGTGTGATCCAAAACATCGGTATGGCAAGCATCGT
>NZ_JAUMXC010000054.1 GCF_030529325.1 Porphyromonas sp. | reverse complement strand
GGTCGGGTAGCTCAGCTGGATAGAGCAACAGCCTTCTAAGCTGTGGGTCCTGGGTTCGAATCCCAGCCTGATCACAAAAAGTAAAAGTCTGACAATTAGAGTCTTTTCTCTCTTTGTCAGGCTTTTTTATTTACGTCTCATCTTGATATAGAATCTCTATGAGCTACTTTAAAAATCATTTGTGTATGATTTTATATATAGTTTCTCTAACTTGATATGCGTTGGGGCTTTATTCCTCGGTCCAATGAGTAGAAACATAAGTGATTAGACGAAAAAAACGGAGTTAACTATGAAAAAACCAACAAAAAGGTTTATCTTTGCGAAACCTTGTGGGGTGATCATGCCTTTGAGACTGTTCAGAACTGATAGTTAGGCTGATCTGTCATCTTATCAGGGCGAGCTATGCACCCCCTTAATTATAAAAAAGAGAAGGGAGGTGGATGTGGCTTGAAGACTGCAATAAATCAAGGTATATAATATTAATTATTAATAGAGAAACAAGTTATGACTAAAGCTGAAGTTGTAAACGAGATTAGTAAACGCACAGGTTTGGAGAAGCGTCTTGTATTGGAGACAGTCGAAGTATTCATGGATGTAGTCAGAGACTCTCTCGTAGAGGGTGAAAATGTCTATCTACGTGGATTCGGCAGTTTCATCGTAAAGACAAGAGCTCCAAAGACGGCTCGTAATATTTCCAAGAATCTGACTATTCAGATACCTGAGCGCAAGATACCTGCATTCAAGCCATCTAAAGCGTTCACATTGGAGAAAAAGTAATACGAAATAAATAACTAAAGTCAAACATAAATAAATTTGAAGCTATGCCAAGCGGAAAGAAAAGAAAAAGACATAAAATGTCTACTCACAAGCGCAAAAAAAGACTTAGAAAGAATAGGCACAAAAAGAAAAAATAAAGACCTAATATGGCTTTTATACTAATCTAACTCCCTATGACTTGATTTATGAGGAGTCATGGTGTTTAGATCATCATAGCTGAACAAACCTATGTTATTATGGTGTAAAAAGCCCAATAACATTGGTTTGTTTGCTTTTTATTATTCAACTATACTACATTAATTTTGAGTGAAAAGTGAACTAATCATTGATGTCCAGCCTAAAGAGGTGTCGATCGCAGTCCTTGAAGATAAGCGGTTGGTTGAGCTTCAACAGGAAAAGCAAAACATTGAGTTTTCTGTGGGGGACGTGTATCTCGGAAAGGTTAAAAAGATTATGCCGGGGCTCAATGCGGCTTTTGTCGACATAGGACACAAAAAGGAAGCATTCCTTCATTATAGAGATTTGGGAAGCTGTTTTCTGTCCGCACAAAGCTTCTTGGAGGCCCACTCCAAGTATGGAAAGAACTTCTCACCCGAAAGAGTTAAACTTGAAAAGGAGATAGATAAGGATGGTTCGATCTCTGATCGCTTGAAGCCCGGAGATGAAGTCCTTGTGGAGATTACAAAAGAGGCTATATCTACTAAAGGGCCACGCTTGTCAGCCGAATTGTCCTTCGCAGGAAGGTATCTCGTACTTCTGCCTTTTTCAGATAAAGTGTCTGTCTCAAATAAGATACGTAAGGCAGAGGAGCGTAACCGTCTCAAGCAACTCATCCTCAGTATAAAGCCGAAAAACGTTACTGTTATTGTACGTACATCGGCAGAGGGTGTCAAAGTCGCTGAGCTCGATCATGAATTAAGAATGTTGGTCAAGAGGTGGAATAACACAATCGCCAATATTTCAAAGAAAAAAACGTCTCGTATCCTTTATAAAGAAAGCAGCCGAACTCTGAGTCTGCTTAGAGATACATACAGCTCGACCTTTACAGATATTTATATCAATGATAAAGATCTTGTTGAAGAGACTCGCGACTACATAGAACTAATAGATCCGGGTAAGGGTAGTATCGTCAAACTGTACAAGGATTCTGCTCCGATATTTGATTCTTTTGATGTTACAAGACAGATAAAGCATCTGTTTGGAAAGACCGTAACATACAAGAGTGGAGCATATCTGGTGATTGAACAAACAGAGGCGATGCATGTCATCGATGTTAATAGCGGAAATAGAGCTAAGGGTAGTAACCAACAGGAAGATACAGCAATAGACGTCAATCTTTCCGCTGCCGAAGAGATCGCGAGACAACTCCGCCTCAGGGATATTGGTGGTATCATTGTCATAGACTTCATCGATATGGGCCAGGCTGCCAACCGTCAGAAGCTCTTTGAAAAGATGAATGAGTACATGAAAAATGATAGGGCAAAACACACGGTCTTGCCCATTACTAAGTTTGGACTCATGCAGATTACAAGACAAAGAGTAAGACAAGCTTTGGCGATAGAGACAGAGGAAACTTGTCCGACTTGTCGCGGCACAGGTCAGGTACAGCCTTCTTTGTTCTTTACCGATGAACTTGAGGGAAAAATACGTCACTTGGTAGAGTACGAGAAGATCAAGAAGTTTGCTTTACATGTGCATCCTTATGTAGCTGCATAT
Organism: Porphyromonas sp.; assembly: GCF_030529325.1. Classification (GTDB taxonomy): domain Bacteria; phylum Bacteroidota; class Bacteroidia; order Bacteroidales; family Porphyromonadaceae; genus Porphyromonas_A. The sequence continues at coordinate 9,538 of NZ_JAUMXC010000054.1, read as the reverse complement.
ATCCAAAAACGAAAGGGGCTTGTCGGCTTAGGTTCATCTCTATACACGAAGTGGAGAGCAAAGTACGGCAAAGGACTTACAATTATTCCTGATGAGTCCTTGGGTATGCTCAGTTATGAGTTTTATGATAGCGAAAATGACAGTTTATCGCATTTCCTTGAAGAATAAAAAGTTTATTCTCTTTTGAGAGGGAAAGTTCCCATACGGAAATAAACAGAATATAATTAGGGGATTATGAAGAGCTCTTCGTAATCCCCTAATTATTGTTTTTTGTGTCAAACTCTGATTATTAAAGATTATCAATCTATTTTTCTTTGGTCAAGACTCGAATATTTAATGGTATTAATTGATCCATATGGTGGAACCTCTCTAAATATAAGAGCTTTGCTGATCTCCCGGTTTAGATGTCTTGCGCTATTTATAACTCCACCATGGCAGAATACTGCTATCCTGGAATATCTTTTTGAGCGCACATCATGTATAAAGTCTGTAACTCTATCTAATAGTTGGTGTAGGTTTTCTCCACCGGGAGCAGTCAGATTATGAAAGTTAGCAAACCAATCATCCAAATTGTCGTACATGATGATATCTGCCCACTTTTTTAGCTCCCATTCTCCTAAGAATATTTCCATGATACGATGATCGGCGATAGCATCTTCATAACCACAATATCGTGCTAATTTTGAGGCACGGCTTAGGGGGCTTGTATATACCGCATCGTATTTTACCCCCTGTAGTCGTTGCTTAACAACTGCAGCCTCTGATTCGAAGTTGTCAGAGACCTGGACGTCTGTTTGTCCGTACGAGTAACTCCCATCTATTTGGAGGGAGGTATGTCGTATCCAATCTATTATCAGCATAGAGATTTAGTACATGCTATTTTTGCCCTTCTTTTTGGGGCTAAATTCGTTTTTTCGACCTTTTCGAAGTTCTCTGCTTTTAGGATTCAAGAACGGATCACGGTACTCATCATCCCTCTGGTTTTTAAACTTATTGCCTGACTCTTTACCCGCAGCTTCTCGTTCGAGTTTTTTGAAGATGCCCTTGAGAGGAATGCGGACGCCGTCCAATTCTATCTCGTCATTGGCCGAAGCCTTGTCTCCGATCGTGATGACTTCTCCATTTCTGGTAACTCTGCCTTGTCGGATATACTCCTCAGCTTCCTTTCGCGTGTAGTCGTAGTGCTCACTTACAACACGACTGATACGTACTTCCATCTTGATTTTGAAAGAAAAATAGTTAGGGTTTCTTGTTATAAAGTTACTCATTAGCTTAGATGACGCAACTCAGAGATATCATCCATCTAAATCTCCGCTAAAATAGGCAAAATATATGAATATCTCACTCATTTTCTCTTGGAGTACGATAATATTTCTTCAACTCATAACAATTATTTTCGCTACCTTTATCGCTGTATTATTCATGGCGGTATCAGCTATTGTTATGGTGTCTGAAAGAACTAAGAAATAATGATCTCTCAAAATCGATATATGCAGGATCTCGGATGGGGCAGGATTGCTTTTTCTCCAATACTGACTTTTCTCTGTGTTTGTGCTACTTTTGCTCAATCAAACATAACATCTCCGCACTTTGAAGAGCTCTTGAGTCAACGATTGTATCTCAAGTCTTTGGTTTTGGATGATGTAAATAATGAAGAGGAATCCGGTAGATTCAATCATCTTTGGATGGCCTCTCTTGGTGGTGAAGCTCAATCTTCAATTCTACACCAGTTATCCGTGGGGCTTGTTGCTATTGGAAGGCCTGGCGATGCTCTTGTCACTATGCAGAAAGCTTATACTCTTTCTGTTGAGGATCAGGAGATCGGACGAGCTTTGATAGATATTGCATCTCGTATGGGGCGTTTAGACATCGCTGAAAATACACTCCAGTCATTGATAAAGTTCCACCCTGAGGAAAAGCTGCTCTATACTCAATTAGTAGAAGTTTATAAGCAAAAAGGAGATATGAACTTGGCACTTGAGACACTCGATAAGCTCTTGGCGATGGATCATACTCTCAATATATTGATACATGAGAAAGCAAAAATCCTTATGGAGATGGATCGTCGGGAGGAGGCCATCAAGATTCTCGAGAAACAAGTGAATGATGTCCCATTAGATTTAGAGAGCCTTTCGGCTCTCATATCTGTATACCTCTCTATGGGAAAAATTTCAGAGGCAAAAGCAATCTTTTCCAAAGCTAAGAAGGTAGTTAATGATTATACATTACTTAGTGATCTTGGTGTTTATATTTATCTGGCTGAGGAAGATTATGAAAGAGCTGCGAAGGAGATCCTTAGAGCTGCGCGTACAGAGGATGCCGTACCTCAAATTATAGAAGAGTTAATGTCTCGAAGCCTTTCTGTCAGTCATGACAAGATAGCTATGACAAAAGCCTTGATTCCTGTACAGGAGGAATTGTCAGTGGTCTATGAGCAATCCAGTGGAATTAAGTTGCTTTTAGCAAGTAATTACCTACTTGTCGGTGATACTCTCAAAGGTGAGCAGCTGCTTCAAAGGTTGATTGATGAAAAAGTGGTGGACCCTTATCCATATACCTATTTTACTGAAAAGTATATTAGGAGTAAGGATACCTCTAAAATGCTTGATATGGCTAAGAAGGGAATAAGTGTTTTTCCTAACAAAGGGGTATTTTATGTATATGCTCTAATGGCATATGGCGAACTTGGGGATAAGGAAAGTTCTGCGATATTACTTGAGGATGCTGTGAGATTGGTGCAAAAAAATGACTCTGATTACGGAGACATAATATTGATAAAGGCTGATTTAGAAGCAGAAGCCGGGCGATATGATACAGCAAGAGATCTTTATGAGGTTGCTATCCAACACGCCAAGACACCGTTAGCCCTTAATAACTACGCATATTTTCTGGCAGTACATGGGACACCGGCAGATCTTGATAAAGCGGAAGAACTTGCCAGTAGGGCAGTGAGAGTTGTGAGGAATTTTCCTACATTCTTAGATACTTACGCATGGGTATTATATTTAAAGGGTGAATATACATTAGCGAAGATATACATAGAGAATGCTATTAGGAATGAAGAATTGCCTAATGCCGTTTATCATGAACACTATGGTGATATACTTTATAAGTTAGGTGAATTGGAGGGGGCTGTGAAGGCTTTCGAGAAAGCGATAGAGCTTGGAGGGGATGCTGAATCAATTACTCCTAAAATAAACAATATAAAAGTGTTAAAAAATGACCAATAAGAGGCTAAGTAATTGCGTTTTTTTTGAAGGGATACTATTATTCACCCTTGTTATCGTTGGGATGGTGGGTTGCGGTATTTCCAAACGAGTTACAAGAGTAGGAGACATGCCAACCCTTTCAAAGGGAGATTTCTTGCGTTTATATGATGGTTTAAAGGAGTCAGATGTGGTAGATGCAAAGGGCTATTTATCTGCAAACTTTGATGGTCAAGAGTTTGAAGTTGGTACGAGATGGTCGTTGAGAGTTGATCAGGAATTTGTGCTATCACTTCGTTTTTTAGGCTTGATGGAGGCTGGGAGGCTTACAGTTACCCATGATAAACTTGCTCTTGTTGATCGAGTCGGAAAAAGGGGAATCTTGTTAGAGAATTTATCAACAACATTGTCCGATGAACTGAATTTTTACAATGTAGATCCAAAAATATTGGCTGCATTGGTACATCATCGACCGTTCTCGAACAAGAACATTCGTGGTGAAGCTCTAAGGGGCATGACCTTTTCTACAGATCCGGACAAAAGATTATATATTTTCAAAGATCATAGACATGGCATTCAACATGAGTTTGATGCTTCTCTCAATCTTGTACGTAGCACGGTAAAATTATTTTCAGGGGAATTCATTCAGATAGAATATGCTGATTTTGTAACTATACAAGAGCAAAGAAAACCCTATCCAAAATCTATTGTCTTGACCATAACTGCTCGTGATACAAGGAGGCATGTCATCTTAGCTTTCGATCTTGATGGATTTTCAACAAGATTCAGCCAAAAAGTAGATATTGGTATTCCAAGTAATTATAAATTGGTATCGCTTTCTCAGCTAAAGGACCTAATAAGTGACCTAAGTAAATGAAACGCATTGCTTTTATTTTTCTTTCTATTGTTTTGCTTCTTTTGACAGTTGAGCAAGAAGTATACTCTCAAAAGTCGAAAAAAGTACGACAACTTGAGACTAAGCGCAAGGAACTTTTGGATGAGATAAATAGGACTTCAGTCCTGATAAAAGAGACTGATAAGTCCAAGAGCCTGAGTTTAAAAAGGCTTAATCTTCTTACCCGCCAAGTAAATGCTCGAAAGGAAATGATATTGACGCTGACTTCAGAGATAGAGGTTGCAAATCAGGAGACGATGCGTTTGAGAGTAGAATTGGATAGTTTATTGATTGAGTTCAATACCAAACAGTCCTCATATGTGAAGTCCCTACAGTCGATGCAGTGTCGTGGGAATGTGGAAGAACAACTCCTCTTTATCTTGTCAGCGAAGGATTTTTTACAGGGTCTCCGTAGGGCAAGGTATTTGCAGGATTATGCGATGTGGCAGAAGGATGAGGCTTTGAGAATAAAGGATATACATGCTAAAGTAAAAAAGAAAAGAGAGGCAATAGAACAGCAGACCATTGAAAAGACAAATCTTCTGAATCAAAGGGAGATGGAGCGAGAAAATCTCCAAAAAAGCTCAGAAGAGAGCCGTCAAGAAGTCAATAGACTTAATCAGCAAAAAAAAGAACTTCAGGCACAACTCAATAAGAAAAGGAAGCAAGCGCAAGCTTTAAATCATGAAATCGAACAACAAATAGCTAGAGAGGTTGCTGCTGCGAATAAAAGAGCTAAGCAACTTGCATCTAAATCTAAAACAACTAAATCAAAAAAGAAAACGACTCAGAAAACACCATCTCAGGTTCAATATCAAATGAACAGTGATGAGGTAAAACTCTCTGGAGGTTTTCAAAATAATAAGGGACGTCTTCCTATTCCTATAACCGGATCTTATTCCATTGTTGGATCCTTTGGTGAGCATGCACATGAAAGTTTGTCTTATGTGAGAATAAACAATAATGGCATAGACATACAGGGACGTCCGGGAGCTGAAGCTCGTGCAGTTTTTGAAGGTGTTGTTACCCGAATATTTGTGGTTGAAGGATATAATAATTCGATCATCATCCGGCATGGAAATTACCTCACTGTTTATAGCAATATAACTACTGTATATGTCAAAAGTGGAGATAAAGTTTCTGCAGGACAAATTCTTGGTAAAGTTTTTGCAGACTCAGAACTTGGGGGAGCCACGTTACTGCATTTCCAGATTTGGAAAGAACGCACAAAACTCAATCCTAAGGAGTGGATCAGAAGGTCATAGAAAAATAATTATTTAAAAATGAATATATATAGCCAAATAGAAGATTTTATAGCTCATTATAGTGGAACCCCCACAGCTGCTACTATAGGTTTTTTTGATGGAGTTCATAAAGGACATCAAAAACTCCTGTCTGAACTCTCTCGGAAGGCCAAGGAGATAGGAGGAGAATCCCTTGTCATAACTTTTGATGAGCATCCTATCAAGGTCTTACGCCCTGAAATAGAGCCTCCTGTGGTATTAAGTTCCCTTTCAAGTAAAATTAGCTTAATCGCAGAGGCTGGAATAGATAATCTTATTGTAATACACTTCACTAAGGATGTCGCAGCTATCGAACCTCATGCTTTCATCGAACCTCTTATCACACATGGAGGTTTAGTAGATTTAGTTATGGGTTATGACAATAGGTTTGGGCGTCGTAGTGATATGAGTTTGGATGATTATGATGCTTATATCACATCATGGGGCATCGGTCTTACTCGTATAACACCTCTTTTTGTTGAGGATGGCATTGTCAGTTCTTCTGCGATTCGTGAATTAGTTACTTCCTGTCAATTTGATACTGTTGACCTCTTACTCGGACGTCCTTACGGATTTAGAGGTATGGTGAAGCACGGGCGAAAGATCGGACGTACCATAGATTATCCTACTGCAAATATTCAGCCATTGGAACCTAATATATTTCTACCTGCTGTTGGGATCTATATTGCGGAAGTACGTGTGGGCTGTGAGATATATCAAGCTATGGCATATTATGGCGGCTGCCCAACTATAGATGACTCTCACAAGTTAGGGCTCGAAGCTTACATTCTTGATTACTCGGGAGACTTATATGGTCAAGAGGTTGAGATCGGATTCAGGCGTTTTTTAAGACCTGATCAAAAGTTTGATTCTATTGAAGATCTCGCTGCTCAGCTAAAAAAGGATGAACTGTATACGAGAAGTTTTTTCAAGACACATCCGATGTCAATGTTATCATTTAGGGATATTATGCTGAAAGACTTCAGACGCTGATGGGAAAAATAGATGTAGAGAAAGTCGTTCGTCAGAAGTACAAGGGGTATATTCCGCATTTTCTCATTCATGCAATTAAGAAGTTGATTCATCAAGATGAAATCAACGATATATTAGATCTACAAACAGAAGTGGACGGAGTCTCCTTTGCTCACAAAGTCATGGATGCACTTGATTTTACTGTGGATATGCACAATCAAGAACTTCTGCCAATGACAGGAAGATATATCTTTATTTCTAATCATCCTCTTGGAGGTGCAGATGGTGTGGTACTTACTTCTATTTTGGGTAAACTCTATGACAGCAAGATAAACTTTCTAGTGAATGACTTGCTAATGAATATCTCTCAGTTTGGAAATGTGTTTTTACCCATCAATAAATACGGACGCCAAAGTAAAAGTAGTTATCAGAGGATTGAAGAGGCTCTACTTTCAGACAGACAGATTATCACTTTTCCTGCAGGACTTTGTTCCCGAAAAAATGAAAAGGGAGAGATTCGAGATTTAAATTGGTCACCCTCTTTTATCAGAATGGCTAGGAAGTATCAGAGAGATATAGTCCCTATCTTTTTTGATAGTCGTAACAGTAATACATTTTACAAGTGGGCAAGGTGGAGAGAACGAATGGGATTGAAGTTTAACTACGAACTCGTGCTTTTGCCAGATGAGCTGTTCAAGGCGAGAGGTGCAAATTTTGATATCTATATAGGGTCTACCATCAAAGTTGATTCTCTCGATCGTGATATTGACGATTTTACCATCGCTCAATCTATTAAAACAAGTCTTTACTCTATTCCCGCTCAAACAAATAGCTTATAAATATCATGAATCTCACTCCGATTATAGATCCTATCCCTACCGAAGTTTTGGAGGAGGAACTTCATCCTCGATTTCTTTTGCGTAAAACAAATAGAGCTAATAACGAAATATATTCGTTCAGTGCCGGAGAAGCGCCTAATGTCATGCAAGAATTGGGACGCTTAAGAGAAGAGGCTTTCAGATACTATGGTGGAGGCTCTGGCCAAGCTGTAGATGTAGATAGATTTGACTTATCTTCCGATGGTTATAAACAGTTGATAGTCTGGGATCCGGAGCATAAACTGATTATAGGTGGCTATAGATATATTCTAGGAGAGGATATAAAATTGATAGATGGTAAGCCTGACATTGCAAGTGCCAGGATCTTTGATCTTTCACCTCAATTTATTGAAGAGTATCTACCCCGTACCATAGAGTTGGGGCGCTCATTTGTTCGTCTTGAATATCAACAAGCCCGTTTATCCCCAAAGTCGATATTTGCTCTTGACAATCTTTGGGATGGCCTTGGAGCTGTCTCTATGATGCATCATCAGTATGAGTACTTTTTTGGTAAAGTGACTATGTATAAGGAATATAATACTCAAGCAAGGGATTTGATTCTCTTTTTCCTTCGCAAGCACTTTACAAATATGCCTCATCTTATCATTCCCTCTAATCCTATTTCCGTCGAGACTTCTGAAATTGATATGATGGATATCATAAGAGGGACTGATTTTCGGGAAGACTACAAGAGACTCAATGAGGCTGTCAGAGAGTTGGGCGTCAATATTCCTCCACTTGTCAATGCTTATATTGGCTTGTCCTCATCCATGAGGTATTTCGGTACTTCTATCAATCCTGATTTTTCTGGGGTTGAGGAGTCGGCCATATTAGTTCCAGTCCTTGAGATATCTGAAGCTAAAAAGAAACGGCATATGGAAAGTTTTTTACGCGATGCTGCAAAGAGACTTCCATTGGAGTTACTTAGACATATAAAGGCAAAACTCAAGCGTTGAGTAGGATCTATCTGAGTTAAGTTGAAAAAATAAAGTAACTTTGCCTATGGAACAATGACTTTTAGTACAAAGATTATGAATAAGTCAATACTTTATATTTTATCATTATCTCTATTGGTGTGTATATCGGAGTCTTCTGTTTATGCCCAGGCGCCGGTACAAAGTATATTTGATCTCTTGACTCAGGGAGGACCCGGACGAGGCAAGGTTACTATCACTCAGTCTTCGTTTATACGAAGTGTAGTGGGACGACGCCCAGAGAGTTTCATCGCAGTGGATAATCAAGATGGTTTTTCCAAAATGAAAGGATTCCGGATTCAAATATATAGTGGTAATCGCCCCAACAGTAAAAGCATAGCAGAGGAGCGGGCTCGTCGGGTATCGGAACTCAAACCTGAGTACAATACTTACGTTAAGTATAAAGCTCCATTTTGGAGGCTACATGTGGGCAATTTTCTGACTTATCAAGAGGCACAAGCTGCAATGCATCAGTTGAAGAATGCAGTTCCGATGTACTCGAAAGAAATGATTGTCGTCAGAGATCAGGTTTTCATACAGCAACCATAAATTTGCATAAGATCACTATACAGAATATACCTAACATATGTCTATTTTAGATACATCTAAGGGGTACCATACCCAAAAAGTCTCTGATGAGGTCGAACAAAAAGTTATTTCCGATCTTGCAGAGCACTATAGGTCCACAATCAATATCCTTGGTGAGGACATTGAGAGAGAGGGACTGATCAAGACACCTCAGAGAGTCGCAAAGGCGATGCGTTTTCTTACTCAAGGTTATCGCCAAGATCCCGCTGCTGTTCTCCGTTCAGCGATGTTCCGGGAGGACTATCAGCAGATGGTAATTGTCAAGGATATTGACTTCTACTCCATGTGCGAGCATCACATGTTGCCGTTTTTTGGTAAGGCACATATTGCATATATCCCTAATAAATATATCACCGGCCTCAGTAAGTTACCAAGAGTAGTTGATATCTTTGCTCGGAGGCTTCAGGTACAAGAGCGTCTTACGACAGAGATCAAAGATTGTATCCAAGACACATTGAATCCTATGGGGGTTATGGTTGTGATAGAAGCTCAGCATATGTGTATGCAGATGAGAGGTGTGCAAAAACAAAACTCGATCACAACAACAAGTGATTTTACTGGAGTCTTTCAAGATCAAAGGACTCGTGAGGAATTTATGAGTTTGATACGCTCAAAGTAATCGAACTAATACTAAAAAATATTCTGAAGGTCGATATCAAAGTTTGTATGATATCGACTTTCTTTTTTATGATACTGTCCTAAAAAAGTGTGTAAGCCCCATTAGTCCTTAACTTTGAGGTAA
>NZ_JAUMXC010000053.1 GCF_030529325.1 Porphyromonas sp. | reverse complement strand
CAGACTTCGTTGGTCATACGATCGCCGTTCACAACGGAAATAAGTTTATCCCCGTGTTTGTTACTGAAAATATGGTAGGGCACAAGTTAGGCGAGTTTGCTCCAACACGTACCTTCCGAGGCCATAGTGGTAACCGTAAGAAGTAAGTGTCGGGGACTAACCATTATTAAAAAAGAAGAAATAATATGGGTCAAAGAAAAAGATTGTCAGCTGACGCACGTAAGGAGGCAAACAAGACTATATACTTTGCTAAGCTATCTAATGTCCCTTCTTCTCCTCGTAAGATGAGATTGGTTGCGGATATGGTTAGAGGAATGGAAGTTAACCGAGCGTTGGGTGTGCTTAAGTTTTCAAGCAAAATCGCAGCTGCTCGTGTGGAGAAGTTATTGCGTTCGGCTATCGCAAACTGGGAGCAGAAGAATGCTCGCAAGGCTGAAGCCGGAGAACTCTTCGTTACAAAGATCTTTGTAGATGAAGGTGTGACTCTTAAGAGAATGCGCCCACGTGCACAAGGTCGTGGTGCTCGTATTCGTAAGAGATCAAACCACGTGACATTGTTTGTTGATACACTTAACTCAAATCAAAATTAATTAGATGGGACAGAAGACTAATCCAATAAGCAATCGTTTAGGGATCATCCGTGGATGGGACTCTAATTGGTTTGGAAAGAAGGCCGATTTTGCTGATACCCTGCTTGAGGACAGTAAGATACGCAAGTATCTGGGTGCTCGTCTCTCTAATGCAAGTGTTTCTCGCATTGTCATAGAGAGAACACTTAAGCTCATTACTATCACTATTTGTACTTCACGTCCTGGTGCTGTCATCGGTAAGGGTGGTGCTGCAGTGGATTTGTTGAAGGAAGAGCTTAAGAAGATTACAGACAAGGATGTTCAGATCAATATCTTTGAGATCAAGCGTCCTGAGGTGGATGCATCTATCGTAGCGAGTACAATCGCTCGTCAGCTCGAAGGCCGTATGGCATATCGTAGAGCCGTAAAGATGGCTATCTCTTCTGCAATGCGTTCTGGTGCAGAGGGTATCAAGATCCTTGTTTCCGGGCGTCTCAATGGTGCTGAAATGGCACGTTCGGAGATGTTTAAGGAAGGTCGTACACCTCTTCATACCTTTAGAGCAGAGATTGACTACGCTACAGAGGCTGCACTTACAAAGGTGGGGCTTATCGGTATCAAGGTCTGGATCTGCAAGGGTGAAGTGTACGGCAAGAAGGACTTGGCTCCTAACTTTACTCAATCTAAGGACTTTGGAAAGCGAGAAGGTGCACGTGGTGGACGTGAAGGTCGTGATAGACGTAGTAGAAGGTCAAATCGCTAAAAGTCCAATAATCAGCTTAGAAAAGTAAGATTATGTTACAACCAAAGAAAACGAAATTTAGAAGGCAGCAGAAAGGCCGCATGAAAGGCTTTGCTAACCGAGGTAATCAACTATCATTTGGTTCTTTTGGTATCAAGGCACTTCAAAGCAAGTGGATTACTGGACGCCAGATAGAAGCAGCTCGTATTGCTGTGACAAGATATATGCAACGTCAGGGTCAGGTCTGGGTACGTATTTTTCCAGATAAACCTATCACGAAGAAGCCTGCAGAGGTGCGTATGGGTAAGGGTAAGGGATCTCCAGAAGGATTTGTGGCTCCTGTTACCCCAGGTCGTATGCTCTTTGAAGTTGAGGGCGTTTCTTATGAGATCGCGAAGGAGGCTCTTCGTCTTGCAGCACAAAAGCTCCCTGTAACAACTAAGTTCGTCGTAAGACGTGACTATGAATTTTAATCACGAACGTAAAGACAATTAGTAGAGAGTTATGAAGAATAGCGAAATAAGAGAGCTTAGCGTGCAAGAGTTGCAGGAGCGTCTCTCATCAGAGACAATGAAGTACGAGAAGATGAAAATGAATCATAGTGTGACTCCACTGGATAAGCCTTCTGAGCTTACCCGTCAGCGTCGACTTATTGCTCGTCTCAATACAGTACTTCGTGAGAAGAATAATAACCAATAATTTATCCGCTCTGAAATGGAAAGAAATTTGAGAAAAGTAAGACAGGGCGTTGTCTCGAGCAATAAGATGGACAAAACCATAACTGTTGCTGTTCGTTGGAAAGAGAAACACCCTATATATGGTAAGTTTGTAAACAAGACAAAGAAGTACTACGCTCATGATGAGAAGAACGAGTGCAATATCGGTGATACCGTCCGTATCATGGAGACTCGTCCTTTGAGTCGTATGAAGCGTTGGAGACTATTACAAATCATTGAAAGGGCTAAGTAATTATGATACAGCAAGAATCAAGATTGGTCGTGGCTGATAACAGTGGTGCAAAGGAAGCTCTTTGCATCAGGGTTCTCGGTGGGACAAGAAGAAGATATGCCTCAATAGGCGATCTTATCGTCGTTTCTATTAAGAGTGTGATTCCATCAAGTGATGTGAAGAAGGGTACCGTGACAAAGGCTATCATTGTCAGAACAAAGAAAGAAATCCGTCGTCCTGACGGTTCTTATATCCGTTTTGATGATAATGCTTGTGTGCTCCTAAACAATGCTGGCGATATGAGAGCAAGCCGTATCTTTGGCCCAGTTGCCAGAGAGCTTAGAGCTGCCAATATGAAGATTGTCTCACTCGCACCTGAGGTCCTTTAATAGTAATATTTTAGACGGAATTGTAATGAGAAAGTTTCATATAAAGAAAGGTGACACGGTATACGTGAATGCCGGTAATGAAAAGGGAAAGACGGGTCGCGTGTTGATGGTTGACATCCAGAAGGAGAGAGCTATCGTAGAGGGCTTGAACTTTGTTACTAAGAGAGCAAAACCATCTGCAAAGCATCCTCAAGGTGGTCTGATCAAGGTGGAGGCTGGTATCCATATCTCCAACCTTAATCCGGTTGATCCTAAGAGTGGAAAGCCTACTCGCATCGGACGCAAAAGAGATGACAATGGTAGGCTTGTACGTATCGCAAAAAAATCAGGGGAGGTATTGAAGTAATATGTCAACAGCTAATCTAAAGAAAGAATATTCAGAACGAATCGTTCCTGAGTTGATCAAGGAATTTGGATACACCTCTGTGATGCAGGTTCCCGTATTGAAGAAGATTGTCATAAATCAGGGTCTCGGAGCTGCAGTAGCGGATAAAAAGCTAATAGATGTTGCAGTTTCTGAACTTGCAGCTATTACAGGACAAAAGCCTGTTGTAACACTTTCAAGAAAGGATATCTCTAACTTTAAGTTGAGAAAGAAAATGCCTATCGGAGTCATGGTTACGTTGAGAAGAGAGCAGATGTATGAGTTCCTTGAACGACTTATTCGTATTGCGCTTCCTCGTATTCGAGACTTTAAGGGTATTGAAGGTCGTCTTGATGGTCGTGGTAATTATACTCTTGGTATTACAGAGCAGATCATTTTCCCAGAAATTAATCTTGACTCCATTACTAAGATTATGGGTATGAATATCACTTTTGTAACTAGTGCTCAGACTGATGAGGAGGGTTTTGCTCTACTCAAGAGATTTGGCTTACCTTTTAAGAAAGATAAATAATACTAAAAGATATAGTAGAGCATGGCAAAAGAATCAATGAAGGCTCGTGAAGTTAAGAGAGCCAAGCTGGTTGCAAAGTATGCAGAAAAACGTGCGAGACTTAAGGCTGAGGGTAATTATGAGGCGCTTCAAGCTCTTCCTAAGAATGCTTCTCCTGTCCGTCTTCACAATAGATGTAAGATTACCGGCCGTCCAAAGGGTTATATCAGATTGTTCGGAATTTCTCGTATCCAATTGAGAGAAATGGCCGCTCAAGGGCTTATCCCTGGTGTTAAGAAGGCTAGTTGGTAAATTTATTATATCTTTGTACACTAGTCAAGGTGGGATTCTCTATCGGAATTCTCACCAGAGTATATTTTGTTAAATATTGTCCGAGAGTTCGGATCAATTTAATTCTAAAAAATGACAGATCCAATTGCAGATTATTTGACGCGGTTGCGCAATGCAATCATGGCGAAGCACCGCGTAGTGGAGATACCTGCTTCAAACATCAAGAAGGAGATGACAAAGATCCTGTTTGAAAAGGGGTACATCCTCAACTACAAGTTCGTTGAGGAAGGTCCACAAGGTACGATTAAGGTCGCTCTAAAGTACGATGTCGTATCTAAGAAGAATGCTATAAAGGCACTCAAACGTGTATCAAAACCGGGTTTGAGAAAGTACGTAGGCTACAAAGATATGCCACGTGTATTGAATGGTTTGGGTATCGCTATCTTGTCTACCTCTAGAGGAGTCATGACCAACAAGGAGGCTCTCGACTTGAAGATTGGTGGCGAGGTATTGTGTTACGTATATTAAAAATAGAAAGGAGATATTATGTCTAGGATAGGTAAACTACCAATATCGGTCCCAAGCGGTGTCAATGTTTCTATTAATGATAATGTTGTAACAGTCAAAGGTCCAAAGGGTACACTAACCCAATATGTTGATCCTCGCATTGTTGTTGATGCCAAAGATGGAGAAGTCCATGTGTCGCGTCAGCAAGAAACTCGTGAGGAGAGGGCTCTTCATGGACTTTATCGATCATTGGTGAACAATATGGTCGTTGGGGTTTCTGAAGGCTACAAGAAAACACTTGAACTTATCGGTGTCGGTTATAGAGCAGCGAACAATGGTCAGATCCTTGAACTCTCGCTCGGATTCACACACCCTATATATCTACAGTTACCTGAAGAAGTGAAGGTAGAAACTAAAATGGAGCGTAACAAGGCACCTATTATTATCTTGGAGTCTGCTGATAAGCAGCTTTTGGGACAGGTGTGTGCTAAGATTCGTTCGTTCCGTAAGCCAGAGCCTTATAAGGGTAAGGGTATTCGCTTTGAAGGTGAATATATCCGTAGAAAATCTGGTAAGACTGCAGGTAAGTAATCTACGTAAACATCTATTTTGATTATGATAACTAAAAGAGAAAGAAGACTTAAGATAAAGAGACGTGTGCGTAGAAATATTTTAGGTACTGCAGACAGACCACGTCTATCAGTATTTAGAAGCAACAAGCAGATCTATGCACAGGTCATCAATGATATCGATGGTAAGACTATCGTGGCTGCAAGTTCTCTAGGAATGGAAGATAAGCTTCCAAAAGGTGAAATTGCTGCGAAGGTAGGTGCTGCTGTTGCACACAAAGCTGTTGCGGCAGGAGTCGAACAAGTTGTATTTGACCGTAATGGCTACCTCTATCATGGTCGTGTTAAGCAACTCGCAGACGCAGCTCGTGAGGCAGGTCTTAAATTTTAACGTTAAGAATATAGTAGAACAATGAATAGAGTAAAGTCTGCTAATGGCCTTGAATTAAAAGATAGGTTGGTTGCGATAAACAGGGTTACCAAGGTAACAAAGGGTGGTCGTACCTTTACTTTTGCTGCCATTGTAGTCGTCGGTAATGAAGACGGTATCATTGGTTGGGGACTTGGAAAGGCTGGCGAAGTCACTACTGCTATTGCTAAAGGTGTAGAGGCTGCTAAGAAGAATCTCTTCCAAATACCTGTACACAAAGGTACAATCCCTCATGAACAGTCTGCGCGCTTTGGTGGTGCTCGAATAATGATCAAGCCTGCCTCAGAAGGTACCGGAGTGAAAGCCGGTGGTGCGATGCGTGCTGTGCTTGAGAGTGTTGGAATCACAGATGTCCTTGCAAAGAGTAAGGGATCATCAAATCCTCACAATCTAGTGAAAGCAACTATTGCAGCTCTCTGTGAACTCAGAAGCCCATTAGAGGTTGCAAAAGTGAGAGGTGTCTCGGTAGAAAAAGTATTTAGAGGTTGATAGTAACTATGGGAAAGATTAAAGTAAAGCAGGTTAGAAGCCGCATCCGCTGCCCAAAGGATCAGAAAGCAGCTCTTGATGTCCTTGGTTTGAAGAAGCTACATAGGATAGTAGAGCTTGAGGCTAATGATGCTGTATTGGGAAATATCCGTAAGGTACGTCACCTTATAGAGATCGTAGAAGAATAACAATATTAATATAGATTATCATGAACTTATCAACGTTAAGACCTGCACAAGGCTCAACAGCGCGTAAGAGAATCGGCCGTGGACCGGGTTCAGGTCTTGGAGGTACTTCTACTCGTGGTCATAAGGGTGCAAAGTCTAGATCTGGTTATTCTCGTAAGTTTGGCTTTGAAGGTGGACAGATGCCTCTTCAGAGACGCTTGCCAAAATTTGGATTCAAGAATCCTAATAGGGTTGAGTACACTCCTATCAACCTCGATGCTATCGCAAGGATGCTCGAAATCAATCCTACAGACAAGATCACAATCGCAGATTTCGTCGCATCAGGTCTGGTTAAAAAGAACGAGCGTATCAAAGTGTTAGGTAACGGAGAACTTAATTCAAAAGTAGCTGTTGAGGCGCATGCTTTTTCTAAGTCGGCTGAAGAGGCGATTAGGAATGCAGGAGGAGACACTACTATAGTACAGTAACAGTAATGAAACTGGTTAAGACGATTCAAAATATTTGGAAGATTGAGGAGCTTAAAACACGAATCCTCACCACTGTCTTTTTGATCATCCTCTATCGTCTTGGTACATTCATAGTCCTACCCGGGATTGATCCTGGAGCTTTAACAGCTCTACAGGATCAGACCCGAGGAGGTCTTTTGGCTTTGTTGGACATGTTCTCAGGGGGAGCATTTTCTAATGCTTCCATTTTTGCCTTGGGAATTATGCCATACATCTCTGCATCGATCGTTATGCAGTTGATGGCCATTGTGGTACCATCTTTTCAGAAGATGCAAAGAGAGGGCGAGAGTGGTCGCCGAAAAATCAATCAGTGGACGCGCTATCTGACAATAATTATTTTGTTGTTCCAGGCTCCAATATACTTGGTGAACCTACAACACAATCTTGTCAGTGCGGGATCTTCCTTGTCTTCTGATCTTTGGTTCAGAGTCTCTTGTACGCTTATTCTTACAGCGGGTTCTATGTTTACCCTTTGGTTAGGAGAGCGTATTACCGATAAGGGTATTGGGAACGGGGTTTCATTTATCATCCTTGTTGGTATTATTGCTCGTTTGCCACAGGCTTTGGTAAATGAGTTTACATTGAGATTTACGACATCTGGAGGGTTGTTCTTGTTCATTGCTGAAATCCTAGTTCTTTTGGCTGTTATTGCTGGAGCTATTCTGCTTGTTCAGGGAACAAGACGCGTCCCTGTTCAGTATGCAAAGAAGATTGTTGGTAACAGACAGTACGGAGGTGCAAGACAGTATATTCCATTGAAAGTGAATGCAGCAAACGTAATGCCGATCATTTTTGCTCAGGCGATAATGTTTATCCCTCTCAGCTTTATGACTTTTGGTAATTCTGAGCCTTCATCTTTCTGGCAGGGATTTATTCAAGGTACAGGCTTTTGGTACAACCTTATTTTTGCATTCCTGATCATAGTATTTACGTATTTCTATACTGCTGTTACTATCAATCCAGGGCAAATGGCGGATGACCTAAAGCGCAACAACGGCTTTATCCCCGGCATCAAGCCTGGTAAAGCTACAAAGGAATATCTTGATGATGTGATGAGTAAGATTACATTGCCTGGAGCTATCTTCTTGGCTATTGTCGCTATACTCCCTGCATTTGCACGTCTCTTCAATGTGAGTCCTGAGTTTGCTCAATTCTTTGGAGGTACATCTTTGATCATCCTCGTTGGGGTAGTCTTAGATACTCTTCAGCAAATAGAGAGTCACTTGCTCATGCACCACTATGATGGTTTGCTTGAGACTGGTCGTATAAAAGGACGCTCAAGCGGTGCATATTGATTTTTTCTAACACATGATTGTTCTAAAAACTGCGGAGGAGATAGAGAAACTATATGCTGCAAATCAGCTTGTCGGACGTACACTTGCAGAAGTTGCTAAGCATATCAAACCTGGAGTAACCACAAAGGCATTGGATCGTATCGCTCATGATTTTATCGGAGATTATGGCGCTACACCGGCCTTTTTGGGGTATGAAGGGTTCCCTGGTTCTTTATGTACATCCGTCAACGAACAGGTTGTGCACGGCATTCCTTCAGATAAGGTGATTTTGAAAGACGGAGACATTATATCTGTAGACTGCGGTACGAAGTTAGATGGCTTTACGGGAGACTCTGCGTTTACTTTTCCTGTGGGAGAGGTGACTGAAGAGGTCCGAAATTTGCTTAATACTACACATAATTCTTTATATGAGGGTATAGGTGCTGTTCAAGCAGGACGTCGTTTGGGTGATGTTGGACACGCCATCCAAACGTATTGTGAGGCAAGGGGCTTTTCCGTTGTTAGGGAGTTTGTAGGGCACGGTATTGGGCGAGATATGCATGAAGATCCTCAGGTTCCCAACTATGGAAGACCTGGAACCGGGTCTTTGATCCAGGATGGATTGTGTATCTGTATAGAACCAATGATCAATCTCGGCTCAAAGAATATTTCTATGGGAAAGGATGGTTGGACGGTGCAGACAAAAGATGGTAAGCCATCGGCTCATTTTGAATTGTGTATCGCAGTTGTAAATGGGAAAGCGAGACTCATGTCAACCTTTGACTTTGTGTATGATGTTTTAGGGAAAAATCAATTTTAGTAAACAATAAATGGCAAAACAATCCGCTATTGAACAAGACGGCGTTATCGTTGAAGCTCTTTCAAATGCAATGTTTAAAGTAGAGCTTGATAACGGACATGTCATAACAGCACATATATCCGGTAAGATGCGTATGCACTATATCCGAATCTTACCTGGAGATCGGGTGAAGGTTGAGATGTCTCCGTATGACTTGACCAAGGGCCGAATATCGTTCAGATATAAATAATACTCAATATCCATTATGAAAGTAAGAACATCTTTAAAGACACGTACGGCAGATTGTAAGATCGTAAGAAGAAAGGGGCGCCTTTACATAATTAACAAGAAGAACCCCAAATACAAACAACGTCAAAAATAATTAGTATTTTTGCACTTCAAATTGTAAACATTAAATTTATAGTATGGCTATAAGAATTGTTGGTGTAGACCTACCACAAAACAAGAGAGGAGAGATCGCCTTGACTTATATCTATGGGATCGGACGTAGTAGCGCTAATACTATTCTTGACAAGGCTGGTATCAATAGAGATATCAAGGTTAAGGATTGGACAGATGATCAAGCTGCTGCAATCAGAGAGATCATATCTTCTGAGTTCAAGGTTGAAGGTGATCTTCGAGCTGAAGTTCAGTTGAATATCAAGCGATTGATGGACATCGGATGCTATCGTGGTGTTCGTCATCGTATCGGTCTACCATTGAGAGGTCAGAGCACAAAGAACAATGCTCGTACACGTAAAGGTCGCAAGAAAACTGTTGCGAATAAGAAGAAAGCTACAAAGTAATTTTAATACATTATTATGGCAAAGAAGGCAGTCGCAAAGAAAAGAAAGGTGCAGGTCGAAGCTATTGGACAAGCGCATATTCACTCATCTTTCAATAATATTATTATCACTCTTACCAACGCTCAAGGACAAGCAATCTCTCAATCAAGCGCGGGTAAGATGGGCTTCCGTAGCTCAAAGAAGAACACCCCTTATGCTGCTCAGATGGCTGCACAAGACTGTGCTAAGGTCGCATATGATGCAGGGCTTCGTAAGGTGCGTGTATTCGTAAAGGGACCAGGTAATGGTCGTGAGTCAGCAATCCGTACTATTCATGGCGCAGGTATCGAAGTGATGGAGATCATCGACGTTACACCAATGCCACACAACGGTTGCCGTCCTCCTAAGAAGAGACGTGTATAATCTTTCGCACTCTTCCTGTTAACTACAAAGATTTTATCAGACCAATTAGTTCATGAATGAGGTATATATGTAAAATATTTATGGATTGCTTATTCCTCTCAAACAATCGCGGCTGTACATATATAATCTCATGTAAAACGTTTTAAAATGGCAAGATATACAGGCCCTAAAGCTAAGATTGCTCGTAAGTTCGGCGAACCAATTTACGGCACAATTAAATCAAAGAAAAATTATCCTCCAGGACAACACGGTAACTCGCACCGTCGTAAGACCTCTGAGTACGGTATTCAGCTGCGTGAAAAACAAAAAGCTAAGTATACTTACGGTGTACTTGAAAGACAGTTCCGCAATCTCTTCGAAAAGGCTTCCCGCATGAAGGGGGTCAAGGGTGAGGTGCTTATACAACTATTGGAACAACGTCTTGACAACGTGGTGTATCGTTTGGGCATCGCTAAGACTCGTGATGCTGCGCGTCAGCTTGTTTCTCACCGCCATATCGTTGTTGATGAAAAGGTAGTAAACATTCCTTCCTTCTCTGTACAACCAGGTCAGGTTGTAGGTGTAAGAGAACGTTCAAAGTCTCTTGAAGTTATCTCTGATGCTGTATCAGCTGCTGCGCACGCGAAGTATGCATGGTTGGAGTGGGATAAGTCTACCATGAGTGGTAAGTTCCTACACGTTCCTCAGAGAGCGGATATCCCTGAAAACATCAAGGAGCAGTTAATCGTAGAATTGTATTCAAAATAAAAATAGAGATATGGCTTTAATCGCATTTCAAAAACCCGAACGTGTCCTAATGCTCGAGTCAACTCCTTTTCACGGGAAGTTTGAGTTCAAGCCATTGGAACCAGGGTATGGCATTACTATCGGTAATGCTCTGCGCCGTATACTGCTTTCGTCTCTCGAGGGTTTTGCCATCAACTCTATCAAGATCGACGGCGTAGATCATGAGTTTGCTACTATTCCTGGTGTCATTGAAGATGTCACAAATATCATCCTCAATCTCAAGAAGGTGCGCCTCAAGAAAGTGATAGAGGATGCTACAGAGGAGAGAGTAAGCATCAAGGTCGGCAAGACAGAGCAGTTCACCGCATCGGACATTTCTGCTCAGCTTAGCAACTTTGAAGTGCTGAATAAAGATCTCGTAATTTGTAATTTAGATAAGTCAGCTTCTTTCAATATCCAACTAACCATTGATAAGGGGCGTGGATATGTTCCCGCAGAGGAGATCGCTGAAACTTTTGATGATGTTCAGCAGATCGCTATCGATGCTATCTATACTCCTATTGTCAATGTCAAGTATAAGGTTGACAACACACGTGTGGAGCAGAAGACTGACTATGATCGTTTGGTAATTGAAGTAGATACTGATGGTTCGATTTCTCCAAAGGATGCTTTGAAGGAAGCTGCAACTATCCTTATTCATCACTTCAGTTTGTTCTCTGATGAGAGTATCGATATTGAATTGGAAAATCAGGCAGAAGACGAAGTCTTTGACGAAAGCATCTTGCACATGCGTCAATTGTTGAAGTCTAAGCTCGCAGATCTTAATCTATCTGTACGAGCTCTCAACTGCTTGAAGGCTGCTAATGTCGAAACTCTTGGAGAACTTGTGAGATACAACAAGAACGAACTCTTGAAGTTTAGAAACTTCGGTAAGAAGTCTCTCAATGAACTAGAAGACTTGTTGGATCAACTCAATTTGACATTCGGTCTTGATATCTCAAAGTACAAATTAGACAAAGAATAATTTAGACGAATATTTAAGTAATGAGACACAATAAGAAATTCAATCACCTCGGTCGTACTGCTTCGCACAGAAGTGCAATGCTTTCAAACATGGCAACTTCTCTTATCATGCACAAGAGAATCGTTACTACGCTTGCAAAGGCAAAGGCTCTAAGAGTGTACGTTGAACCGATCATCAACCGTGCAAAGGAAGATACCACTCACTCACGTCGTATGGTCTTCTCTAAGTTGCAGAATAAGTATGCAGTGACAGAGTTGTTTCAAAATATCTCAAAGGCTATTGCAGATCGTCCTGGTGGCTACACTCGCATCCTCAAGATGGGTCATCGTCAAGGTGACAATGCCATGATGTGCTTTATCGAACTTGTAGACTTTAATGATGATCGCAAGAAGGAAAAGGCAGTAGAGGCTAAGGCAGCAGCACCAAAGACTCGTCGTTCTCGTCGTAAAAAGACTGAAGAAGCAGCTGAAGCTACTGCAGAAGCATAATAGCATAAACATAGATTATATGTCAACAACACCTCATCAAGGGAATTCCCTTGATGAGGTGTTGTTTGATTTTGGGATTGATCCTTCTTATCCAACGAGAATATTGAAGCATCCAAAAGCTTTTTCTAACTAATCAAATGTTCCATCAGGCGGTAGTGTCCAAAAAAGTGTGTAAGGTTAGTTGTTCCTTTTATTCCCGAGGTAACCCCGGGGATAAAAAACTTGATACTGTCCTAAAAAAGTGTGTAAGCCCCATTAGTCCTTAACTTTGAGGTAA
>NZ_JAUMXC010000052.1 GCF_030529325.1 Porphyromonas sp. | reverse complement strand
AGAATACTACCTGCAATGAAATGGAAGTGTGGAGATTGTCGTCTAAACGGCTTGCTGCCCCGACCTTTTTTGTCCGTAAAAGCCCAAAACTACCTTTGCCGCTGACAACGAAACGAATGATTCGATGCGAAAACATAGAACCTAATTGGAGAGGGGAGTACCGAAGAAAAAAACTTTCTGTATGAACAGTTTTTCGAAAAGAAAAATGGAAAAGTTTCGTCTTTCTCTGCGTTAATGTTATCTTTGCAACAAACGAAGTGGTTCTTTGAAATGGCAAAACAAGGTAGAGTACAGAAGCTCGCTGGTTTCCTTATCGTTACCTCCCTTTATTGACAAGCGGTTTAATCTATTGATTATTTGGCGTTTACAAAATTCTCTATGCCTTGCCGTGTGGAAAGTGAGATTTTTCTTGATGCCACAGAGATCGGCAATCTCTTTGAGGTAAGAGTTGGTCTTCTGATTTGAGAGCATCGGGAAGAGTTTGCCATCTCTATAAGTTTGTTCGCGATACTTCTCGATGATGCTCTTGGGAATATCGAGGAGGAGGACATTGGTCGAAACACTGGTTTTCTGACGCTGCGTCATAATCCACTGCTTATCGCCCATCGTGACGATGTGGTCGGGCGTAAGGTTAGCCACATCGATGTAAGCCAGCCCTGTAAAACAGGAGAAGATGAAAATATCACGCACTAGCTCCAAGCGTTTTAGTCCAAAGTCTTTATTGGCGATACTGAGGATTTCCTCATCGGTCAAGAAGCCTCGATTGACTGGCTCTAAGTGGAAACGATGATTGAGGAAGGGGTCGTGCATCAAGATGCCACGCTTTTGAGCATAGATGGTGATTGTCTTGAGGGTTTTCATCTTTTTGACTGTGGTGTTGTAAGAACAGCCAACCACAGTGCTGAGATACAATTCAAAGTCTTGCACGACTGCAGGAGTGAATTCAAGCAAGCCAATATCTTTGCGAGCATACTTGTGGGTGAGGAACTCAAAGAAATGTCTGCGAAGTACGCTGTACTTTTGAAGACTGTCTTTGCTGATGGTTTTCCCTACACGCTGCTTGATGTCGTCAATAAATGTATCAAAGACTGGGAGAAACTCTGTGTACTCCTTGGTCTTTCCACAAAAGATAGTGCGGATTTTATCCATAGAGAGCGACTCATCGTCCTCCAACTTTCGATAGATACTGTTGAGCGTGTGTGAGATGCCATCGAGTGCGGCATTAGCCGTCAAGGCATCAGCCGTGCGACCTTTGAGTCGGCTGGTGTTGTTATTCCACAGCGTCTTGTCTACAAAAATCTTTGTAGAGCCAAAGTTTGCCATCTCCCCATTGAGGAAAACGCGGAGCATCACAGGCGATTTCCCCTCTCTGTTTTCATAATTTGAGCGTAGGTAAAAGGACACCTTAAAATTCTGCTTCATACGCATCATTGTTTTGTGTAGCAATCCTGCTACAAAGTTCTACATAATAATCTGATATAGAAAGCATTGATGCCGTCAAGTTAGTATTCATTTATCGGTCACTGCTACATTTTTTGAAGACAAACAATTTGTGTAGCAGTAAATGTAGCAGTACTTGACCGAAATGTGACTATCAAAGTATAGGGGTTAGCCGTCAGTAGATAGGGGTATATACAAAGAAAAATCGTTGTAAAACCTTGATTTTACAACGATTATCTATATTCTGAAGGCTATTTTGAATGGGGTTGTGAAACCCTTTTGAAACCTTCTGGCGGAGAGAGAGGGATTCGAACCCCCGGAGGCTCTCACCTCAACGGTTTTCAAGACCGCCGCAATCGACCACTCTGCCATCTCTCCTGAGATTTTGCTTTGCAAAGGTAGGGTAAATATTAATTATGTGCAAGCAATTGGGGTGAAAATTGTTTTGTGCGGACTCTGGTTTATATGTGCGAGCTTTTGTCGTGTAGGTGTGGGGCTTGGCTGTACATTCTTGTGTCTTATCTACCTTGATCAAAGAGGGAGTTTTTAGCTTCAATGGCTGAGACATTGTGCTTTTTTATGTTTTGTTGTTTGAGATTCGAGGGAGGGGCTTGTTTCAGTGGCTGAGAGGTTGTTTTTTCTTGTGTTTTTTGTTTGTGATTGGTGGGGCTTGTTCCAATAGTTCGGGAGTTGTGGATTTTTGAGTTTTGCCGGCTGTGATTGGGGATGGTGTTTTTGGCCTTGGCTTTCATGCCGGAAGAGGTGAGACTTTTGATTTCAATGATCGAGGATTTTGAATAGTAGTAGTGGCTTTGGGGCTCTCGTTGCATTGTTGAGGAAGATGAGTTTTCTTGCGTTTTGTTTTTTGTCATGGTTGAGTTGTTTTGCCTCTTGAGCGAGGGGTGTTTTTCTGTGTTGTTTATAGCGGGGAAGTAGGATACAGTCGGGGCCGTGAGCGTGGGGCATTTTTTTGTATTTGTGGCAGAGGGCAGGGTACTGGTGGGGGGATTATTGTGTTCTTAGTGTCGGTGGTGGGAGGTTATTGTACCTCCTGGAAATTAAAACAAAGAAATTGATGATGAAATAACCGCATCAACCTCACTATTAATCGTACCTTGAAGGAATTAAAACAATCTGACGCACGCATCATCTTCTTCAAGATGGTCTATTAATCGTACTTTTTCGTGTTTTGTGGTGTGGCAGGGCTGTGGAGATTAGGTGAATTGAATAAAAGTGCTATTTTTGTGTTCAGGCGTTTATGCTGCTGTCGATGAGAAATTTGAAAAAGTGAAGATAAAAACTCTTAATGGGTATAAAGCGTAATTATTTATTCATCATTAACAACGAAAAACTTATGAAAAAGATTGTCATGTTCTCCGTTGCCATGATCATGCTTGCGTCATGTGGCAACCAAACTGCGCAGAAAACCAACAACCCTTCTACTGTCGATAAGGGTGCTCAGATCACTGAGGTGATCACTCAAGAGGTACAAAGTACGCTTACTCCTGATGCGGTGCTCGAAAGCCTGAAGGCCGGAAATGCTCGCTATGTGGAAAACAGGCAGATGCCTCGTGACCTCAAGTCTCAGGCTGTTGCAAGTCTTCAGGGCCAATTTCCCGAAGCCATTGTCCTTTCTTGTATCGACAGTCGTGTCCCTGTCGAGTACATCTTTGACAAAGGTATCGGAGATCTTTTTGTCGGTCGTGTTGCCGGTAATGTGGCGGATGACTACATGCTTGGTAGCTTGGAATATGCTTGTGAAGTCTCCGGATCCAAGGTGCTTCTCGTGCTTGGTCACCATGATTGTGGTGCGATCAAGTCTGCTATCAAAGGTGTCGAATTGGGCAATATCACTTCTCTCATGGAGGAGATCAAGCCTTCTGTCGAGGCAACTCAGTATGAGGGCGAACGGACTTATGGAAATAAAGAATTTGCTGATGCTGTCGTGGTGGAAAACGTCATTCAGACCATGAACGAAATCCGTAGAGACAGCCCTATCCTAAAGAAGTTGGAGGACGAAGGTAAGATCAAGATCTGTGGAGCTGTCTACGAAATGACTACCGGCAAGGTGCATTTCCTCTAAGGTCAGATTGCTTCTCTCTGTTTCGATAGCCGGTCATGTTAGTCCGGAGAGGGAGAGCTGAATATCTATACAGCGGGATTGTGTCATCAGTGCATCTGTGACACGGTTCCGTTTTTTTGTTTGTGGTTTCTGAGGGTTCTCATGCTATGTAGGGATTGACATGTCGAAGGGGATAAAAAAGGTTGTCTAACTTGACGAATGAAGTTAGACAACCTTTGTCCTCAAGTTAGACAACTTAATTTCGACCCTTCTATTTCTGTTATTTTTCAAAGGTTTTTAGACTGGGGTTAAAAAGGGTTGGTGTGTTTCAGTTTGCGTTATTATTTTCAAAAAGATATCTCGTAAAAATAGATTAAGTAGTGATTTGGTATTAAATTGAAATATAAATGGCTGTTTTTATTGACAAATATAAAACTTCTTTGTACATTTATCCCACAGTGGGGAAGTGTATCAAGGAAACGTAAGAGCCATTTCCTGCCTCATTTGCAGTTCCTTACACCATAAACAGAATATGAAAACGATGAAAACACTTTGGTCTCGTATAAGGGATTATCTATTTCCTTCCCGCCGTGCCAAGATAGTTGCTGTCCTGTGTGTGGGTGTGGTCGTGGGGCTGGTGACGTACCTCGTATATATGTCGAGGGCATATAGTTATCTGAGCGATAACCCCTCGGTGTGTATCAACTGTCACGTCATGGAGCCGTACTATGCCACATGGAATCACAGCTCTCATGCTCTCCATGCGACCTGCAACGACTGCCATGTCCCGCACACATCGATATTTCATAAGTACTACTTCAAGGCCAAGGACGGGCTGCGTCACTCCTATGTATTCACCATGAGGGGTGAGCCCCAAGCAATGCAAGCCATACCGGAAAGCCAATCTGTTATCTACCAAAACTGTGTGAGGTGCCACAGCCAACTCAATCAGGAGTTTGTGCAGTCGGGACGCCTCTGCCCGGTACAGATCAAAGAGGGCAACGAACAAGCCTGCTGGGACTGCCACCGGGATGTGCCTCATGGTGGTAAGATAGGTCTTTCCTCCACCCCTTCGGCGAGAGTCCTGTTTCCGAAGTCTCCTATCCCTGAGTGGCTGAGTAAAGAGCTCTCCAAGAAAAAGGACAACCGAAAATAGAAAAACAACACTCATATAAATAAGACTACAGGTTATGAAAGAAAATCAAAAACGACTTAAATCCTGGCAGGGGTGGTTGCTCTTCGGTGCTATCGCTGTCGTAGTCTTTTTGCTTGGTATGCTTGCGGCTTCCATCACCGAGCGCCGTGCAGAGATCAAGACGATCTACGCCAATAAGAAGGTAGACATCCGGCCCCTTGAGTCTCGTAATGAGATCTATCGGGAAAATTACCCTCGAGAGTATGACACTTGGCTCAAGACGGCCGATACATCGTTCAAGTC
This sequence comes from Porphyromonas sp., assembly GCF_030529325.1. Lineage (GTDB taxonomy): Bacteria > Bacteroidota > Bacteroidia > Bacteroidales > Porphyromonadaceae > Porphyromonas_A. The sequence continues at coordinate 7,953 of NZ_JAUMXC010000052.1, read as the reverse complement.
AGAGTTCAACGGTAGCGAAGCCGTAGATGTCCTTGCCGAAAGACCACAGATGGTCATCTTTTGGGCGGGCTATGCTTTCTCCAGAGAGTACAACAGCCCTCGTGGACACCTCCATGCTATCGAGGATATGCACCACATCCTGCGTGTAGGACACCCGGGAGTCGATGGTGCCGATGATATGCAGCCCGGGACTTGTTGGGTATGTAAGAGTCCCGACGTTCCACGTATGATGCAGTCCATGGGAGTGGACAACTTCTACAAGAGCAAGTGGAGCACACTTGGTAGCGAGATCGTCAATCCTATCGGTTGTGCAGACTGCCATGATCCGGAGACCATGGATCTCCGGATCTCTCGACCTGCCCTCATTGAAGCTTTTGAGCGCAGAGGTATAGATATCAACAAGGCTACTCATCAGGAGATGCGTTCTCTCGTCTGTGCACAGTGCCACGTAGAGTATTACTTCAGACCTGACACGAAGTACCTCATCTTCCCTTGGGACAAGGGATTGACCATGGAGGATGCGGAGAAGTTCTATGACGAACTCAACTACTATGACTACATCCATCCGCTCAGCAAGGCGCCCATTCTCAAGGCTCAGCATCCGGATTTCGAGTTGTTCCGGCATGGCATCCACGGACAGAGGGGCGTCTCTTGTGCCGACTGTCATATGCCGTACATGAGCGAAGGTGGGGTAAAGTTTAGCGACCACCACATCACAAGTCCGTTGCGCCATATCGACCGTACTTGTCAGGTATGTCACCGAGAGAGCGAAGAGACTCTTCGTCAGAATGTCTACGAACGTCAGCGCAAGCTCAACGAAGTGCGCAACACGCTTGAGAACGAACTCCTCCGTGCTCATATCGAAGCCGAGTTTGCTTGGAAGAAGGGGGCGACAGAGAGCGAAATGGCTTCTGCCCTCAAGCTCATCCGCCAGTCTCAGTGGCGTTGGGACTATGTCGTGGCAAGCCATGGCGGTGCGTTCCACGCTCCACAAGAGTGTACACGCATCCTCGGCGCAGGACTCGAAAAGGCTATGTCTGCACGACTCTCGATAGCTCGAGTGCTTGCGAAGCATGGATATACCGAAGAAGTGCCTCTACCTGACATCTCCACAAAGGAAAAGGCGCAAGAGTACATAGGACTCAATCCTGAGGAACTCAAGTCCAAGAAAAAGAAATTCATAGAAACCGTAGTGCCTAAGTGGATCGAAGAAGCAAAGGCCAATGGTCGTATCTATGTAGCTAAGAAATAACCCTCTGACAACTCTAAACACCCTGAAAGCCTGCGATGTCGTCGAGATAACGGACATACATCACAGGCTTTTGTTTCAACCAAGAGGGCCACAAGATCGTGAAACATTGCGACAATCAAAGCAATAAATCGGAAAACCAAAAACATATACATCAGATGTGGAACAATAAATGGGGCTACAAGGAGGCTTTTGTGATCGTGAGTCTACCCATCATCTTTGGTTGGATCATGCAGTCTGTCATGGGGCCGGTGCCGAGGGTGGCATTTGCCTATCCTGTCAATATCATCATCGTCGGCGTCATTACCCTCATAGGTATAGGGGTTGCGATCATGGGAGCACGCAGAGGTCGCCGGCCATTCTTGGCAGGAGCTTCTGCCACAATATCGGTGCTTACGGCGTTCATGGCTCTTTGTCTCATCATCGGTTTCACCAAGCAGATACCTGCGGGGATGGCTTCGGGGCTGTCGGGCTGGTTGCACAAGATCGGGCTGAGCGCCATGTTGGAGTCGAGGGCTTTTCTGCTCCTCTACGCTTATCTCCTGCTCGTCCTCGCCACAGCGACAAGTTACAGGTTGGCGAGATTCAGATGGGGGATGAGGGACATTGCTTTTGCTCTCAACCACGTGGGATTGTATATGTTTATGCTTTTTGGGTTGCTTTCTTCGTCGGACATGAAGAGGTATACGATGACGGTAAGTTCGGAAAGTGAGCAACCCGAATGGCGTGCGATAGACAACCTGACACACCAAATGGCAGAACTCCCCATAGCTATCGAACTGAAGTCCTTTGAGCTCGAGGAATACCCGCCCAAACTCATGCTCCTCGACATCCCCACGGGTGATCTCATTCCCAAAGGTCGTCCCGAGCACATCCTCATCGATACGGCACGACTCTCTCAGGGGCGGCTGACAGACTGGGACATCGAGATACTGGAGCACCTGCCGCTATCTGCCCCTTTGGTGGGAGCAAACGAGATAGTCTTCAAGGAATTTCGTTCTACCGGAGGTGCGGCATCGGTGCGTGTGCGGGCAACAAGGGGAACGGAAAGTTACGAAGGTTGGGTAAGTTCGGGTAGTTATCTCTTCCCGTACAGATCGCTCCAACTGTCGGACTCCGTCGCCGTAGTGATGCCGGAGAGAGAGCCCAAGCAGTTCACTTCCAACATCATCTACTACATCCAAGGCGGAAGCACGGGAGAGTATGACATCCGTGTCAATCATCCGCTCCGGCAGGGCAGTTGGTACATCTATCAGTTGGGTTACGACAGAGAACGGGGACGCTGGAGCACGACTTCCGAACTCGAACTTGTCTACGACCCTTGGATCATCCCCGTCTACATAGGTATCGGACTGATGCTCCTCGGGGCGCTCTGTCTGTTCCTCGGTCCTACCTCTCACAATAAAAAGAAGAATGCCCTATGAATATCCTCCTCGACTGGCACGACTTCATATACTTTGCCATCCCCACAGTGATCATATACGGTATAGGGGCTTACCTGGGCTTTAAGGACAAATATCCCGCAGCAATAGCAGTAACTATATTCGCGCTCATCGTCTTTGGTATATACATCGGTGGGATGTGGCATTCGCTCGAACGCCCTCCGATGCGCACCATGGGTGAGACACGTCTGTGGTACTCTTTCTTCGTCATCATCGCGGGGCTTATCATCTACACACGTTGGAGGTACAGATGGATATTGAGTTTCTCTACCATACTGTCGACGGTCTTCATCTGCATCAACATCTTCAAGCCTGAGATCCACTCCAAGACGATGATGCCGGCACTCGAAAGTCCTTTCTTCGTGCCTCATGTCATCTCATATATATTTGCCTATGGTATGTTGGGAGCAGCTCTCCTGCTGACCTTCTATATGCTGTACAAAAGCGAAGAACAACACCCCGAACGCCTTTACGTCCTCGATAATCTCGTCTACACCGGCACTGGCTTCCTCATCGTCGGACTTCTCCTCGGTGCTATCTGGGCAAAGCAGGCATGGGGCACTTATTGGGGTTGGGACCCAAAAGAAACATGGGCAGCAATCACCATGGCAGCCTATATGCTGTACATCCATCACCGCCGCTTCCACCCCACCCACTTCAAACAATCGGCGATCATCCTCATCATCAGCTTCCTCTTCCTCCAGATGTGCTGGTACGGCATCAACTTCCTCCCCTCCGCCGCCGACAGCATCCACATGTACTCCAACTGAAAAAGAGGCTATCTCTACTTGTATCATGATATATTTCTTGGTCAATCTCATTCTATTTCTGTTTGCCCCCAGCTTATCAGTCTGATCCTGAATTGTTCTTTATTCAAATGTCGTTCGATCCTCAAAATCGATTTGTATAACTTGTTACATCAAATCTTATGACTTTTTCCGGCAGACCACACCCATCGGTAACTTTTCCGTCTGAATGACCTCTTTATATATAAGTACATCGGGTATGTGATTCTCTTTTTTGAGGATCAAAATAACGTGAATTCTCTTATAACAAAAGCAGAAGTCCGACAAGAGAGGCTGTTGTCTCTCTTGTCGGACTTTCCCGATGCTACATGAAAAATGTCTGATCTGTGTTAGAAGTAGTAAGAAATACCGAGGTCAAATACAAAATCATTGCGGAATGTATATATGTCCGATAGCCCCATTTTGATTGCAGCTACGGATTCTTCACTACCACAGGTAAGACCTACGGAGCTTTTGATGTTCAAAGACTTGTAGATCGGGTATTCAACGCCTACCTTGCTGATAAATGCAAGTGTCCAGTTGATCTTAGGAAAGCTTAGCTTTTTCCGGGTATCATATCCAAATGATAGGGAACTCTGCTCATAAAAGCCTCCCAACGAGAGAAATAAACCTCTGTTCTCTATGCTCTTTGGACGGAAGAAGTACCATTTCGCAGAGACTTGTACGGTGGGGCTGGAGCCAAGATTATAAAATTTTCTTGGAACTGTTGCACCAAAGCGATGTTGGATTCCCAGCTCTCCCAAAAGAGATACTTTGGGATTGAGGTTATACTGTGCAATGATACCATTTGCAGTACCTGCTTGGAGACCATACTCAAACTTACGCTCTTGCCCCTTGATTGATAACAAGGGAAATAATGTACATACAAGTACGATAAAAATCTTTTTCATTGTCTCTTTTGGATGTTTTGATCTTTGTGTTTAACCTTCTTTATTCTTTCCACTCCAAGAACATTCCTCTCCATTTCCCGTCGTATTCTAACGCAACATAAAAATCACCTCTTATCAGGGTCTTTTTAATAGCTGGGTCTTCGGTTGTTAGCACAAAGGTTTTGTGTAGATTGTTCAGTCCTTGTATGGTGTTAAAGTCTATTGGTTTGTTTGGTTTTAGGTTGTATGGATTAAGATCTGTGAAACTTAGTATAATTGTTTTGATAGAGCGAGAGAACCTAAATGTTATCTCACTTTCATCGTCTTCATTTCTTGCCCAAAATGATGGATGAAACTCATAAGTTGCATCTTTTCCAACAAGGGCTGTCCACGGATAATAAGATATTTTGCTGATACCACCTTCTCCTAAATAATGTTCTCTCAGTTCTGCGTTAGGAGTAGATGTATACACCATATGGTTTCCAGATTGTCTTCCATAAACGATATCCACAAACTTTTTGTGTATCGTGCCATGATCATCTGTGTCAGTTTTTATGTATGGAGGAAGATGTGGGTTGTTTACTGTTAATTCATTGGATATTAAAACGTCTCTAAAGCCAATTCTTAAACGACCTGGCTCTATATATTTAAATTTAGCCCATCCCCCATACCACATTTTCTTTTGGTATTTTGCTGTAATTCCTTCGGTTTGTACAAATACATTATCAACGCTGAATACTTCACAGTTCAGACGTCTATCTTTTCCCAGAGTTAGAGTGTTTGACACGCGTCCTCCTAACTTTGCCCAAGTTTTGGATACGAAATTTTTAGGCTTTGGATTACGATACGAAAAAGTCCCCACATATATATCTTGTAAGTAATCTCCTTTTCTATAAGTCTCACTTCTCAATCCATTTGGACTTTCCTCATAGCCCTCAGTCTCTTCATTGTAAAAATCAAAGTTCTTGTAAGAGTCAAATCTGTAGGCATTTTTATGTTTGTATAGGTTTTCTTTTACTAAGATTTCATTTTCTTTAGCCTTTGCGAAAGAATTAACATATTCGTATAGGTCTTCTTTGTCTGAAAGTTTACAGAAGAATGTTCCATTTGGGTTGATTTTATACAGAGTATCCGCGATAATAATCTCTCCGTCGCTATTTAGCATTTTTGATAGAGTTTGGTCTGGTACTAGTTCTTCGATGCTAATGTTTTCATTCTGAGAAGATCTTAAACTCCTGAATTCGAAAAAGGCACCTTGCTCTGCCGCATCTGAAAATGTTTTAGAAGGGGTCTCGGGTTTATGTGAGTTAAATGAGCTTGTGAAGTCTTGTCTGCTCTCGAAGGCTAATATCGCTTTTTCATCGGAGCTTTGACTATTGTTTTTTTGTTGTATATCAAATGAAACTTCAGGAGCTTTGGAGCATCCTATAGCAATTCCTGAAATGAACAGGAAAAGGATTGATTTTAATTCTTTTTTTTCATAGAAAACGATTTTGTTGTTTCTTTTATAGTTGTTTCTTTGCAAAGTTTTGACAAAGATATGTTTTAAATAATGTGTGGCAATGATACTAAATTTTAAAGTGTTATTTTTTTTTTATTTTATCAGCTTGATATGCTCATATTCTACTTGATTTTGCGGTTTTTATGTATTTGATGAGAGTTTTCTGTTTGTATCATTTTATGTGTTTTTTGTTTTGTTTTTATTTTTTATTAACCTTTTTGGGCGGGGTTGTGTTCTTAGATTGAGCTCACGTTAAAATAAAATAATAAGTCAACAAAGAATCGGAACTTCAGAATACCTTATGAAGTTTCCTTATTCTTGCATTTGTGATTGGAATGTTGTCACAGCTACTTTATGTATCGAACAGACATTGAGAAATAAATAATGCGTACCTTTACCGCGATGTAAGAAAAAGAAACACAAATACACCTATGACCAAGATATGTCACATGGCGGAGGTCGCCGTAAGGATGAACGCCAAAAACGGGAATGACACCTGCCTGATCGTCAAAAATAGGGAGAAGAATGTTTGGGAAAAACAATCGTGGAGCGATGTTTATGAGTATGTGCGCCGTACGGCTCAAGCCCTCATCGAGTTTGGTGTGGGATCACAGGAGTGCGTGGGGATGTATTCGGAGAACATGGACAAGTTCATCTACTGTGACTTGGCTACGCTCAGCATCGGATCCATCGCTGTGCCTCTGTACGCCACTTCTTCGCCTGCACAGGTAGAGTATATTGTCAAGGATGCGGGGATCAAGGTACTTTTTGTAGGGTCACAGTTTCAGTACAACAATGCCTACAAGGTACAGAAAGAGTCCGGCGTGCTTCAGCACATCGTGATCTTCGATCCCACAGTCATACGCCATCCCGACGACCGCACGTCTCTCATGTATGAGGACTTCCTCAAGCTCGGAGATACGACCACAGCAGAGGCGGAGGCGAAGGTGCGTCGCTCCAATAGCGAACTTTCCGACATCGCCTGTCTCATCTATACTTCCGGTACGAGTGGTCAGAGCAAGGGGGTACAGATCTCTCACAGTAATATATATCACGCCCTTGTGGCACATGTGGAGGCGATACCCAACATGGGGCACAAACACATCTCCATGAACTTCCTCCCCCTTACTCACGTGTTTGAGAAGATGTGGGTGTTCCTCTGTCTTCAGAGAGGGGTCAAAGTTGCCGTGGGAGAGAACCCCAAAGAGATCCTCACCAACCTCCAGGAGGTGCGTCCTCACTTCATGTGCAACGTTCCTCGTTTTTGGGAAAAGGTTCATATCGGAGTCGAGGAAAAGATTTCTACCTTCTCCCCTCGAGTGCAGAAACTCATGCGCAGTGCGATAAGCATAGGCAAAGAGTACCATTTTGAGTACAGACAAAAGGGACGCAGAGCACCATTTTCGTTGATGATGAAGTATAAGTTCTTCGCCAATAAGCTCTTCGGACTTGTGAAAAAGAACGTTGGTATCGATCGAGGCAAACTTTTCCCCACCGCGGGTGCAGCCCTTGCCGATCCTGTCAATGAAGCTCTTAGTTCGATGGGCATTCCCATTGTTGTAGGTTACGGTCTCACCGAGACAACAGCCACTGTGTGCTTCTGTCGACCCAAGAAACACGCTTTCGGCTCTATCGGTACGGTATTGCCGGGAGTGGAAGTGAAGATCGATCCACAGACCAGCGAACTTTTGGTCAAAGGTGTGACGGTGTCCAAGGGTTACTTCAACAAGCCTCAAGAGTCTGCCGAGGCCTTTGGTGCAGATGGTTGGTTCCGGACAGGAGATATGTGTACGATAGACAAGGATGGCAACATCTTCTTCAAAGAGCGTCTCAAGGATCTCTACAAGACCGCCAACGGCAAGTACATTGCGCCACAGATGATCGAAGGCCTTGTGTGTGCCAATAAGTACATCGAGCAGGCAATGGTGATCGCCGAAGAGCGTAACTTTGTCAGTGCTCTGATCTATCCCAACTGGGATGCTGTCCGGAGTAAGCTCAAAGGGAAAGCTATCGAAACAGACGATATAGAGGAACTCGCAAAGATGCCCGAAGTGTATTCGCTCATAGAGGGTTATCTCGAAGAGGG
>NZ_JAUMXC010000007.1 GCF_030529325.1 Porphyromonas sp. | reverse complement strand
CTCCCTTTTCTCCGGTGTCACCCTTTTCTCCCTTCTGGCCATCGCGTCCGCGAGCAGCGATTCCTGTATCTATATCCCCGATCTGCCAATTACCTTTTTCGTTGATGAATGGAGTACGTCCATCTTCACCTTTAGCTCCCGTGAGGAAGATGTAGAAATCTCGTTTGGTAGTTCTCTCCGGGTTCCATTTTCTGCCAGGATTATGGGGATCGTCAATGTTCCCTTCCTTGATCCAATCTCTCCAAATAGAGAAAGCATCAGCGCCGGCATCACCTTTTTCACCCTTAATAAATTTAAAGTAATTGGGAAGGTCCGTGCCTTCATTCCATGAGACCTTGCCGGTTTTGACAGCCTCAACCCATACTTCGTAAGCGCTCAACCCTCTTGGACCGGGAGGCGAAACAATGTCAATCTCGTTACAGGCTCCCCAGCCAAACGCCAATAAAAGTAGCGTCACAACCCCCAAAATGTAAGTTTTCTTCATTTTAGTTATTAGTAAAATTATACATGTGGTTAATCGGACAGAATTGTCCTAAATTAAAAGTAAACCTTAAATCTTTCTTTGTTTTAGATGTGCAAATTTAATGAAAATATTGTATTTGTTCGAGGTTTTCTTAATTGGAGATGCTTTTTTATGAGAATATTCTATCAATGGTACTCAATGTACGGACGGTAGCCATAAAATCACCCACACAACGCAGTGGGGATATAAAAAGCACAAGGGACAGTCTCACTCTAAGTGAGACTGTCCCTTGAGGGATATAGGTATTTCAGATCTTCGGCTTAGCGCACGATCTCAAGTTCTTTGATGATATTTTCAGCCTTGCCCCACTTGTGGATAGCCCACAATACATAGCGGATATCAACGCTGATAGTACGTTGGAGGTTTGGTTCAAACTCGATATCACCGCTCATCGCTTCCCAGTTGCCGTCGAAAGCAAGACCGATCAGGTGGCCATCTTTGCCAAAGACAGGGCTACCTGAGTTACCTCCGGTGATGTCGTTGTCAGAAAGGAAGCACAGGTGAAGTGTGCCGTCTGCGTCTGCATAATCACCAAAGTCCTTTTCTCCGAGTTGCTTGAGGATTTCAGGTTGTACTGCAAACTCATGGCTCTCCGGATCTTGCTTTTCGAAGATACCTGCTTCGGTAGTGTAGTAGTCGTAAATTGCCGCATCAAAAGGCTTGTAACCCTTGACCGAACCATAACTCATACGCATGGTGAAGTTTGCATCGGATGGAAGAGCTCTATCCGGCCACATTTCTTTGAGACCTGCGAAGAATAGGCGACGACCCTTAAGGTGTTGACCTGTTGTAGCGCCTATCTTGCCTCCAACCTTAGAGATCGATTGCATGAAGTCTGAGACGAGGAGAGTCGCGGGGTCGGAATCAATAGCTGCCTTGAATGCGGGATAATCTTGCATAGCCTTGACTACTCTGTCACGATCGACAACAACAGAATTAGAGTAAAGCAATTCGGCAAACTTAACATAGTCTCCACCGAAGTGCTCATCAATCGCTGCAAAGACTTGTGGAAGGAACTCAGGAGCTACATTTTCCTTAACCACCTTGAGCATCACCGGTAGAGTCTCCTTGGCTACGATAGGGTTGAAGTCCTTGTAACGAGCTTCAACATTGAAATCCTTAGCTGTTTCCGGTAGACGGACAAGGCCTCTAAGCTCCATACCTGAGAGGGCTTCTGTAAGGACTGTGAAGTCTTTTTGGTAGCGAGCTTGGTCTATGAGTGGAAGACGAAGGCTGTCAAGGACAAAGCCGTACTTTTCCTGACGCTTAGGGTCACGTGCTACCCATTCGGCAAATTCCTTTTCGATCTTACGCTTTTCTTCGATGACATTGAGACGCTTAAGGCCCTTGTTCATACCGATAGAGTTCTTCCAGTAGTTAGAGCTCTGAGCGTACTTAGATGCATATTGGATGTTGATAGCCTGGCTTGCCTTCATGTGCTTGAGCCATACTTCTTGCTTAAGTCCACGAACAAGGATACGAGGCTCATTTTCATACTTGATAAGGTTGTCAACACCCCATGAACTGAGGTATCTGTCTGTCGAACCGGGGAAGCCGATAGTCATAGCATAGTCCTTTTCTTTCACACCCTTGAGAGAAATTTTAGCGAAGTACTTAGGGCGATAAGGCTTGTTCTTTGGAGAGTAGTCTGCAGGTCTGTTCTTAGCATCTGCATAAGCACGGAAGACCGCAAAGTCATTGGTATGGCGAGGCCACATCCAGTTGTCTGTGTCACCACCAAACTTACCCATGGAGCTGGGTGGTGCAAATACCATACGCACGTCTGTAAACACATCGTAAATGATGAGATAGTAGACGTTGTTTTCGTAGAATGGATATACCTGAGCCTTTGTGTTCTTATCCTTATTGTATGGTGCAGCAAGCTTTTCGAGTGTCTCGCTGATCATGCCGATACGTGTCATCTCATCGGTGATGCCTGCCACGGCCGCTTCAACTTCAGCTGTGACATCTTTGATACTGTTGAGATAGCTTACTGTAAGCCCCGGTATGGGAAGTTCTTGAGACTTGTCATAGGAGACAAACCCATCACGGAGGTAGTCATGTTCTACAGTACTTTGGCTCTGGATAGCATCATAACCACAGTGGTGGTTGGTGAAGATCAATCCCTGATTGGATGTTGTGATACCGGTACATCCACGTCCGAAGATAACCACTGCGTTAGCAATGCTGGGAGCGTCATTGTTGAAAAGAGCCTCAGGGTTAAGTGTGAACCCAAGTTCCTTCATCCTCTGGATGTTTTCCTTCTTCAGCTCATTGAGGAGCCACATCCCTTTGTCTGCTTTTGCCATAGGGCTCAAAGCCAAGAGAGCGACTGCCATCAAGGCAAGTTTTTTTAGTCTCATTGTTTTTGTCTGTTTATGGTTATTAAGTTAAGTTGAGATCCATTTGTTCGCAAAGATACTCATTTCTTTATGAGTAAAAAGTTTTGTGCTTATCTCCCATTGGAAAGGCTCTGATACTCCACTCGAACCCCCGGCAAGATACCTTCAAGCCACCTTTCGATACGCTTGCGGCTGTCAGGTGAGATTGCTCGCTCCGACACCAACATGACGGTTGTTACGGTCTCCAATTGCATTTGATCTATAGATACGGAGTAGCTGCTCGAAAAGTCTGCTCTGATGACTTCCGGGAATAGTCTCCTGAGATCTGAAGATATAGAAATAGCCTGGTGCGAAAGTTTTTGACTATTGTTGATTTCATTGCGCAAAGAGTCTATGAGGAGCTGTTGGTACTTGATGTAGTCTCCCGAAGATCTTGTTATATCTTGCATGATGTCAGAACGGAATGCATCAAGATTGGTATTCCCAAATCCCTGACGAACGATCAATGCTGTGTTCTTGAGTCCATATTCAGTAAGCTTTGCTTGGAGGGCATGGATCACAGATGGAGGGAGCTCTTCACCAATGAGTGAGATTTCGATAAAGTTGCTGTCTCCCCTGTGAGTAACATTGTGTTTGATCAACTGGGTATTTGGGAAAACAAATTCCGTACGCACAAACCTCTTCTCTTGTTCTTCAAAAATGTTCGAACGGATGAGTTTGTAACCTAAGATGACACTCGGTACGGCTGTACAAGTTACAATCGCAAATACAAGGTAGCTCAGACGTTTTGCTCTGACCGGATTCATGTAGCTGACCTTAGGGTATTTCATCAGCTTGATCATCATATAAGTGGCCAGGCCTATAAAGACACAGTTGATGAGGTACAGGTAAAATGCCCCGAAGAAAAAGCTCGGTTGCCCTGTAGCGATACCATACCCTGCTGTACATAGTGGCGGCATGAGAGCCGTTGCGATAGCCACACCGGGGATGACATTACCCTTCGACTTTGTTGCACCGGCAAGCACTCCCGCTATACCACCAAAAAGAGCGATGAGGACATCGTACAATGTCGGTTGGGTACGTGCCAATAGTTCGCTCTGAGCCGTTGAGATAGGCGAGATGAGAAAATACAGGGTCGATGTGAGGAGAGCTATGACGGTCGCAATCGCAAAGTTGCGCAAAGCCTTTCTGACAAGCCTGAAGTCCAATATCCCCAGCCCCAGCCCTAATCCTATGATCGGTCCCATGAGTGGGGAGATAAGCATGGCACCTATGATGACAGCTGTAGAGTTTGTATTGAGTCCCAGAGAGGCTATGATGATCGCACAGATGAGGATCCAGGCCTTGGTGCCACGGAAGTCCACATCACTTTTCATGGCTTCGATGGTGAGGAACTCATTTTCCTTTTCTCCTTTGACATCGAAGTAGGTAATCAGAAAATCCCAAAGGTTTTGGCGAGGTTCAGTTGTCTTTTGATCCTCCGGGGTCGAAGTATTCATGATTTTCTAAGTTGTCTTATTGTTTGTCGAAAATTAGGATTGATGATATTGAGAGCAACGACGGCAAACACAAATAATAATCCTGTACGTAACGCAATACGCAAAGATACTGCTTCTGTCATGATCTGCATACCTGCGTAGTAGGATATCATCGTAAATGCTCCCAAACCAATGAGTTTGAGTACATCATACTCTATAGGGTGGTACTTGCGACCGAAGGCGTATGACAACAGCATCATCACCACATTACAGATGAGCGATGCCCAAGCGCAGGCCACATAGCCGTATTTGGGGGTAAAGACTATGATGAGTCCTACCGTGATGACAAATCCTATGAGAGAAAATGCAGTGCCGAAATAGGTGCGGTCACTGAGCTTGTACCACATCGAGAGGTTGTAGTAGATCCCGAAGATGATTTCACTCGCCATGACGATTGGGACTATCCTCAAGCCCTCGTAGTACTCCGGACGTACGATGTGTTTGAAAAAGTCTATCCAGTACATCACACCAAGGAAGATGATACAGGTAAAGAGCAAGAAGTAGTTCATCGCCACCCTGTATGCTCGTGGGGCATCATCCTTTTTCATCTTTGAAAACACAAAGGGATCGTAGGCAAACCGGAAGGCCTGCATAAACATCACCATCACCACTGAGATCTTGAGGCAACCTCCATAGATACCCAGCTGACTCATGGCGTAAGCCTTATCGGCATACAGCTCGGGGATGAGTATCTGCCCTGCCATACGGCTGAAGTTGCCCATCACTCCGAGTAACATCAGAGGAAGGCAGTAGCGCAACATGGGACCTACAAGTGTTTTGTCGTATGACTTCAGCCCGGGGCGTATCACCGGAAGCATAAAGAGTAGTTCGATCATGGTTGCCAAGAGGTTGGAGATAAATATGTATCCCACTCCGTAGTCTGTTCGGTAAAACCATGATATCGTCTCCGGATGATGCTTGTAGAGCCATGGACAAAGGACGAGGAAGAATATGTTGAAGATGATATTCAAGAAGATAAATAGAAACTTGAAGAATGCAAACTTCAACGGCCTCTTGGTATGTCTCAGATAGGCAAATGGCAACGACAGTAAGGCATCCATAGAGACAATGGTCACAAAAATGCCTATATACTCGGGATGATCGGGATAACTCAACCCCGAAGCAATATCATTTACGAAGAACCATCCTACTGCGAGGAACAGGCCGACAACCACCCCCAATATCCTGAGTGTCGTACCATAGACCCGGTTGGGGGTGTCGGAGGTATTCATATACCTGAATAGTCCCGTCTCCAGGCCAAGGGTTAGCACCACCAGGATCACACTCACCCATGCATAGAGATTGGTGACTATTCCGTATTCCGCACTATCTGCAAGGATACGGATATAAAATGGAGCCAATAGCCAGTTGAGGAATTTGCTTACGATATTCGTGATACCATATATCACTGTATCCTTGGCAAGTCCTCCCAGGCCTGTGGACTTATCGACCTTGATATTACTCATTTTCTTTGAAGAGTATTTTAATCAAAGAGCGAGTGTGCTCTCGGAAACATTGTGCGACCAAAATGGTTGTATGCCAGCTCTGTCACTTCTCGTCCGCGAGGGGTGCGCTTCATGAATCCCTCTTTGATGAGGAACGGTTCATAGACCTCTTCCACAGTACCGGGATCTTCTCCTATCGCTGTGGCTATTGTGCCCAGTCCCACGGGTCCTCCGCCAAACTTATCCATGATTACTGTCAATATCTTATGGTCGATCTGATCCAATCCATGACGATCTATATTGAGGGCTTCGAGGGCGTAGCAAGCTATATCATGATGGATGCGCCCCGAGCCTTTGACCTGAGCATAGTCACGTACGCGACGGAGCAGGGCGTTGGCGATACGAGGTGTACAACGACTCCTCTCGGCGATCTCCTGTGCGGCATTCTTTTCGCACTCTATGCCCAAGATACCTGCACTTCGGAGGACGATCCCCATGAGGGTATCGATATCGTAATATTCGAGGTGCAGGTTGATACCGAAACGAGCTCTCAGCGGAGCTGTCAAAAGACCACTGCGAGTCGTCGCACCTATGAGGGTGAAGGGATTGAGATCTATCTGTATGCTCCTTGCTCCCGGCCCCTTGTCGATCATAATGTCTATGCGGTAGTCCTCCATAGCCGAGTAGAGGTACTCCTCCACTACCGGAGGCATACGGTGTATCTCATCGATGAAGAGGACATCGTTGGGCTCAAGAGACGTAAGGACACCCGCAAGGTCTCCCGGCTTGTCAAGGACCGGGCCTGAAGTCACCTTTATCCCCACGCCAAGCTCGTTGGCTATGATCTGAGATAGGGTTGTCTTCCCCAGTCCCGGAGGTCCATGCAAGAGTACATGATCAAGCGACTCTCCACGCATCTTGGCCGCCATGACAAAGACACGGAGGTTGTCCACGACTGCATCCTGTCCTTTGAATGTATCGAAAGTATAAGGTCTGAGGGCTCTGTCGGGATCAGACTGTTGATCCTTGAGTCGTTCGGGTTCGATGGCTCTGATGTCAAAATCCCCCAGATTGTTATTATTGTTTTGCATCTTCATTGTCGTCGTTGAGGAGAGAAGGGGTTAGATGAGGGTAAAGTCAAGTTGTTTGCGTTCGAGATCTGCATTTTCTACCCTGACCGTGACCTCATCCCCGAGGCTGTATTTCTTGTTTTTGTGGAATCCTCTGAGGCAATAGTTCTTCACGTCAAACTCATAGTAGTCATCATCCAGATCACGGATAGACACCAAGCCTTCACAGCCGTTCTCTATGATCTCTACATACAGACCCCAGTCGGTCACCCCCGAGATTACTCCCTTGTACTCTTGTCCTATACGCTCCATCATGTACTCAACCTGCTTGTACTTGATCGAAGCTCGCTCGGCTTGAGCGGCGGTATTTTCCATTGCAGAGTCGTGTTCGCACATCTGTTCGTAAGCTCGCTTATCCACATTCTTCCCTCCGGCGAGATAATGTGTCAGCAAGCGATGGACAAGCATATCCGGATGACGACGGATAGGGGAGGTGAAGTGCGTGTAGTACTCAAATCCCAATCCGTAGTGGCCGATGTTGTCCACTGTGTATGTCGCCTTTGCCATGGTTCGTATCGTGATGGTCTCTATCAACTTTTCTTCGGGCTTGCCTTGCACGGCATCCAGTAGTTCGTTGATGGATCTTGCCGTTGCGCTTGGAGTGCCCATATATTTGAGTTTGTAACCAAAACGCATCACAAACTCTGCAAGATTTTGGAGCTTCTCCGGATCCGGCAGATCGTGTACGCGGTACACAAAGACGGGAGCTTTTTTGCCGGCTTCAGCCTTGCCGATGTGTCTTGCTACGGTACGGTTGGCAAGGAGCATAAACTCCTCTATGAGTTTGTTGGCCTCCTTGCTGACGATACTCTTGACCGCAATAGGCTTACCGGCCTCATCTATCTCAAACTTGAGTTCGCTGCGGTCGAAGTCTATGGCGTTGTTGGCAAAACGTTCGGCTCTCAATTTTTGAGCCAAGGTGTTGAGTGCAAGTATCTCTTCCTTCAAGACTCCATCCTCACCCTCTATCACGGCTTGAGCTTCCTCATAAGCCAACCTCGCATCGCTGTGTATCACCGTACGTACGATACGATAGTCCAGCACTTTGGCATCTTCGTTGAGTTTGAAGATCACCGAAAAAGCCGGTCTGTCTTCATTGGGGCGGAGCGAACACAGGTCGTTGCACAACCTCTCCGGTAGCATCGGCACGGTACGATCCACGAGATACACACTCGTAGCACGCTTCTGAGCTTCCTTATCTATGATATCATTGTCATGGACGTATGCGGTCACATCGGCGATGTGTACCCCCACTTCGAAATTGCCATCCTCAAGTACGCGGTAAGAGAGAGCATCGTCGAAGTCCTTTGCTTCTTTGGGGTCTATTGTCAGTGTCGGAACTTCTCTGAAGTCCTCACGATTGTACTTTGGATCGTATGCAGACTGCTCATCGATACGATCAGCTGCAGCTTCGACCTCCTTAGGGTAAACATATGGCAGACCAAACTCCGCAAGGATGGCATGCATTTCTGTATCGTTTTCACCGGCACGACCGATGACATCGATGACCTCACCAACAGGATTTTTAGCTCCTTCTTTCCATTCGATCACACGGACGACAACCTTGTCGCCATCTTTCGCTCCGCGGACAAATCGATCCGGGATGAATATATCGTTTGCCAGCTTATTGCTCTCTGTGAGGAGGAATGATACGCCGTTGTTGACTTCGAGTTTGCCCACAAAGTTGGCTTCCACACGCTCGATGACCTGCACGACTTCTCCCTCGGGGGCTGTGCCTCTGCGCTTGGCATGGAGCTGAATCACCACGCGGTCGCCATCCATGGCGTTGCGGGAGTTGCGCTCCGCTATGCGGATGGGCGCGCCTCCGTCATCGGGAACGAACGAATTGTGCCCCCTGCCTCCGGTACGGCGGAATATCCCTTCTAGGCTCTTGCTTGGAGCTTTGTAGAAATATTTGCCACGCCCCGAGCGTTGGATGATCTTTTCGTCTGAAAGGCTCGTAACAAGTTCAGACACCACTTCGTAAGCGATATCTCCATGCACTCCGATGGCAGCAGCTATTTGTTTGTAATTGACGGGACTATTGGGACGCTCACGGAAGTACTCCATGATCTTACCTCTCAATCGTGTGATAGAAGGCATCTTGTCGACAAAGTCATTGCCGGCACCGGCTCTGGACTTTCTAGCCTTACGCCCTGAAGCTTTGCTCCTTGGGATGTATTTACTACTCATATGTTTTGGTTTGATTTGGGAAGAAGGCACTCCTCTCCCACTTATGTACAAATGTACGAGATTTAGATGAAAGGCTCAAATGTAAAACAACACCATGCACAGCCTTGGAAAAAAGAAAAACAACTTAGCTACAATCAAATTGATATGTGTCGAAAAGAACTCGTCTAACTTGCCACATCAAGGTAGGCACCATCTTCTTGGTGGATACGAGTATCGGATCGCAAGACTCATCGGAGGTCGGGGCGACAGTCTGTGATCTTGACGTTGTAAGTGGTGGGAGAGACGCTTCGGGTCGTAAAGTCGAGGCGTAAGATAAGAGCTTCGGATTCTCTTTCCCCTTTTTGGTCAAAGACAAAGTTACCGATGCTGTAATACACATATTTCTCTCCGATCTTTTCTGCCGATTGGATGACATGAGGATGATGTCCCACAATGATATCTGCGCCTGCCTGTGTCAGTATACGGGCACCATGTCGTTGGTGCAGTGATGGGGTGGGTGAGTATTCTTGCCCCCAGTGTAGTATGACTACGATGTGATGATGAGGGTGGGAAGCCTTGTGGCCTTTGATTGCTTTGGCAAGTTCTTTTGGGGAGTGTTGGCAGACTCCGGGTCTTCCCTCAGTTTGGAACCAGTGTTCGAGAGGTATCGTCACGGAGTTGAAGAGAGCGACCGTGATACCGCTTTTGGTGATCAGAGTCGGGGCAACTCGCTCTTCCGAGGTGAGTCCGTATCCCAAAGGGGTGATACCCTCATCTCGGAGGTGTCGTGCAGTATCTTCCAATCCCTTATATCCCTGATCATTGGTGTGATTGTTGGCCATGGCAGCGTGGGTGATGCCTGCCCGTCTCAGAGTGGCTGTCCATCCCGGTTCTCCTCTGAATATAAATTTCTTGCGCAGAGGAGTCTTTCTTGAGGTGATAGGCATCTCAAGGTTGATCACAGTCGCATCGACACTACGAAAGAGAGGGGCGACCGATGAAAACAAATCATCGGCTCCCCTTTTTTCTATCTGTCGGCGCACTCCCCTGTCGAGCATGACATCCCCGGTAAAGAGTATGGAGAGTCGTTGCCCCTCCGAAGAGATAGCAATGCTCGTGAATAGGAAAAGTGATAAGATCAGCCTTAGCATCCTGAACTATAAAAGACCCTGTCGTCTGACTTCGGAGTTTTACCGATCATGACTTTTTGAATCCACTCGGGTACACTTGGAGCGTTGCCGTTTTTGAGCATCTCCTGCCACTCCTCGTCCGATAGCCTTTCGTCAAGAGGACGGACAAACTCATAGTAACTCAGTACTGCTCCTCTCGTGAGATAGAGATAACCATTGATCTCTACGAGCACAAATATGGGGTTGCCCGTACCTGTACCGACATGCAGGACACCCTGCTTATCACAGCCTAATACATTGCGTGTGTAGACATCCGCAACAACAGCGATAGACTTGTCCGGCCCTTCCACAAGTTGCCAATTGTCAAGACTTGTTCCCGGATCAAGCACCGACAGTGTGAATAGTTCGACACTCGAACCGATGATACTTATACTGTTAAGCTCCTCGGAGGTCAGGTGCCGGCCCGTAAGTTCTTTTTTTGTCACCGAGATGAGAAAATCAAGTTGTGCAGCAAGGTTCTCACTTTTACTTTCCAAGTCGGGTGTGAGACATCCGTGCTTACGCAACAGTGTCACCGCTGTATCGGTTATTTCGCGCATCTTTTCCCACAAGGGCATATTGGGCTCTACATATCCTACAACATCCGGAGTCGGAAGCCCACCGCCGCCACACTCGGCTGTCATCGGCTGCTCTCCGTAGAGGATGGCATCGTGCTTGAGCTCTGCCCATGATGCAAGGGCTGTATTGAGGTTTTTATACCCCCATTGGGGTGTTTGCATGAAGCTCGGAGCTTCTTTGCTCACGTTGTTCATTGCAAAAAGGGAGTTGAGCCAGAGATCGTACAGAGACATATAAGCCGGCTTGAAAGAGCGGAACTTGTTTTTCAACAGATCAAGTTCTTGTGCATACTCATCCCAGTTTTTATCCTCTTTGTAGAGGTTGAAGAGGATGTCTTCCGCTTGTTTTATCCCATTGGCAGCAAAGATGTCGAGGCCTTTGGGATATGCTCGCACACTGTTGGGTTGGGGATCTACAAGACTTTGAAGCACTTCGTTGTCCGGGAGATATCTCTGGGGCATGAAGTTGATTTTGTCTCTACATGTCCTTTCGATCTTAGGTTTGATCACGTTTTTGCTTTCGGCAATAGAGGCGAGTGCGACGCTGATCTTTTCTATGCCACTGTTGCTGAGGGCATCACTGAGGCTGCCGATGGATTTTTGGCGCATGACATCAACAACGTCCATGAGCGAAAGATTGTCGGATGTCCCTGTGAGGAATGTGATCTGCTCATATACTTTGTTGTACTCTTGCATGACACTTATACCCTTTGCCGTCTTTGCCTTGCGGAGTAGATGAGCTTGAAATATCGCGCGCTCAAGTTGTTTGACATCATCACGGCAAAAGTAAGCAACTTGTAGCCACATCATAGCCTTGAAGTACGCACGTGTTTCATCCTTCCGTGTGTAGTGCCCTCGGGGCTTAAACAGGTCATATGGAAATGTGAGAGACCCGGTTTCGAGAAACTCTGACGACTCAGGCTCTTCTTTCATGATATTCGTCACCTCAGCTTTGAATAGTCGTTGATATTTTTCCGGTAGAGCGACCTCTTTCTGAGTGAGTATGTAATATGGAATGGCATAAAATGTTGCCGTGTGTAATGCTATGTCTTTGATTTTTTCATCTGTCGATTCTTCCGATGTTTTTGTAGCTTCCTTGTACATCGCAAGAGCTATTTCTTTCATCGTCGGTATGAAGTGCTCTTGCTCGAGCGACTTCATGACATATGAGAAGTACATGTGCATAGCTTGCAGGTAAAGATCCGATGTTACGAAACTTGGGATCTTTCTGTAATCATTTTCTTCATAGAGATGAAAGAGTTGCTCGTATCCGCCATATCCTATGGCAAAGTTGCATTCCTTCAATTTTGCTATCAGAGTGGAGTCTACATCCTTGAACTGAAATAGATTGGCTGTCATTTCAGGATTTCCGAGTTTATAACCTCCTTGATCTGTCATCTGCTGAGCTTGAAGCTCTTTGATGCGAGCCTCTATTTTTGTCACGAACTCTGTCTCTTCAGGAGATAGTTTTATCTGATGATACTCCGTCGCAAACTCTGTCTGCTTTTCTTCGGACTCATTGAATAGCTGTTCTGTCAAAAGCCCATACCAATCGGTGTTGTTGGTGAAATATGCGTTTATGTCGGCTTCCATGAAGAACAGCCCATGAATGGCATAAACATAAGCCTTGAGCAGGCGTAACTCTTGCAACGAGTAATCTTGGATATCTTGATTGATATCTACGGACCGGGGAAGTATTTCTTCGCTCAAGAAGTTGACTGCCTTATCGATTTGTCGGTTATTCTCTTCTCCTTTGCCCTTTTTCCCTCCGGTGCAACTCCAGAATACGAGCAATATGAGACAAAAGTAGGTCACAAACTTTTTCATAGTTTTTTCCATTATTGATTTATAGTGCTGTTATCGGTCTCTCTTATGTAGTAGATCATCGGCATCTTTCAGTGCTTGTTCTCTCGCAAGGTAGCGGACAAATCGAAGTCCAAAACCTCTCCACTTGTACTCCGCAACGAGATAAGCTCCTGACCTTTCTTTCTCTATCGTACGGATGTGAGCAGGGTGACAACTACGATCGACGGCAAAGTCTTCGAGAGGCTGACTCACTCGTGATCCAAGCCAAAGCGGACGTATATAAGTCCCGTCCGCAATGCGGTATATAAACAGCCGCTTACGCACGATGCTGTCAAACCTCGTTGCCTTGATGACCCCGACAACGATCTCCGGGGTCTCGTCACCCCACAGGTCGCCGTGATCAAATCTATATACAGGGTAGGGGAGTCGCCATATCGTATGCTTGTCATCGGCATGACAAGTAAGATTCAAGGTGTACAGTGTGTCCGTCACTCGCTCCAGATATACACGAGATCTTCCCCCCTCTCCGCGCCAGATTACTTCATTTTTCCCCCTCGTACATGACGATAAAAGCATGAAGATCAAACAGGCAATGTGTCTAACTTCTCTCATCTCTTTTTAGAAAAGCCTTGATGATCTGTGCAAATATAAATATTTAATTCAAAATTTTCAGTGCTTGCCAATGCGACCAAAAGGAATAAGGTATAGAACCTTCGAAATCGATGTGTCTAACTTGATGAATCAAGATGCCTACCTTGATGTCTCAAGTTAGACAACCTTTTTTCATGGCTTCTACTCTTTGATCCACGCCGGAGTGATTGCCCATGTATGAGAGTCTAATCCGCTTATCGGTCATCGAAATGAGTTTTGGGGCATGCAGTCTGACAAAAGTGAACTCAGTGTGGGATAATGCAATCGGCTCTGAGAAAATATTGTAACTTTGTTGCTATTCAATTATCTCACGCACGGACAATGAAATTAAGAACTTACGACTTAGTCAAGAAATACCGAAACCGTACTGTCGTCAATCACGTCTCCATCGAGGTCTCTCAGGGTGAGATCGTCGGTCTCCTCGGCCCCAACGGTGCCGGAAAGACAACCACATTCTATATGACCGTGGGACTTGTGATGCCCAATAATGGGAAGATATTCCTCGATGAAAAGGACATCACCGATGAGCCTATCTATAAACGTGCGCGCAAAGGTATAGGCTATCTGGCACAGGAGGAGTCGATCTTCCGCAAGATGTCAGTGGAGGACAACATCCTTTCGGTGCTCGAGATGACCGGTCGTACACGTAAGGAGCAGATAGAGAGACTCGAAAGTCTCATCAGTGAGTTTGGTCTCGAAAAGGTGCGTCGCAATACCGGCGAACGCCTCTCCGGTGGTGAGCGTCGTCGTGCCGAGATCGCCCGCTGTCTGGCTATCGACCCGAAGTTCATCATGCTTGATGAGCCTTTTGCGGGAGTCGATCCTATCGCGGTACAAGACATACAGACTATTGTGGCAAGACTTAAAAATAAGAATATAGGTATCCTCATCACAGACCACAACGTGTACGAGACCCTCTCAATCACGGACAGGGCATATCTCCTCTTTGAGGGTAAAGTCCTCTTTCAGGGTACTGCCGAAGAACTCGCTGAGAATGAGGTCGTGCGTGAGAAATACCTTGGTAAAGACTTTGAGTTGAGACGAAAAGATTTTTCTAACGTCTGAGTCTCTGTGCCTCTTCTTCCAAGATGAAGATCGAAGACTATTCACTCCTTTTGCAAAGAGCTGTTGATGCATTTGCGTCTCTGCCGGGAATAGGTCCTAAATCGGGGCTTAGGTTGGCATTACATCTTCTCAAGCAGGAACCTGCTTTTACCCATAGCTTTTGCGATGATATCCGCAACTACATAGATGGCATCCGCCACTGCCGTGTGTGTCACAATATTTGTGATCAGGAGGTGTGTCAGGTATGTGCAGATCCTCGTAGAGACGAGTCTATGATATGTGTCGTGGAGAGTGTGCGAGAGGTCATCGCCATAGAGCGCACGGGCAACTTCAAGGGTTTGTATCATGTCCTTGGGGGGATTATTTCTCCCCTTGACGGTATAGGCCCGTCAGATCTCTATCTTCAAGATCTTCCCGATCGTGTGCGTCGTGAGGGGGTCAAGGAGGTGCTCCTCGCTCTCAGTACGACCATGGAGGGCGATACAACCAACTTCTACATCTACCGTATGCTCAAGGATACGGGCGTCAAGATCTCTGTCATTTCACGCGGGGTCTCCATCGGGGACGAACTCGAATATGCTGACGAGCTCACGCTCGGACGAAGCATCGACCACCGTATCGATTTTGAGTCTACGCTGAAACACCTGTAAACGTTGTTATTCAGGTCGGAAATCGATACCTTTGTGTCATAAGTTTTTTTACCCTTGATACTATGAACAAGTTTATCGGCATCCGTAACGTCGCACTTACTGTTTTGCTTATAATCGTCCTCCTGAAGTTTTCCATGGACTTTATCCCCGTGAGACTGCATGAGACTGTGGAGTATATCCAGTTGGGGCTTGGCTTGGTTTTTCTACTTGTCATCCTGCCTATCCTTATTTACAGGTTCAACAAAGGTCGGGCCGATGACGCCACACAGACGTTCAATAGAAAGAAGAAAAAGTGACATCTGTCTCTTTCTCTGTACGATAGCTCCTCTCCTCAGCACTAAAGAGGGGAGGATTGATTATCTGTCGACAGATTCTATCTGAAAGCAGGTGCATTTTTCTGATATTTGATGTTTTATACGGGATTTATAGTGATAAAGTTGGAAATCTAAAAGAGTTGCCGTATCTTTGCCGGTGCTAAGAGGGCATAAAGACAGCTCTCGAGCAGAGATACATAGATGATGTAACGATTCTGGACAAGTGCTACTTCGTTCAGGATTGTTTTTATTTTATCCAAAGACAAAACAGACAATATAGCATATATGGAATACATTTATATGACTGAAGAGGGCTATAACAAGCTACTCGAAGAAGTCAAAAAACTTGAGACAGTAGACCGCCCTGAGGTGATCCGTGCCATTGCAGAGGCTCGAGATAAGGGAGACTTGTCAGAGAATGCCGAATACTCGGCAGCAAAGGAAGCGCAAGGACTCCTCGAAGCTCGTATCGCCGGCATACGTTCGCAACTCGTAAACGTACGTATCATCGACACCTCAAACCTCAGTACCGATACTGTGCAGATGCTTAACAAGGTGACGATCAAAAATCTCGCTACGGGCAAGTCTATGACATACACTATCGTCTCTGATACAGAGTCTGACCTCAAAGCCGGTAAGATTGCTATATCCACACCCATCGCCAAGGGTCTTGTAGGCAAAAAGGTCGGCGATGTCGCAGAGATCGAAGTACCCAATGGAAAGGTTACATTTGAGATAGAAGAGATATCTTTCTGATATCCTTCTCGTCTCCTAAAATTCCTACGTACTATGACTATCTTTTCACGCATCATCAATGGAGAAATCCCATGTCACAAGATTGCTGAGAACGATAAGTTCTTTGCATTCCTGGACATCAACCCTGTGCAAGAGGGGCACACTCTCGTCATCCCCAAAAAAGAGGAAGACTACATCTTTGACATCTCAGATGAGGAACTCGGCGAAATGATCGTCTTCGCCAAGGCTATTGCCAAGGCTATCAAGGCTCATACCGGTTGTGTCAAAGTGGGAGTGTCTGTCATCGGACTCGAAGTGCCCCACGCACACATCCACCTCATCCCGATGAACAAGATGGGGGATCTTGACTTCAACAAAAAACAGGATACCGATCATGTCGCCCTTGCCAAGACAGCTGAGGGGATCAGATCAAAACTCTAAAGGACACCGGTCCCTGACTCAGAGCTGACACAAAAAGGTCGCTCCCTAAACTACTTCGGTTATCGGAAACAGTTTAGGGAGCGACCTTTTATATCGATGCCTGCTCAGAAGTATTATTTGTTGAGCAGTCTTTCTTCGAGGACGGCTTCTACGTGTAGGACATTAGAAGCTCGTTTGACAATCTCTCCTTGTGGGGAGATCAGGATAAAATGAGGTATCGATGTCACACCGTATACGCGGGCACCATTAGAGTTTACGTCGAGAACATCTCTCCATGGTATATCCTCTTCTTTGGCCGCTTTTGTATAAGGTTCGGGCTTGTCAAAGCTCCCGATGCTGACCATTGTAAGGCTGTCAGAGGGGAAACGATTGATCATATCTTTGACATAAGGCATGATTTTACGACAAGGGACACACCATGAGGCCCAAAAGTCTACTAGCAGATACTTTCCCTCTTCCATGAAGTCTGAAAACTTGATGGTCTTACCATCTACCATATTGATTTCAAAGTCTGAATAGGGCATGCCTTCCTGCGTCTTCCTGTTATTGAAAATCTTTTCGTACCTCATACGTTGGGCAAAACCTTGTTTAACGACTTCGGATTGAGCCTCGTATGCTTTGATAAATTCGTCGTCATCCTTATATTCGAGTCGTGAAAATGCTAGCATACCAATGGCATTATCGGAGTGACGACTCAGGTAATCAGAATACAAGTTTGTCGCCATCTCTCTGTATTGAATGGCTTGAAGATGATTGGCATATGCTTTTTCCTCATTACTGAGCTTAGAGTTTCTGAAATTTGCCATGACCCCTTGTGCCTGTTCGTTATTCATTTCTGATACTTTTGATATCATTGCTCTGAGTTCGTTGTTGAGCCTTCCTCCTTCTATATGAAATCCTATGGCTTCGTGTTTGGGTTGGAGTCTGTGCTCGCCTTCCTCTGCTATAAAAAACACATTCCCAGCCTCATTGCCCTCAATATCAACACGGTAAAGAATGGTTGTGTCGACAGGTAAGGTATAGCTAAAAGTCCCGGACTCAACTTTAAGAGAGTCGACTGTCCCGGTCATTGAGTTTTCGATAAACATATGCTTACCTTCATATTCGGCAGGTATACCATCACCTCGAAGCACAGAGACAGGTGAATTCATGCAACCGTAAAGGGCGAAAATAGAGCCTGAAAGGAGTAAAAGAGTCTTGCTTTTTTTGAAGTAGTTCTTTAGATTATTTCTTTTTTTCATAAGATTTTTTGATGTTTTATGAGTGCTGATATGATTTACCATATAGTGATGCCCACTCCAGAGACTCATAGATCCCATAAAACTCTCGTATGAAAAATTATGAGATCTATGATCTTGATTGCCGAAGTCGAACCTCGAGCTCTTGTCGGTCGATGTTTTGTATAGTCTGCGTTTAGATGCTTCAGACAGGCTCCGGTTATTTTCCCATCGGAATGACATCCAAGATCTTTCCGACCTTTGGCGAGAATGTCCTGATCTCACTCTCGGGTTGCAATGCTCCCAATGACGCAGTGTTGTCCGTAGCCATCGGGATGAAGTGTATTTGATCGTTGCCGTCAGAGGTTTCTGTCACCGCAATGAGAGCAGCTTCGTTGTACTCAGAGAGCTTAAAGAGTGCACGGTGAGGCTGTATGATCCATTCTCCTTGGCGATAGAATCGTATAGACTTCACTTTGCCAAACTTTGCCAACGATAGAAATGCAGCGGTGTTGACACTCGTAGTACCGTCGCCTTTCCAGTTGATGACATGGATACCATCCTGAGTTGCGACGTAGAGTACGGGTTGGCGTACTGCAAATGAGGCATCAACTCGTCTGTCGAGCAGTGCTTTGGCTTCTCCGGAGAGTGAGTATTTACGATCTGCCTGAAGATCATGGGAGGGAGTGAGATCAAGTTCATATATGTTGTACTCCTGCGAGACTTGATCTTTGAGGAGGAACAATGATTTACCCGGTTCTTTTCTTGGCCCTTCGATTGTCGTGGCTGCTGTGATGGCTTCCTGATTGGGAAGTATATTGGGGTCGAAGTGTTCGGACTTCTTGAAAGTCGTAACACTGTTCTGATCAAGAGTCTTAAACATCCCTTGAGTACTGTTGTACCACACAATACCTCCTCTATCTTTGAGACAACCATGTGCTGCAGTGATGTCTCCTGAAACTGTCTCGGCATCCCAACCTTCGATAGGTTCAGAGAAGAAGTTCAGTGCATTTGATGGACATCGGTAAGCGCGCTTCTCTGTGCGGATAAAGATATTGGATGAGTTGTGGGAGAATTGAAGTACCTTGGGAGACTCTTCTTCTACCATCATAAGGTCATTGCGGTCTGATGATCCGTCAAGCGAATAGTTGAGAGGGTCAAAACGCAAAAGCTTGTGATCGGCAGTCACCGCCCAAGCATAGGGAGTGTGTTTGAAGTAGACATTTCCTTTTACTGAAAAGCTGAGAGCTTTGATCAGTCCATCCCATGCGTTCCCCGCCACTTTTTCGTAGAGCCCGGTGAGGATTATCTGCTTGCCACCGATATAATCCCTTGTAAACTCTTGCGACTTGATATAGCCGAGGTCAGAAGTCTTTCCGTCCTTGGTGTAAGAGAAAAGTAACCCATCTGAAAGAACCGGGCTGACATACAACTTCCACAACAGGATAGTCTCTACATCTCCAAATGACTTGTTGGTCACGGTGTAACGCAAATAGTATGGTGTACTGGAGTCTGTCGGACGAGTGACTTTGTAATCTTTCAATGCAAGATCGGTCGAGATCACCTCCATGTCCTTTTCGTAGTCTCCTGCTTTGCGTGAGAGCTCCCACTTGTATGTGAGTTCAGCGCCTTGAGGTGCCGATACTTTGGGTTGTATCGTTAGGATCTCCTCGCCATCGATGTGTATTTCCTTGTCAACATCCTCGACTGTTATTGTGATCTCCGGAGTCGGGGTGGTCTGAAGGCTACTCTGATCCTTGTAACAGCTTACAACAGAAAGTGCCAACAAACTCAGCGCGAATGCATGAAATATTTTATTCATGATCTTATATGTTTTCATAAAAATTGGTGCAGTATAAGTCTAATATTTTCTCGCCTGTATGGGTTTACCCTTATCAGTCCCTGAGTTGTGCACGAGGGGTGCATCAGGGTGCTTGGCATTGTAGTCCTTGATGAACGCAGCAAGCCGCTTTGCATAGAGCCTCTGAGCTCCTCCTGCCCCAAGCCAATAGCTGTTCAACAGATATTTGTACTTGCCGACGGATGCATCATTGGCTTTGGCCCCCCATTTTTTTACATCATCCAAGTCATACCAATTGAAACACTCGGCAATCACCTCCAATGCCCTGGTGCTGATAAAATCATCCGATGTGGAATTATAGTCAATAGAACTATTTATCAACATGTTGTATGACATGATGAGAGCAGATGCCGTAGGTATGGGGATGGTCGCATTCCATGTGAAAACAGCTTTGGTGTCTTCGCTCGGACCGGCTCTTAAGTCACTGCTATCCTTTATTTTTAGAGATAGAGTGTAGGTGTTTTCTTTTAGTTCAGGGAGGTTGTAGAGTTGTAGCTTCACTTCTCCAACCACAGTGTCAGCAAAGATGACTGCTGATAGGATTTTGTAAGCCTCTTTGGGGGCGTTGGATTCCTCAGCAATGGTTTCGACAGTCACTTTTCGCTCTCTTGGTGCAGGATTCCCGGAAAGAACCAACGGGATAGATATAGTGTGCTCCTTAGGCATATTTACATCTATGAAAGAGAATGATGACAGGAATGCCTGCTTCTCTACATCATACCCTTCAGCTTCGGGAGCTTTTTCCCTTCGGTGAGGGAAACGCGCCGAGTCACACTTACTGTCAAAAACGGATGGCTCCACCTGAGTACAGCTCGAGAGTAAAGCTATAAAAAGGAAAGGTAAGCATCCTCGTATAATATTCATATATAAGTTCATAGCGTAAAATGATTTAGTTTGAAGCTTGTGTACGTCCCGCATTGATCTCAAAGTCCGGGAACGGAAGTCTGTAATCCTCCGGAGTCATCTTTGAGTCTTCATTGCTTGAGATCTTTTCAAGTCCCAATCTTTTGTAGACAAAAAACTGTACTCCTTCAGCA
The DNA here is from genome assembly GCF_030529325.1 of Porphyromonas sp. GTDB lineage: Bacteria > Bacteroidota > Bacteroidia > Bacteroidales > Porphyromonadaceae > Porphyromonas_A. The sequence continues at coordinate 43,386 of NZ_JAUMXC010000007.1, read as the reverse complement.
AAAAACTCTCTTTGGTACTCTTTATAGATGATTTGTAGTAGTTCTTCAGAGGAGACATCTGCCTTGATTTCTGTAGTATGTCCTCTGAACAAACGTAGCATAGATACTAACTCGCGAGCGTGCTCGATGTCTGGCGTTTCGGACAAGAGTGAAGCCTCTGCCCCCATCAAATAAATCTCCGAAAGTCTTAACAAGGAGAGGCGTCCCCTGTTTTCACCCAAATCCGCTTGAAAAAGTTTGGCAGGCACATAACCGGACGGATAGCCTGTCCCTTTGATCATTTGTTTGGTAAATCGGATATCGATGTTTGAGTTCTCAAAGATCGCTTTAGCCCTTGACTCTGCTATCCACATGGCATACACTTTGTTGGCAAAGTCGATGCGGAGATAAGAAGCTATCTTCTCTGATATTTTAGGTACTTCAAGACCAAAGAGAGACTCCTCAAACAAATTTAAGTTTGAAGCCTTTACCTTCTTGGCAGGTATCATCCCGATCTTGGTGTCAAAATGCGCACCCCTATTGGTAGCTTCTGTGACGAGATTAAGTATCATATCCGCCACGGAGCGACACTCTTTCATCTTTTCGGGTGTCCCCTGCCATTGGAATAGGCGTGCCTTGAGGGCAAGCACAGACAGATAATTGAGACGAAGGTTGCGAAGATTGAAGAAGCCATCCGAATTGATCTCATTGTACGAGTTGAATGGGTGTTCCGATACCAATGGGTCTGATGATTTCAGATCCTCCAAAGCCCTCTCGATGTCTTCCATTATCATCGCGACAGTCTCAGCATTTGTCTTTTGAGGAGGGAAGTTTTTTGTCACATCTGTCTGATAAGGTATGGACTTGAGACTTGCCCACTTTGCGAAGTCCTTTTTAGGCGTACTTTCGCCGTACAGACGCATCAAGTCGAAGTGCAAGTACGCTCTGAGAGCATACAGTTCTCCTCGTATCTGTCTGTATTCTATGGGTGTCATTTTGTTTTCCGAGTCTTGAAGGTATCTCAAGGCATCGTTGACATTGACGATGATATTGTACATCTTATCCCATATGTTTTTCGTAAGGATGACGACTCCGGAGTTTTGATACTGATGCTCATAGAGAGCCTTGCCTTGGTCGTCTCGATAGTCTTTCTCATACTGATTGGCAAGAATCTCAGTCATGTACCAAGATAGATTTTTGCCATAGAGATCAGCATGAGTCATACTGATGTAACAACCGATCAAGGTCTGTTTGAACCCATCGACCGTTTTATAATGGTCTTCTCCACGAATTTCCGACTTGGGAGATACATCAAGCCAACTGTTGCAAGCATTCATAGCAAAGATGGCAAGGATGAATGAAATATATTTCAAGTGCTTCATAATCGTTTAGAATGTAGAGGTGAGAGAAAAAGAGAATTTACGTGCGAAAGGATAAGTCGTACCTCTCTCCACATGGATGGTAGAGAATGTCGCCAAGTCGTTCATGTTGAACGCCAAGCGCAGGCGTTCGCTACGCAAGCGATTGGCCCACTTTTTAGGCACCTCATAGTAGACGGATAGTGCAGATATCTGCAACTCATCTCTACGTTGTATAAATCTCGTTGTCACACGGGTGCGATTGGCAGTATCAAATCTCTTGAACGGCGTGTTGTTTCCCGGTTTTTGCCAACGTCCTTGCATGATACGTCTGTCGACATTGTAGTCTACGTTGGCATTTTCCACCTTGTCTACGAGAGTGGAGTTGTACATCATCGCACCCACTTGGTAGTTGAAGTACAAGTTGACACCGAAGTTGCGATACTCTCCACTGAAGCCGAAGTTCCCTCTGATCTTAGGCTCGGTATTACCGCTTGCGATGAGGTCATTTGCACTGTATACATAAGTCAGGCTTCCATCTCTTTTGACATAGATCTCACGACCGTTAGACGGGTCTATACCTGCAGACTCTACTGCCCAGATGGTAGTCAGAGACTGTCCGTCCTCGTACATCAATACCGGAGCCTGCCTGTTGTTTTGTACTGCCTCCTGTCTCATACGGTCATTGTACTCCTTAAGACTTTGGCTGAGTGATACGATCTTGTTTTTGTTGTGTATCATCGACCCGAAGAGATTGATGTAGTTACCATTGGCATCACCCCATAGCCTGTAGGTCATCTTACCTTCGATACCGGTGTTACGTACCATACCGAGGTTGTCTTTCACGATTCCAAAGCCTGTAGAGCCGGGGATAGTCAGATCCGTGAGCATATTACGAGTATCAGATTGGTAGAGATCCAAAGATAGAGCGACAGGTCCCATTCGTACATCCATCCCTGCATTGTAGTCCATGCGTTGTTCCCACTTGAGATCTGGATTAGGCATATTCTTGAGGTAAGCACCTGTGAGACCGGTGTATCCCTGATTGTTGATAAAGAGGTAGGTGGGGATAGAATAGTTGGCGAGGAAATTTTGGTTTCCTGTCAGACCGAGTGAAGCCCTCAACTTCAACACTTGCAACCATTTTTTACCCTTCAAGAAAGATTCGTTGTGGATGTTCCAACCCAGGCCGGCACTCCAGCTGCTTGCCCATCGAGAGTTAGCTCCGTAGAGAGAAGAAGCACTCTCTCTGAGTGTAAGGTCGATAAGGTATCTGCTATCATAGTCGTACGATGTCGCGAGGAGGAAGCTGAGGTCGTGTATCAGACTCTGTATCCCTTGAGGTTTGGAGTTCTCGGCATAACCTTTTGCGAACGTTGCATCGGTCAGCTGGTTGTTGGAAAAGCCCTCAGCGATGTGACGGTAGTTGCTGCTTGATCTTGAACCGATGAAAGCCCCTCCGTTGACGAAGAATGAATGCTTTCCGATATTTGTGTTGTAGTTGACGTTCAAGTCGCCGGTGTAGTTGGACTCTCTTCCGTTATCCAGCGTGTATCGACCTCGTTTATCTACTTCTTTCACATGGGCAAATGCCGAGTGCATCGGAGGCAAGAATACATTGCCCTCAGCTCTGCGTTCGCTGATACCGAGGCGAAGAGTAGACTTGAGTTGAGGGAGGATATGCCACTCTGCATATATGTTGTTGGTTATGGCAATGTATTCGTTGACGGACGAAGTCCCTATTGTCCCATTGTACAAGGGGTTAGGGATGTTGTTTTCGGCCCATCTTTTGATGTTCCCTTTATCATCGACAGCTTCCCAATATGGGTTCATACGAGCATACTCACCAAACGAACCATATGGGGAGTCCGTGGCTTTGTTGGAAGCGATTGTCAGGATGTTGCGAAAGATGATGTTGTCCTTACGATAAGAGAAGTTTGCCGATGTTGATACATTGACACGAGATGACCCCTTCATGGCTCCCTGTATCTCGTTGTAGCTGAAGTCGATGATTCCCTTCAGGCTTTGAGCGTCTCCCAGTTCTATAGATAGGTTATGCTTGTGGCCTATCCCTGCACGTAGAGGTTTGGCAAGCCAATATGTATCAAGCCCTCCGACAACTTTCGCCCATCTCGACTGGTAGAGTTTGTCGAGTTCATACTGCCTTCCTTGTGTATCTGCAGTGTATACTCCGTTGAGACGCTCTACCTCCAGTTTTTCGCGAGCATTTGTAAGGCTATAGCTTGTGAGGTCAGGAAGTTCAAAGTTGAGGCTCCCGGCATAAGTGACTCTTTGTTGACCACCTTGTAGCTTTCGGGTCTCAATGACGATCACACCATTGGCCGCCTTTGATCCGTACAACGCTTTTGCCGAAGCATCCTTGAGGACAGTCAGAGACTCTATACGATTGAGGTCCATGTCCATAATGGTTTCGATAGATGTCTCGAAACCATCGACGATGAATAAGGGCTGGTTGGGGTTGAATCTCGTACTGCGTAGGTTGCTCGACTCTTCCGAGAGTACCGCCGAATTGCCACGGAGTGAAATGTCCGGCACAGAGTTCGGGTCAGAGCCGAGAGAGATATTGTCCGGAAGGTAGATAGATGGATCTAAGTTTTTGAGACTTTGCAAAAGATTTTGCCCTCCGACCTTACGGATCTCTTCCCCCTTTATCGTTGTGGCAGATCCGGTATAACTCCCCATAGGTCTGGTGTAGATACCTGTTACGATAACTTCTTTCAGTTTAGTATCTCCTTGGAGGGAAATATCCTTTTTGATATCTGTGCTTCCCTTGGGGATCACCACTTTGGTTGTTTGCAGACCCACAAAAGATACGATCAGCACAATGTCTTGATCCACGGGAACTTTCACGGTATAAGTCCCCTCTGCCCCTGTGCCTGTGACGATCTTTGTTCCCTCGATCTTGACCCTTGCCCCGATCAAAGGTAGGCGTTCATCATCATACACTGTCCCGGTAATAGTTCGCTGGGTTTTCTGTTGACCTGCTGCGAGCCAAACCGGACTCAGGAGGATCAATAACAGCATAACCCTAAGACATGTCATTAATTTAGATAACTGATGTGTCATAGTGATTTGTTTACATTTTAGTTCATTAACTAAATAAAGTGTTGCAAATCTAACAAGAAAAATATATCGAGATAATCTGTATTACATAAATAGTGTTAATATTTGTCGTAAAAGTATTTGTGTTTTCACACTTTGTTTTACGTCTGATTTTTTCAGGTATTTTTTTTGATAATATGAGGAATGTTATAAACTCGCAGTGTGCTACAAAACTTACTTTGATGTCTAAGATGAATGAAGCAAAAGTCTTTAAGACTTAGATTACATCGAGCCTTTCAATGTTTGATACTCATTCGAGCATCCTTTCTTCCCTGATTTTCATGGAACATAATATCGCCTTCCTTGCGGATATCTGAATATGTCGGTTTATCTTTCAGGGTAGTGGTATTGAATTGGGCGTGAGGTGCAGAGGTAAGAGGAGTTAAGTACAAAAAAGGGTGTGCCAAAAATTCCATTTTGACACACCCTCATCTTATAAAAAGTTACGAAAAGGAATTTCCGGATTACAAAGCCCAAGTAATACCCAGGCGAATCATGTTAAACTCCTTGACCTCGTGTTTGTCATAAGCTCCGTCCAACAAGAAGCCCTTGTACCCGATACCTAATCCTAAGCTCAAGACATTGCCATAAGGTGACAATGTATAACCACTGCGGAGGCTTATGAGTTTGCCCGGACGGTATTCCCCGCCGAAGTTGTAGATCATCTTCTTGTTGTCATTACCTGTAAACAAGTAACGAGCTCCTGCTCCCAACGTGAGGTTGCGATCCTTTAGGAAGCTGACACTACCCTCAAGCCGAGCAAGAGTAGGCTGCTTGAAGCTTTCGGCGGACTTCGCATACTTTACGTTAGAGCCAAAGTTTTCCACAGAAAGACTCAACATGCAATCTCCAAAGTCGTCATAGAACCCACGACAACGATAGTCAGCTCCCAAAGAAGCTGTGACAACATCAGCTGTTACCGAGTTGTAAGACTGCAGATAACCTACGCGTCCCCAACCTGAAAATGCTTCTCCAAAGAGACGTGTATAACCCAGTTCTACTGCCCAGTCTCGAGGATGAATCATACCACGTGTAATACCCATAGCATTGACATAAGGGACTTCCGTACCTCCCAAGTAGCGCCATCCCAAGTAAACTCCCCGGAGTTGCCCCAGACGATAGCCTGCTGAGGCTTGATGATATGTGACGCTATTGGCATCTGTGGTGTGATGGAAGCCGATCTGATAGCTGAGGCGTATCCCTTTGTCTGTACCATATAGCAGAGAGGTTGGACTTGAGTATAAGTTACCTTGAAGGCTATAGACCGGATTGACTCCTGCCATACCGGCAGAGCGCATATCATTTCCCATACCCAAAATAGGAAGGGTCTGCGTCTGACCATTTAATGTCGTGCCTAGAGCGCAGAATCCCAGGCAGAACAATATGATTTTCTTTATCATAGACTAGTGATGTTAGCGTTTGATGAATGATTGACGATATTCTTTACCTTCTGCTTCTACGTGCAAGATGTAAGTGCCTGTAGATAGACTACGTACATCCAGTTGGGAAACAGGTTGCCCTTCCGGAAGATTGACCGTATGATCCAAAACCTTTTCTCCTGAGGGTGTGAAGACCTTAACCAAGGCGCTTCGCAAGCGAGATGCAAAACGTATGTTCAACGTGCTACTTACCGGTGTTGGATAAATAATATGAACCAACTCATCTTGAACGACTTCCAGCTCGAGAATAGCTTTGGCTTGCATACCCTTGGGATCTGTAGCTGTAATTTCTAAGGCCGCACGACCAAGATTCGCACCTTTGACAGTCATGTTCGACTCATTTATGATAACAGCCACTGAACTACCTGCCCCGATAGTGCGTACGGAGTACTTGAGGGCATCCTTGTTGGCATCGCTGAAGTAGGTGTCAAGATCAAACTTCAGAGGTTCTGTATGCATAGGTAGATAAGCCTTTTCAAACTGCTTGATCTGCTTTGGAGCCACATTCTGATAGACTTCAAATGAGATGTCTTGCTCAACTGTTCCTCCGAGTTCGTCTGTAATAACGACCTTGATAGTATATGATCCCTGTGCTACAACTACACGGAAATGTAGCTTGAGCTCATCACCCACACGCTCCACTGTCACACCATGTGATGGACCTGCGATCTTATGAGTCCATTTGTGTCCATCAGGATCGGATACAGATAGTGTGAGATCATAAGTATCCTTGCCTGAGAGGCGAATAGCTGCATGATCGGGAACTGTGATTACCGGATTATGATTGGATAGAGTTTCTCCATCTTTGAAAGCCGGTTCACTCACATTACCCCATCTGTCGTATGCTTCGATAGCCAAATAGTAGCGAGTCTTGGGACTAAGGCCTTTTATCTGATAGTCTATTGTTTCTCCTAACTTGGCTGCACTCTTGGTAACGGTGATCTTATGTGCCTTGGCAAGTTTTTCCTTGGTCAATGGCTTTTTATCCATGTAGATATTATAACCAAATGCTTTTTGATCATCCTCATCACCGGCTACGTGCCAAGTCAGATCAAGTCCTGTATGAGTAGATGTTACCTTTTCCCAACGAACCATATCCGGAGCAGTCGTAGAGGCTTTGCCTGATATTGCAATATTGGCATCTATATATCCTACACCTAAACGTCCGGCATACTCAGGGTTCATCTCGTTGATATCCACGGATGAGATGGCAGTCTTGAGACGCTTAGTTAGTTCTTCTGCAGTGAATCCTTGACCACCAAACTTGGATACAATCAAAGCAGCAACACCGGATACATGAGGACAAGCCATCGAGGTACCCTGCATATAGCCATATTCGTTGTTTGGCAGTGTGCTGAGTACTTGACCTTTGTGTTGGTAGATGTCTCCACCCGGAGCCATGATAGTTACCCAGTCTCCACGGTTGGAGTATGGCGATACTCGGAAATCTGTACTCATTGCCGACACAGATATGACCTTTGTGTAGGCAGCGGGTGAGGCTGCATAGTCAGTACCTTCGTTACCTGCCGCAAAGATCACCACACCTCCCTTCATAGGAGAGTTAGGTAGCTGGTTTCCTTCAGTATCACATCCTGCGTTCTTAATAAAGTAGTCGATAGCTTCCTTTGTAGAGGGCGAGATTCTTGTTGTACCGGGAGTCCCCCAAGAGTTTTGGCTGATTACAGCACCATTGTCCGCTCCATACTTGATCGCTTGTGCAAAGCCACCACCCTTTATCCTTTTGTCTTTGGGGTCTATGTCAAATGTCTGACAAGACATGAGTTTCACTCCGGATCCGGCTTCACCGTTTCCTCCGGCAACACCACACACACCGATACCGTTGTTGTTGCGTGCAGCGACAGTCCCTGCTACATGTGTACCATGGTCGATGGCATTGATTGTCCCCTTTTTGAGGTAGAAGTTGTAGCCATAAACGTCATCGATATGCCCATTGCCGTCATCGTCTTTGCCTGCCACACCACGGAGTTCTGCCTCATTGATATACATATTGTCTTTAAGATCCTCGTGTTCAAAATCGATACCACCATCTACGACAGATACGATTACTTCGGACTTACCTGACTCTTTCTTCCATGCCTCGAATAGATTGATATCCGCTCCGGCCTTGGATCTGATAAGACTTCCATCGTTATGATAGTGCCATTGATTGGATAGCATAGGATCGTTCATTGGCAGTGCCGCTGTAGTGCTGATGCTCCTGAGCTGATTCATATCAAACTTGACAACCTTGGTCTGAGGGAGCTTAGGTACATATACAAGCTCTGTCGCTGTAACGCCGGATGACTTATCAGCCAACTCCATCGCTTTGTTACGTGCTGCCATAAGCTCTGCTTCCGAAACTTCGTCCTCCAAGGTGATATCATACCATAGGTGTAGACCTGCACGTCTGGTGCGTTCCTCATACTTGCCTGCGTGAGGGAAGACACGTTCCATATGCACTGCCTTGATCTCTTCAAGCAGGGGCACAGAACTTGTCTCCAGTTTGTCCGAGCCCTGCTGGTCTTTGAGTAAAAGTTCTATCCGTTCTACCTCACTATTAGCGAAACGAACACGAATGACATTAGGCAAAGCAATCTCTCTATCGTCTACAACTGTTTGTACAGCTGATTGTTCGAGGTCTTGGGTAGGAAGATCCAAATCATCCTGACGACAACTGCCTAAGGCAACTGAAGCACCAAGCAGTGTCAAAAGAATATATTTATTGTTCATTATCTTTTCTATTATATTATGGTGTAACGTCCATTGTGACAGAAGCCTTACCGGGATCTCCAGTTACCTTGATCCTATAGAAGGCGCCTGTTTCTGTGTGGGTGAAGATATGTACATCGCTATTCTTACCTACATATCTCATCTTGGACTTGGTACATAGGGACATAAACTCATTTGTGAGATAGAAGTTGCCATCTTTCTCCCAAAAGAACTTGCTCGTATCGACTTCTCTGAACTTGAGCGAAAATCCTGTGATCTTTTCCTTGCCTTGCTCTTCCGCAGATGGTTTGAGGGTGTATGTTGTCTTCTCAGGTGCAAGAGGGTTGACGGATGTGTAATAGATAGTACGAGTCTTGGAGATTGAGCTTACAGTGCCATCCTTCTTGTTGGTTACACCTCCATTGGCAGTCTCCCACTCATGAATTTTATCCTTGTCATAGCCGGTCCACCCTTCTATGTTGGAGAGACGTCCGGGGAACACCTCAAAGGTGGGATAGGCCTCTTTCTGATTGGGAAGATATGTATAGAGTAGGTAGATCTCATTACCTCCTGCCCCTAAGCCCAACTCAGCCATCATTTCCATCTTTTTATTGAAGAACTTAAACTTCTTATCATCCGGAATAAAGCCCAGATCTTCTAAATAAGCTGTAAACTCATCATACGCTTTATCCAGCTCGTAAATATCACTGTATGCATATGCTTGAGTCATCTTATCGCCGGCAAAGCGATACTCCATACGAGTAAAGAGCTTACTCTTGGTTGCAAATTTCCATAGGTCTTTGTTGACAGCTCCATAGGCTCCCGAGTTATCCCCAGGTCTACCGATGACTGTACTCTTACGAGCTTCTTCAAACTCCATGAGAGGGTCTATCGTTGTCCCAAACTTCAGGTAGGGAAGGATGATAAACATGATACCCTTTTGAGAAATCTTGACAGAAAAATAGTCTCCGGTATTGGTCTCTCTGACGAGGATATTAGCCTCTCTGTCGGGACGTTCTTCTGTTTCGGCTACTACAATCTGTATAGAACCCTTAACAAGATTAGGACGTACGCTGACCCAATCTTCAGAAGAGATGACTTCCCAGGTTTTACTGTGGGTATATACAGGTATCACAAAGGTATCTCCCCACTGATCCACCTGAAACTCGGTCTTGTCTGTAGAGATAGATCCGCCTATGCCTCCAGTGGTTGCTGCCTGCTTGACGACAACCTGTTCTGTAGTCTCGCCGGCAGTGACAATGACTGTGGCTACACGTTCATGGCCTGTGTCATTGAGTTTAGCCATTAGGTGCATTTTATTCTCAGACTTTGTGCACTCCAACCACTCTGCGGATGTAATACAGCTCCATGAATCTCGTGTAGTGGTGATATTCACATCTGCTTTTGTCGTTGTATTGTCCAGTAGGACTACGCTTTGAGATAGAGTAAGCTCTACGGAGTTATCCTCATCCGGTAGTATATCTCTGGTACACCCGTATAACCCAATGGTGAGCAGACCAATCAGGACTGTGGTATATTTAAGTAAGTGTTTCATATTATTTAATCTTCTGGAATTAGATATTACGATTGATTTGGAACTTGATCTTCACCATCTTTTTAGGAGTCTGTCCTTTCTCCGGATATGGATGCTTCACCTGCTCTACAAGCATCTCAGTCTTACGGTCCGGAGAGAGATAGCTATATCTGAGCTTGGTGTCTGAATAATAGTTGAAGGTGAACTTATCCTTACGGATAGCCTTACGAAGCTCTCTCGTGAAGTAAGTCTTTTGATTATCCGCTGTGTACATGTACCTTGGCATATTTTCATAGAAGTGGATTGCTTCAATCAATTTGCCTGATACAGAGCTAAAGTAATATACGTGTAACTCCTCTTTATCACCATCAAAAGAACGGAACACCAATCTTCTATCTTCCTTAGACAGACTGTCTATGTACTCTCTACCCAGATTCTTTTGATACGCCTTGATCTCATCGGGAGTTGTGCTGTTGATCTCTGTGTTTTCAAGAGGTAGGCCATCAATAGGCTGGGTAGCAACCTTCTCCAGAGGATAGTAGGTATAAAGCATGTGATTGGCCTTAAGTTCTGCTTCTGACTGGTGTTTTGTAGAGTAGTAGATGTTGTCCCCTTCGTGATTAAACCCTTCATCCGACAGATATCCGTAAAATTCAGCTTTTTCCTGATCGGTTGTCATCTTCTTCGTATCGAAGAATACCTGACTCCTCATGATTGTCTCATCTATATCTACGGTGTACAGTATAGTACGGAAGATGGGGCTGACCGTCTCAAATTTGTACACAGGGTTGTACTCTGTGGGAGTCTGTACAAGGTTACTGTTTCTATTGGTTTCGAAGTTTATGAGTTCTCCCTTGCTGCTCTCATAACCTGTAAAAGGAAGGATGAAATAGACCATACCTCTCTGTACGAGCTGAAACTCCTTCTTGATACCGGATGTGGTTTCTGTGACAGTCACTGTGGCATTTCTCTTGTAGCGAGAATCATTGGCAATGACTTTGATCAATAGCTGATCGTCCCTGTGTTTGGGTGTAACTTCTACCCAACTCTCACTTGACTCTGCAGTCCATGTCTCTACGTTGGTATTGACATCCACCAAGATCTCTGCTCCCCACTGATCTATGATATCAGGCTGATTGCTTAGGGCCAGAGTGATTGCAGTCCCGTGTTGTTTTACATTAAAATTATATACTTGATCTGCTGCTACTATTTGCACTGTTGTTTCTCTATACTGAGCTTCGGTATTGGCGGAGACAGACAATACTATTTCACGACCTGATGCCTTGGCTTGCAACCAAGAGCTTTTGGAGAAACAGGTCCACTCTTGTACATTGGTTTGTACAGATACACGGTGCTCTGTAGCTTCTGCAGGTAGAGTCAGAGTCTCTTGCTGAGACACAACCAATTCTGTTTTTTGTCTTGATGGAGATACCTGCTCGTCTCTACATGAAGTAATACATAGAGATAGGGCTACAAGGATTGCTATTATATAATATTTCATAGCTCTACGTTTGTAATGTTAGTACTGATCATGTTATTTGACTCTGTTGCTCCCATTGCCTGTGAGGTGCCGGTTATTTTCTCCGGTGTCGGACCGAAGTTTACACGCAGCAATCTACGAGGACCCAACACGATACTTTTGATGGCTACCTCTACTTTCTTAGTTTTATTTTTGAAGTAGTAGCTTCTGTTACCGGGGTAGAAGTACATAAACTCAAAGCCCTCGCGTTCCAACAATGCCTTGAACTCATTGGTCAAATACTCCATACCTCCGTATCTGTATAGACCTAACTCATGACTTATGTAGAGATATAAATATCCATTTAATATGAATTTCTTTGTCTCGGGAGTATCTCCAACCTTGTCAAAGAAGTATCCTCTGGCATAGAATGGATTCTCGGCAAAAAAGATTGGAGTCCCAAGTGCTGCAGAAAAGTCTTCATCGTACTTGCCACCATTGGCTTTTTCCCAATCTCCAACTTCTTTGCTGGTAGCTTCTCCAAATCTCAGCATGCCTGTATCGAATTTAGAGAGTGTAGGCATAGGACCGGGTTGCTCTACGATGGGACGACAGAATATGATCGATACATCTCTCTTCTCTACTTTGTCAAGGGTCGTATATATCGACATATCAATTTTCTTCTCCTTATGGACATATAGTAACAAGCCTTTGGTACGTCCATCCAATGGCGTAATACGCTCAAAACCTTCACTTAGTAGGAACTCATGAAATTCATTAGTGTAAGGGACAGTTTTGTCTCCTATTACCGTGGTAGCTTGCAGCATATCACTGCCGTAGTCTTCAAACTCGTACCTTACACGCTGGAAAACTTTACTTACGCTGAAGAAGGTATAGTCTTTGACACCGAGATTGGGGTTGGGTGTGCCTGCCAATTTACTCTTACGAGCAAGCTCTCTCTTCTGTACACTTGCGAAGTCTGTGCCCCAGTCTGAGAAGGGGAGGAAGAAGTGTAGCTTGCCATTTTGCTTGACTTTGATGGTTTTGATCCGGTCATTGGCTGATATCGCTATCTCTGCCGTACGGGCATCTGTGGTTTCATTGGCTTTGACTTTCACGACAAGCTCACCGACTCGAGGACGAGCGATGGTCTCTATCCAGTCTTCTGACGGATTGTTTACAGTCCATTCGGTACTGTTAGACTTGAGTATAAGTCTCATTTGTCCCTCTTCTTCTGCAAACGTGATCTCTGCCGGATCTGTTTCCACTATCAGGGTAGGATAGCCTTCCTGCTCTATCTGTAGAGCCTTTTTGATGCCGGAGGAAACGACCAGAACTTGGGCTTTGCGTACATTAAGAGTTTCATTAGGTCTTGCGTTGAGCACAAGATAGTCTCCTGCCTGTCTGGCTTCCAGCCAGTCCGCATTACTTGTGGTGGCCCATTGCCCCTGACTCGAACTTACTGCGATGATCTTCTCGCCGGTGCCGGATTCCAGTCTTATCACTTCATCAGCATCTACCTTGAGCCAAGATGAAGTGTCAATACTGTCTTTCCGGCATGAGGATAGGAGTAATAAACAACTCAATATCCCCAAAAAGAATACAGATGTTTTCATTTCATAGATATTATTTTAGTGTCAAAAATGGTGTCAAGTATAAGACGCTCAGCATCAAGACATATGTCTGAAAGCATATTGCGAGGTTTATTTTATTGGCTAAATAGTGGTTGATTTTTTTAGGTTATAGTTTAAATTGTTTTCATACTTAGAGTATAATGTTACTATTCTGATGAGTGTTTTTGGGACGCTCTGTTCAAATTCTGTTTCCGCTATGGTAACGATCGGCGCAAAGTTGTTGAAAATATTTTGGCTTGTCAAGGGTAATTTGGTTAAAATTGGTCATTTTGTTTGGTTTTTAACTTCTGTCTTTCTTTATCCTTTCTGTTGTGTGTGGAAAAATGGTTTCAAATATTAAAAATGAGTTTTCCCAAAAGTGGAGGTGCCCTCTGAGGGCAAGCAGGAGTACGTTGGCTTCAATTTTTCTTTTCTGGCGCACGACAAGATGCTTTCTGTCCTACACCATAAAGTCTTCCGATTGGGGAATGTCGAGATATCCTTTCAATGTCTGAAAATGCTCGATGTCAGTTGGATGTTTTTGCCGGAATATGTTTCTTTTTGGTCTCTCCCTACTGACAGTTTTTTTAGTAGACTTTGCTTTGTGGAGAGGATGAAAAAAGGTTGTCTAACTTGACGCAACAAGTTAGACAACTTAATTCATCAAGTTAGACACATTAATTTCGAGGGTTCTTTACCTCGTGATGTGGGGTAGGATCATGTGTCCTTTTTCCGATGAAAAAACACAGCGATGACGGAAAATGGTGGGCGAAAAATGAGTATATTTGCGTTTCACCCACACGCCAATGGTGGAGGTGTGGGGAGAGACTTTGGGGATAATGGATATTAAAGATAATCAACATCATAAAGAGTGTATCTCGGTGCAGGGTGCCCGGGTGCACAATCTCAAAAATATCAATGTGGACTTGCCTCGTAATGCCCTCTGTGTCATGACCGGGCTCAGTGGTAGTGGGAAGTCTTCGCTTGCCTTTGACACTATTTTTGCCGAGGGTAACCGTCGTTATATAGAGACGTTCTCGTCCTATGCTCGTGGCTTCCTTGGGGGATTGGAGCGTCCCGATGTGGACAAGATCACGGGGCTGAGTCCGGTAATCTCCATCGAACAAAAGACAACCAACAAAAATCCCCGAAGTACCGTGGGGACGACAACAGAGATCTACGACTTCTTACGTCTCCTTTATGCACGTACAGCCACTGCTTATTCGCCTGCCACGGGGGAAGCCATGATAAGATTTACTGAAGAGGATATCGTCTCGGGGATACTTCGTGACTTCGAGGGAAAGCGTATTTATATCCTTGCGCCCATTGTCAAGGATCGTAAGGGACACTATCGCGAACTTCTCGAAAAGATGCGGAAGCGTGGATTTATCCAAGTCCGTGTCGATGGTGAGATGATCGATCTCGTACCGGGGCTTGCTTTGTCCCGATACAAGACCCACAGGGTCGAAGTCTTGGTGGACAAGCTCAAAGTCGATGCCGGTAGCCACGAGCGTGTGCGAGAGAGTGTACGCATGGCTTTGAGGATCGGCAAGGATCTGATCCTTGTCATCGACTTCGATACGCCTGATAAGGGGCGTTACTTCAGTTGCAGTCTGATGTGTCCTGTGTCGGGGACAGCTTTTCCGGATCCGGCTCCGCATACATTTTCGTTCAACGCCCCACAGGGTAGTTGCCCGAAGTGCAAGGGGCTGGGGACTGTGCCCACTCCGGACATGAAAAAGATCATCCCGGATGACAAACTGAGTGTCGCAGGTGGAGCTTTGGCACCGCTGGGGAAGTTCAAAAACAACATGATATTCAACCAACTCCGTGCCATAGCGGAGCACCACGGATACGCCATAGATGATCCGATATCCGAGTATCCTGAGGAACTCATGGATGATATCCTCAACGGGGTGGACTATACTTTGAGGGTCAAAAACGATAGTGGTCAGTGGGAGCGCTTGTTCAGTTACTCGGGACTTACGGAGTACATCAAGGAGATAGCCGAACAGTCGGAGTCGGCTTCGGCTCAGAAGTGGGCGGAGCAGTTCAACACCTATGCCCGGTGCCCTTCGTGTCACGGTAAGAGGTTGGGACAAGAGCCGCTCTCCTATAAGATCGGGGGAAAAGACATCATCGAAGTCACAGAGATGTCTCTGCCTGACTTCAAACAGTGGGCGATGACAGTGCCGGATCTTGTCGATCCGAAGCGTAAGACCGTAGCCAAGGAGATCATCAAGGAGATAGTATCGCGTACGGACTTCCTCCTTGATGTGGGATTGCATTATCTGACCTTGTCCCGTTCGACCGGAAGTCTGTCGGGCGGAGAGACACAGCGCATCCGCCTGGCAACTCAGATAGGCAGTAGGCTTGTCAATGTCCTTTACATCCTTGACGAACCAAGCATCGGTCTCCATCAGAGGGATAACATCAAGCTCATCCATTCGCTCAAACAGCTTCGTGATCAGGGGAATACCCTCATCGTGGTGGAGCATGACAAGGACATGATGCTTGAGGCAGATTATGTCGTAGACCTTGGTCCCGGTGCAGGACGCAAGGGCGGGCAGGTCGTCTTCGAGGGGACTCCGGACAAGATGAAGGATGCCGATACCCTTACGGCAAAGTACCTGAGGGGCGAGAAGGAGATCGAAGTGCCCGAGGCGCGTCGTAAAGGCAACGAGCATCGTCTCGAACTCATAGGTGCGACGGGGAACAACCTCAAAGGGGATACCCTCTCCATCCCTCTTGGTACACTGACTTGTATCACAGGGGTGTCGGGGAGTGGTAAGTCTTCGCTTATCAATGATACGTTGTATCCGGCTCTAAGCAAGCACTTCTACCGATCGTTGGCTCAGCCGTTGCCTTATGAAGACTTGAAAGGACTTGAGTACATAGACAAGGTCGTGGCGGTGGATCAGTCACCTATCGGGCGTATGCCTCGAAGCAATCCGGCAACATACATAGGAGTATTTACGGATATCCGCAACCTCTTTGTCGAAACACCGGAGAGCCGTATGCGTGCATACAAACCGGGACGTTTCTCATTCAATGTCAAAGGGGGACGATGCGAGACGTGCAAGGGGAATGGTTACAAGAGGATCGAGATGAACTTCCTGCCCGATGTGTTTGTACCTTGTGAGACGTGCAAAGGGATGCGTTACAACCGTGAGACACTTGAGGTCAGATTCAAAGGCAAGTCCATCGCGGATGTCCTTGAAATGACGGTGAATATGGCGGTGGAGTTCTTCGAAAACATCCCACACATCCTCGGTAAGATCAAGACTTTGCAGGATGTGGGACTGGGATATATCAAGTTGGGACAGCCATCATCTACTCTTTCGGGTGGGGAGTGCCAGCGTATCAAGTTGGCAGCGGAGCTCTCCAAACGTGATACGGGTAAGACCCTTTATGTCCTTGATGAGCCGACAACAGGCCTTCACTTCGAAGACATCCGAATGCTGATGAATATCCTCAACAGACTTGTGGACAGAGGGAACACCGTCGTTGTTATCGAGCACAATATGGATGTGATCAAGGTCTCCGATCATCTTATAGATATAGGGCCGGAGGGTGGTCAAGGTGGCGGACGGATCATCTTTGAGGGCACACCTGAGCAAATGCTGGAGTCTACCGTGGGTTATACCGCCGAATACTTGCGCCGTGAACTCTTCCCCAAAACAAAGAAGAAATGATCTCGATAGAAGAATTACTGGATTGTCTCAACGACGAACAACGGGCTGCCGTCCTCTACAACGAGGGTAACAGCCTCATCCTTGCCGGTGCAGGTTCGGGCAAGACAAGGGTGCTCACGACCAAGATTGCGTATCTCCTTACCCAAGGTTATGTCCCCTCTCAGATACTTGCCCTCACGTTTACGAACAAGGCTGCGGGAGAGATGCGTGAGCGTATCGGTTCGATGATAGGGGATGACTTTGCCCGTTATCTCTGGATGGGGACATTTCACTCCATCTTTGCCCGATTACTGAGGCGTTATGCCCCCTTGCTCGGGTACAGTGACAACTATACTATCTACGACTCCGCCGATAGTAAAGCTCTCATCAAGATGATTCTGAAGGAGATGGCTCTTGATGAGAAATTTTATGAGCCGAAGAGGATCATTTCTCTCATCTCAAACGTAAAGAATGAAGGGGTCATGCCTGACCGGGTGGCTCAGGATCAACAGGCAATGAACTACTTCACTATCAAAAAGATTTCTCGTTTCCCGGAGGTCTACTCGGCTTATGTTTCTCGCTGTCATAGAGCCAATGCAATGGATTTTGATGACTTGTTGCTCAATATGTATCGCCTCCTGTCACAGCATGAGATCGTGAGGAATGAGATGCACGAGAGGTTCAAGTACATCCTCGTGGACGAGTACCAAGATACCAACAGAGTGCAGGACAAGATCGTCAAGCTCCTCAAGGGCGAGGGTACACGTGTCTGTGTCGTGGGTGATGATGCTCAGAGCATCTATTCATTTCGTGGAGCTGTCATCGACAACATCCTCAACTTCAAGCGTAATTTTCCCGATGCTGTCCTTCTCAAGCTCACAAAGAACTACCGTTCGACAGGTACGATAGTCAATCTGGCAGGTAAGCTCATCGAGAAAAACTCCAAGCGTATACCAAAAGTCGTCGAGGCTGTGGCAGAAGAGGGGAACAGAGTGGGGCTTATCAGTTCTTTCACTGCGCAAGTCGAAGCTCAAACTATTGCTGCCAAGATCTTTGCTCTTATCAAAAACAAAGGTGTCTCTCCCGAAGATATTGCCGTACTCTACCGCACAAACGCACAAAGCCGACTCATAGAGGATAATCTCCGCATGTTCGGAGTCCCTTATCGCATCTATGGAGGTCTGTCTTTCTTTGATCGTAAAGAGGTCAAAGATGTCCTCGCCTACTTGCGTCTTGTTGTCAATCCTAACGATGATGAAGCCTTTCGTCGAGTGCACAATACTCCGACAAGAGGTATTGGAGCAACGACATTCGCTGCGGTATCTGCTCTTGCTCTCAAGTATGACAAGAGCTGCATGCAGGTGGCTTCGGATCCTCTCCTCCTCCAAGAAAGTCTCAAGTCGGCTGCCATCAAGCATCTATCTGCCTTTGTCAGCCTCATCGAGACGATGCGTTCACGCAAGGATGAACTATCTGCCGATGCCTACCTCAAGTATGTCATACATACCAGCGGAATCCCTACCATGTATAGTGACGGCAGTGTAGAGGCAGAGGGTAAACTTGAGAATATCGACGAACTCCTTAATGCGCTCTCCGAGTACATGCGCAGTAAGTCCGATGAAGGGGATGATACTCCTACGATCGAAGATTTTGTCCGCGAGATGGCTCTCTTTACCGATCGTGATGCAGTCGAGGATGATGACAGCCCCAAGGTGACCCTGATGACGATGCACGCCTCCAAAGGGCTTGAGTTCCCTCATGTTTACATAGTGGGGCTCGAAGAAGGCCTCATCCCATCCGGTCGAAGCGACTCCGAGGCAAGTATCGAAGAAGAGCGTCGCCTCCTCTACGTTGCAATCACGAGAGCCAAAGAGGCTTGTACCCTATCCTTTGCAAGAGAGCGAATGATCCATGGGCAGACCAATATCAGTTCTCCCAGCAGGTTTATCTTCGATCTTGATCCCTTGTATGTGGAGGATTATACCGGGATACTTCGGAGTAAGCAACGCTCTACCCGTCTTCCTTCGGGCGATCGCAAGCCGTCCTCACCCTCTTCAACTTCCGATCCTGCGCCCAAGCGAATGACTCGCATCATCCGCAAGTCTTCCGCTACCAAGGCCGAGGACGAACTTGATACGATCATGAGCGAAGTGGATGGGATGGACTTCAAAAAGGGCGATCATGTATATCACGATCGTTTCGGGAGAGGTCTTGTAGAGGGCTTTAGCAACAGTTTTTCAGGCATCAAGGTGCATGTCGATTTTGAAGAAGAGGGCAAGAAAGTCCTCATTGCCAAGTTTGCCCGCTTACGTCCCGAGTAAAATCCAACGAACAGCCATAACAACTCACAGTCGATACATTATTTCTCAACCTATGCAAGACAATAAAGTCACCGTCAAGATCATCAACGAAAGTCCGTATTCACTCCCTGCTTATGCCACTATTGCCTCCGCGGGTATGGATGTCTATGCTCATATCTCCGAGCCCGTGACCCTTGGCTCTCTCGAGCGACAAGCCATACCGACAGGACTGTTCATCTCTCTGCCTGTGGGATATGAGATGCAACTGCGTCCCCGAAGCGGTTGGGCACTCAAGCACGGACTCACACTCCTCAATACCCCGGGTACAATCGATGCGGATTACCGAGGAGAAATCAAGGTCATCCTTGCCAATGTGTCTTCCGAACCATTCACCATTCAGCCCGGTGATCGCATCTGTCAGATGGTGCTCGCGCGTCATGCTCAAGTTGAGTGGCAAGAAGTGGATGTCCTCGATGCTACCGAGCGTGGAGCGGGCGGATTCGGGCACACCGGAAAGAAATAAAAGATACTTCTCTAAGGAAGAAAGTTCGGACACAGTCAGGGGTGTTCGGACTTTTTTGTGTCATGCCTCCGGCTCTGAGCACGGTAGTCTCTGCAGGTTTCTTTTTCTTTGGAGATAATGCTCTTATTCTCTGTTTGTTGAGATGAAAAATTGTCAGGAGCATTCTCTTCTGTTTTGATCGCTGATGGCGAGATGCAGCAACAGGTGTGTAACCTTCGAAATCAATGTGTCTAACTTGATGAATGAAGTTGTCTAACTTGTTGCATCAAGTTAGACAACCTTTTTTTCGGATGCCGAGAGACTGTCGGAGCAGCTCTCTGATTCTCTAATTCGCGACATCGGAACAATGGCGATAGTCCTTGATGTAAATCCGGCAAAAAGTGGAACCTTCAATAAACTCATGAGTCTTGCATATGAGATGCGTCATGTGAAATCCGAACATCAAAAATATCGCAGCATAAGTATTATTCTATAACGGATAATGTGTATCTTTATCGCTGACTAAGTATTTATCCCTATCAAACATATTTTGACGCCCTGATCATGGCGAAAAGCAAAAAGAAATCTTCGACCAAAACCTCTGAAGAGCGTATTGTCATAGCCGGTTGTTACCACATCCCTGTCCTCCTGCATGAGAGCGTGGATGCCCTCGATATACGCCCCGACGGCATATATATAGATACCACACATGGCGGTGGCGGACACAGTCGGGAGATACTCAGCAGATTAGGTGAGGGTGGGAGACTGTTTGGGGTAGATAGGGATCTCGATGCGCTCGACAACTGCACCATTGACGACGAACGCTTCACTTTTGTACGGTCCAATTTCCGACATATAGCTCACTTCATGGACTACTATGGGGTAGACAAAGTGGATGGCATACTTGCCGATCTGGGTGTATCGTCGCACCATTTGGATGATGAGGAGAGAGGATTTTCGTTCAGATTTGATGCTCCCATCGATATGCGTATGAATCAGGCCGGTGGGCGTACAGCTGCAATGCTGATCAAGGAAACTGAGGTGGGGGAACTTGCGAGGATACTCAAGACCTATGGCGAGGTCAAAGGTTCGTACAAAATAGCATCTTTACTCAAGGAGGCTGACGCGGCAGGCGAACTCTCCACGATAGCAGATATGCTTGAGGCGATCCGACCGGTGTGTCCCCCTCATGACAAGAAGAACCTGGCAAGGATATTCCAGGCTCTCCGTATCGCGGTAAATGAAGAGATAGACGCTCTCCGAGAACTGCTTGAAGTCTCTGTGGAGCTACTGCGTCCCGGGGGACGTCTGTCTGTGATCACATACCACTCTCTCGAGGATCGCCCGGTCAAGAACTTCATCCGAACGGGCAATATCGACGGCATGCGACATACAGATGTCTTCGGAGCTGTCATCTCTCCGATGGAGCCTCTCGGGAGTAAGCCTATATTGCCCTCTGCCGAAGAGATAGCGGCGAATCCCCGCTCGAGGAGTGCAAAACTCCGTATAGGGGTGCGTAAGGAGGATTGAGAAAACACAACAAAACAGGTAAAGATATGGCAATCGAAAATACCGGAACGGAAAAGGCCAAGAAGCTATGGCGCTATCTGGGGGGAGAGTTCCTCAGTGACGGTTTTCAGGTGCAAAATCTGAAATGGATCGTTGCGGCCACCATACTTGCGCTTGTCCTCATCGCCAACAATTATACGGCAATACGTAAACTAAGAAAAATCAACAACCTGAAGAGGGAGATCACAGACTTGAGGATGGAAGAGGTCTCCATATCTTCCACGCTCATGGGTGCAACACGCATATCTGCCATAGAGGAAAGAGTCAAGGAGGAAAACCTTGAGATATCCATACCCAAGACACCACCTATCATCATCGAAAAGTAATACTACTGACGTCATGGAAAGTCAAAGAGAGAAAGATCGCAAATTGGAGATACTCACAGAGCGGAGTAAGTTTGCCTCTATCGCTTATATGTTGATAGGGGTCGTTGTTGTGTTGTCAGCGATAGTTGTCTTTGTTTCTACCTTTGGGGTTGCCGTGACGAGTGCAGGGTACTGGAGGGAGTTGGACACTCAGTCTCGATTGCCCGATGCCTATGCTCCGGCTTCTCGGGGAAATATCTACTCCGACAATGGGACAGCCCTTGCGATAAGCATCCCCAAGTACACGGTACGTATGGACTTTGGGGCTAAAGGGATAGTGGACTCTACTTTCATGAACAACCTCGATGCTCTTGCCAAGGAGTTATCAAACTACTTTGGTAACAAAAGCAAAGCGACATATAAGAACGAGCTGCTATCTGCATACAAAGCCAAGAAGAGAGCATACCGTCTCTTGCCCTTTGAGATCACACACACGCAACTTAAAGCACTGAAACAAATGCCTTTTCTCTCTATACCCAACCGAAATAAGTCGGGGATGGTGGTAGAGATGGTTGTAAGACGTGAAAAGCCGTTCAACACCATGGCTTCTCGCACCATCGGCAACCTCGAGCAGGATGTGGACAGCCTCAAAAGAACGCACGGCAGCAGCGGTCTTGAACTTGCGTTTGACTCTCTGCTGTGTGGTACTCCCGGTGTGGACATGAGACGATACATCGGAGGTACGACCATACGTATAGCCAAAGTAAGCCCCATAGATGGGGTGGATGTCCACACGACAATCAACGTGGGGATACAAGACATCACGGAGAGGAGTCTGCGCGAAATGCTTGTGGAAGTAGATGCGGACTGGGGATGTGCCATAGTAATGGATGTCAAGACGGGTGAGATCAAGGCCTTGTCCAACCTCGACCGCATACGTGAGGGTGTATACGCTGAGAAGACCAACCACGCTTTGGCCGACTTGCTTGAGCCGGGTTCGACCATCAAAGTGCCTTCGATCATGGCTGCACTTGAGGAGGGGAGTTGTTCTCCAAGCGATTCCATAGAGACGGGCAACGGGCTCTACAACTATGGCGGACGTGTCGTAAGAGATCACAATGCACACAAGGGTGGATATGGTAGGATATCTGTGGCTCAGTCTATCCATTACTCTTCCAACGTAGGTGTCGTGAAGACGATATTGAAGGCATTTGAGAAGGATAAAAAGAAGTTTATAGAGCATTTGGACAAAATGTCTCTTTTTGAGCCTATAGAGCTTGAAATACCGGGAACAGCCAAAGCTCGTATCCAGAGGGATGTGAGCCGGTGGTCGAGGACTTCGATGGCATGGATGTCGTTCGGGTACGAGTCCATGGTACCTCCGATATATATATGTCGTTTTTACAATGCCATAGCCAACGACGGAAAGATGATGGAGCCTTTTATCGTGTCTGCGATAAAGGATAAAAACAAAGTCATCTCGGAGCACAAGCCCAAGGTGGTCAATAAGAAAATAGCTTCCTCCAAAACCATCAAACAGATGAAAGAAATGCTCAGGGGAGTGGTGACTTCGGGAACGGGTAAAGATGCTGATTCAAAACATGTGGACATAGCGGGAAAGACGGGTACAGCCCAGCGCTCGAGCGGTGCGGGAGGTTATGGAAATGCGGGACACAATGTGTCGTTCTGCGGCTTTTTCCCTTATGAGAAGCCCAAGTACACTTGTATGGTCACCGTGAGCAGACCTCGCAATGGTTATCCTTCGGGAGGACGTATAGCCGGAGGGGTGGTGCGTAACATCGCCGAGCAGATATTTGCCACAACCATGAGTATGGATATCAAGGAATTGACTCCGGACTCTACCGCACATTTCAACATCGCCATACATGGAGGCTCTCGGGCAGCGGTCAAGCACGCATCGGATATTTCCGGTGTCTCCCTGCACAACAGTAGTGGTAGTGGAGATTGGTTCAGCGTCAACCAGAATGCTGAGCAGAGGAAGGGGCTCAATGACTTCAATGCCTTCGACCCTGAAAAAGGTGTCGTGCCTAACTTGCTTGGGGTGTCCTCGACCGACGCCATATTCATAGCTGAAAGGGCGGGACTCAAGGTATCCATCACCGGGCATGGTGGGGCTGTGGCTCAGCAGTCTCTCCGTGCGGGCCAGACATTCAGCGGTCATCCGATCATTACACTAAGACTACACTGATACTTATCTGAAATATAACCACATATGATACTTAGCCAATTACTCAAAGGTGTCTCGCACGAACAACTCGGCAATGCCTCAAATGTAGAAATAAAAAAGATAACGAGTGACTCTCGGAAAGTCGGAAAAGGAGACCTTTTTGTCGCAATAAAGGGGACAATCACCGACGGACACAATTATATCGATCAGGCAATAAACTCTGGTGCTGCTGCTATCCTTTGTGAGGAGTTTCCAGAGGAACAAGTCGAAGGGGTCGCATACATCCGTACCGAACACACCGATGTCATCCTCGGAGACCTTGCGGCAAACTATTATGATCACCCTTCGGAAAAGCTCAAACTCATAGGAGTAACGGGCACCAATGGGAAAACTACGATAGCTACATTGCTGTACCGTCTATTCAAAGGATTGGGGCATAAAGTCGGTCTCATATCGACAGTTTGCATATATATCAACGATGAAATAAGGGAGTCTGAGAGGACCACGCCTGATGCGTTGACTCTGCAAGGTATCCTGGCAGAGATGGTCGAGGCAGGATGTCAATATGCTTTCATGGAGGTTTCGTCACATGCAGTCTGTCAGCACCGCGTAGGTGGCACGGTTTTCGTCGGAGGTATATTTACCAATATCACACACGATCATCTCGACTATCATGGTACGTTCCTGAACTACCTTAGAGCGAAGCAAGGCTTTTTTGACTCTCTCGGTAAGGAAGCCTTTGCTCTCACAAACATTGACGAAACCAATGGAAGTGTCATGGTACAAAACAGTAAGGCCACGATCCATACGTATGCTTTGAAGCGAGATGCAGACTTCAAGGGTAGGATACTTGAGCAACATCTCGAAGGTACAGATATGCTCTTTGGCAACTCTCAGGTGTTTACACACTTTGTCGGTAATTTCAATGCATACAATCTCTTGGCTGTCTACGGTACTGCCGTCCTTCTTGGAGCAGACAAAGAGGAGGTCCTCTGTCTCATGAGTGATCTGAGACCTGTCGATGGACGTTTTCAGACCATCTTGTCTCCAAAAGGTTACGTAGCAGTTGTGGACTATGCACATACTCCCGATGCTCTTGAAAATGTCCTTACGACACTTACGGACCTGACGAGCAACACGGGTGGACGACTCATCACCGTTGTTGGATGTGGCGGTAATAGAGATATAAGCAAACGTCCCGTAATGGCTGCCATAGGTGCTAAGCATAGTCAGCTGCTTATCTTGACTTCTGATAATCCTCGTGATGAAGATCCTGTCGAGATCATCCGACAGATGCAGGAAGGTCTCGATGCAGAAGCAGCTGCTCGTACCCTCAGTATCACTGATAGACGAGAAGCGATCCGCACAGCCTGCACCATGGCTCTCCCCAAGGATATAATCCTCATCGCGGGTAAGGGACATGAGACCTATCAAGAGATCAAGGGTGTGAAGACTCACTTCTCAGATTTTGAGATAGTTAATGAGATTACGCAGACAGAAAAACCTTTATCATAACATATTTATAGGAGAAGGACAGTATGTTGTACTATTTGTTTGAATACCTCAACTCTTTAGACTTTCCCGGTATCGGGGCCTTTACCTATGTGACTACCCGTGCCGGATTGGCATTTATCTTGTCTATGCTCATCGCCACCATTGTAGGTAGACGCATCATCAATAAGCTCCAACTCATGCAGATCGGAGAGACGATACGCAACTTGGGTTTGGAGGGACAGCTTTCCAAGAAAGGTACTCCGACGATGGGCGGTATCATCATCATTATCGCGCTGCTTATCCCAAGCCTTTTGTTTTGTAAGCTCAGCAATATATACATTATCCTGATGATCGTCACCACTCTCTGGCTCGGCGTGTTGGGATTTGCGGACGATTACATCAAGGTCTTCAAAAAGCATAAAGATGGATTGAGAGGCAAGTACAAAGTAGTCGCACAGATAGGTCTTGGGGTCCTCGTTGCGGTGACGCTTACCATGAGTCCTGCCGTGGTCATCAAGGAAAATAATCAGGCCATAAATCCGGATGGTACGACACAAGTCCACTACACCAAGATTGAGCACAAAAGCGCACAGACGACTATACCTTTCGTCAAAAACAATAATCTCGACTACAGCAGAGTTGCAGATATTCTCGGTCTTGACGGTCATAAAGACCTTGTGACTTTCCTTATCCTCATCATTGTAAGTACCTTCATCGTCACAGCCGTCTCCAACGGCGCCAACCTTACCGACGGTCTTGACGGCCTTGCGGCAGGCTCCTCCGCTATCATTGGAGTTGTGCTTGGTATCCTTGCCTATATGTCCTCGCACATCGAGTTTGCCTCCTATCTCAACATCATGTTTATCCCCGGAGCCGAAGAGCTTGTAGTCTTTGCTGCTGCCTTTATCGGAGCTATCGTCGGTTTTCTGTGGTACAATTCTTATCCCGCTCAGGTATTCATGGGCGACACAGGCAGTCTCACTCTGGGTGGTATCATCGCGGTCTATTCCATAGTCCTACGCAAAGAACTGCTATTACCTATCCTCTGCGGGATCTTTTTGGTCGAAAGCCTTTCTGTGATGATACAGGTTTTTTACTTCAAGTACACAAGGAAGAAGTATGGTGAGGGCAGACGTATCTTCAAGATGACCCCTCTCCATCACCACTTCCAAAAGCCCGGGAATGCAGGTATAGACGCTGTGATCCAACGTCCGTTTGCTCCGGTGCAGGAAGCCAAGATCGTCTTCAGAATGTGGATCGTCGGCATCATCCTCGCATCTCTGACCATCATCACGCTCAAACTCAGATAATCTCTCCCCTTTTATCAAAGCATAAAATCATGGCATATACTATCGTCCTCGGTGGCGGTGAAAGCGGTCTTTGGGCTGCAATCCTCGCAGCACAACAAGGAGACCGCGTCTTACTCTCGGATAACGGCCTTCTGTCTGCCGAAAGTAAAGAACAGTTGACAGCGCACAATATTCCTTACGAAGAAAACGGACACGTCCTACCCGACATCGAGCAGGCCACCCAAGTCATCAAAAGCCCGGGTATTCCCGAAAAAGCACCTGTCATACAGAGATGTCTTGCCATCGGTCTTCCCATCATCTCGGAGATAGAATATGCATACAGATACATCGGCGACAGTCGGGTGATAGCCATCACCGGAAGCAATGGCAAGACCACCACGACTTCACTCATCACCCACCTCCTCAAGGAAAATGGTATCGATGCCATTGCTTGTGGTAATATCGGCCGGTCTCTCGCTCAGTGTGCCGTCAGAGACAGACACGCTGTGTACGTCGTCGAGTTGAGTAGTTTTCAGCTTGATCACATGTACGACTTTCACGCTGATACTGCAGTGCTTACCAACATCACTCCCGATCACCTCGACAGGTACGAGTACAGCCTTGAGAAATATGCCGATGCCAAAGGGAGAGTATTTCAAAACCAAACAGACAAGGACATATCGATCTATTTCCGCGACGATGAAGTGACGGTAGCCATGCTTTCGCGCAGGGGCGAACCCCTCAAGAGCGAAATCCTCACTTTCGGTCTTGGGAATGACACCGATCGAGGAGCATACGCTGATGACACCAACTTTTATATCATTCACAAAGGAATTACTTATTCGGTAGCGTATGCCGATCTTCCGCTCCAAGGTATCCACAACGTCTACAACATGATGGTATCCACCATGGTAGCCCTCAGTATGGGCATAGACATCGAAGGCATCAAGAAGGCTCTCGGCACCTTCAAAGCTGTCGAACACCGTATGGAACCTGTAGCCGTCATCGACGGAGTAAGGTACATCAATGACTCCAAGGCTACCAATATCGACTCCACACACTATGCCCTCTCCGCAATGCCCGATCATAAGACGGTGATCCTCCTCGGAGGGACAGACAAGGGCAACGACTACAGCAT
Source organism: Porphyromonas sp. (assembly GCF_030529325.1). Taxonomy (GTDB): domain Bacteria; phylum Bacteroidota; class Bacteroidia; order Bacteroidales; family Porphyromonadaceae; genus Porphyromonas_A. The sequence goes on along the minus strand of NZ_JAUMXC010000007.1, from coordinate 15,713 downwards.
GATCTATGATCTGGTGAAAGCCAAGGCCAAAGCCCTCATTTATCTCACCACAGACAACGCGAAGTTGCACGCAGCCTTTGACAACCTCGGAGTACCGACTGCTGACGCTCACAGCGTTGCCGAAGCTCTCGACTTTGTCGGCACACTCAGCCTCGAAGCCGGAGATGTGGTCCTCCTTTCGCCCGCTTGTGCGAGCTTCGACTTGTTCAAAAACTACGAACATAGAGGCAAGGTATTCAAGGAAGAAGTCCTCAAGCGTGCATCAAAACCATGAAGCGTATAGGGATACTCTCCGATACCCATAGTACTTGGGATGAGAGATTTGCTCATCACTTTGCCGAGTGCGATGAGATATGGCATGCCGGCGATATCGGAGATATCTCTGTCCTCGAAGAGCTCCGTAAGATATGCCCCGTGCGAGCTGTCTACGGCAATATCGACGGAGCTGCGATACGGCGCGAATGTCCTGTCGAACAAGTCTTTGAAGTCGAAGGAGCAAAGGTCCTCATACGCCATATCGTAGGACGTCCGGGGAAGTATTCCTTCGGCATACCGACCCGCTTACGCGTCGAGCGTCCCAAGATCCTCGTTGCCGGACACTCTCACATCCTGATGGTCAAGTACGATCAGACCTTCGATACCCTCTATATCAACCCCGGAGCAGCCGGGACTTACGGGGCTCAGGTCGTACGTACGCTCATTCGATTCACCATCGACTCAGGGATCCCTCGCGATCTCGAAGTCATCGAACTTCATCCGAAGTAAAATCCAACCCTCCCTCATCACACATATATAATATTATGCTCACCGGAAGTCTTCCTCCGGTGGTGTCTGCGTTGCACCCCATAGAGCCCCAAAAAGGTTGTCTAACTTGATCAATCAAGTTAGACAACCTTCGATCACAAGTTAGACAACTTCATTTTGACTCTTCTTTACTTTGTGTCGGATAAGGCTTGCCGAGCATCAAAATGAGTCCGGGAGATCCCTCAAACCAAGCCTATACCGTCCGTCCTCCTTGCCTGTCTCCTGCCACGATGAGAGACTTTTCAGAAAGAGTGTACATATAGTAATGATAATCAAGCCTCTTTTTCGTTTTTTTTCGTACCTTGCACTCGGATATAGGTAATGCGGGAGACCGGATTGCCGTTTTGTTGTACTACCCCCTCACTGCGGGGCGACAGTTCGCTGTGCGTCATCGAGTTGAGGATCTATCTTGAAAATTATCTTTGACTATGGAGCATGATCTTGAAATGACCAATGTGACTAACGAAGAAATCAACGCTACGACCGAGCCTACCCAAGCAGCGGCAGAGTCTATGCCTAAGTCTAATGAAGTAGAGACCCTCTTGCAGGTGATCTCCGAGAAGGTGAAAGCAGGCACTTTACCCGAAAAGGCTGAGATGGACCGTCTCACGGCACTTATCTATCGCAAGCCTCAGGTTGCTACTGCCGATGAAGATGAAGAGCACGAAGAGCAAGATCTCGATGAGGCTCCCGAGTCCGGTGTGGAGGATGCCCTCATCATGAGATTTATCAACCTCCAGACTCGCTACAAGGAGTTGAGACACAAGGCGAATGAGGAGTTGAAAAAACAACTCGAAGAAAACCTCAAAGTGAAGACTGCCCTCCTCTCAAGGATGAAGGACTTGCTGACTTCGACCGAAGACTTCGGCAAGATCAAAACGGAGTTCCGTAAGATACGTGAGGAATGGTCTCAGATAGGGGATGTCCCTCAGAACGAAAAGGCAGAGGTGCTCAAGATGTATCAAGAACAGATGGAGCAGTTCTACGAGATCAATGCCATCACCAATGAGTTCAGGGAGTACGACTTCGCAAAGAATAAAGAGGAGAAAACTCATCTCATAGAGCGCGCCAAAGCCCTTGGCGAAGAGCCGGATGTCATCAAGGCATTCAACGAACTACAAGGACTCCATGACAGATGGAAAGAGACCGGTCCCGTGGCTTATGATGATCGTGAGCCGATGTGGAGAGAGTTCAAGCAGGCATCTACCGTAGTCAACAAAAGACACCAGGATCACTTCACGGCTCTCCGTGCCAAAGAGGTCGAAAACCTCGAGGCAAAGACGGCTCTGTGCGAGCGTATCGAAGCCCTCAGTGCCAACCTTCCCGACTCTCGCGAAGGCTGGCGGAAGTTCATGGACGAGATCAACGCCCTCAAAGAAGAGTGGCGCGGTATCGGTTTTGCTCCTAAGAAGCATAACAACGAGATATACCAAAGATTCAAGACTACTCTCAATGACCTCTACAGCAAGCGTAGGACATTCCTCAAAGAGTTGAGCATCGATGTGGATGCAAAGCTCGAGAAGTACAGAAAACTTACCGAACAAGCCGTAGCTCTCAAGGACAGCAAAGAGTGGAAAAAGACGACCGAAAAGATCGTCAAACTCCAAGAGGAGTGGAAGGCTGTCGGTGGTCTCGGCACTCGTGTTGCGGAGGCTACAAGGTTGTGGCACACATTCTCTGATGCTTGCAACGCATTCTTCAAGACTCGCCATGCCGACTTCAAGGAGAAAAATGCGGAGCGCATGCAAAACCTCAAAGCCAAGCAGGAAATCATCGCCAAGCTTGAAGCTCTCAGAGCAGAGCCTACCGAAGATCTGCAGGATGATATAGAGGCTCTACAAGAGGAGTGGCAGGCTCTTGGTCATGTCCCCAACAAAAACAAGGACGAGATCAACGATGCATACTACGGTCTCATCAGAGAGTTGCAACGCAATGCCAAAAGAGGTGAAACCAGGGGCGGTGGCAAGAAGTCTTCGTTTGATCAAGACCTCTCGACCTATACACCTGAACAGCTCTCCGACGAACAGCGTCGCCTGACTCGCATCATCGGCCGTATCGAAGAGGAGATCAAGCAGTACGAAAAGAATATGTGGTTCTTCCAACCTACGGGAGAAAAGAAAGTCAATCCTCTCACTCTGCAGATACAGCGTAAGATCGACAACCTCAAGGCAGATATCAAGAGGTTTGAGGAGCGTGTCGCAGACATCAAGTCTCGCCAAAAGGGAGAGTAATCCCTCCCCCTGCAGGGCATCCCAAAAGGATTGGCTTGACCTAAAGCAAAAAAAGAAATGAGTCTTGACTCATGGCATAACTATAAGTGCGTGCGAGGCAATAAGCCTTGTGCGCACTTTTTCAATCCCGGCTACGAAGCATCGGTAGCCTTGGGCGACAAGTCCTACACACCCTCCGGCATGGTACAGATGATGCGGAGGGATCTGTGGGAGCTTCCCTACTACTATGCCGGAGCCGATGACATCGTACTCAATCCGGAGCATCTGCCCCCACAGGCCACTCTATCCGAGTATACCCTCGCACCATGGGGTTGGGCGCCTGAACTCAAATACGGTAAACTCGCATCGCTGGTCTCTTTCTCATACGATGAGATACGTTTGTGGAGTTCGAGACAAAATACTTATGCTCTTGTCGAGCGGTTGATTACCCTTTTCCCGATCGACTATGACAGAGGCTTTTTGCCATACGCCATCACGGATCAGTCCATACCCCAAGGATTGGATATGGAGAAAAAGTATGTGTTGAAAGAGGAGTTCTCGTCTTCCGGTCGTGGAGTGGTTTTTGTACGGGGAAGCGAAGTCTCCGAAATCCTCTCCAAAAGGCAGAATAAATCCGCCAACAAGCGGATATATCTCGAAAACTTTTACTCAAAAGTAGGCGATAGGGGTTATGAGTTTTATCGAGATGCCGAGGGGCATGTGACCTATGTGGGGCCTTCGGACTTCAAGACGATCGAAGGGCGTTATGTCGGCAATGTGATAGAGCCTGCCGAAAGTATACACAGACGTTGGCGACAAGAGCCGACAAGTCCCTCTCATGACACCTATGTCAATCAACTTCTCCAAGCCCTTGATACACTGCAATTGGGCTCCTACCAAGGACCCATCGGTATCGATACCATTGTGTATGAGGATGCCCGAGGGCTTCATCTGCATCCCTGCATAGAGATCAACATACGCCCAACCATGGGTTGGCTCGCAATATCTCTTGCCGAACGCTATCTTCCCGAAGGTATGAATGGGAGATTTGAGTTGGTACACTTCCCGAGTGCTGATGCGCTCCAAAGAGATCTTGTTCCTCTTCTTGCCTCTACAACTCCTCTTTATCAGAGGGATATCTCTGTTCAATCCCTCTCTCCCGGGACTTACCCGCTCAACACCCTTACACCTCAAAGCCGATTTGCAGCTCTCCTTGTGATTTGAGGTGTAGATGCCTTCCAATCATGGCCGGTGAGTAAGTGTCAGGTTGCTCATGAATTCCTTCATTTAAGGACTTTTTGAAGTGATCAGAAGATTATGTTGTTATTAAATCTTGATATTCTGTTAAAATAGCGATGTTTTTCTCTGATTGCTTTGCTTATTATGTTTTTTATTTATAAATTGTCAGGCATGATTATAGAAAAGTTTGCATTGTTCGGTGTTCGTGAAAGGCACACACGGCTTTAATACTTGCAGAAGAACCATTGAAATGTAAACTAAATCATGAAAAGAGTAATTTGTACGGACCTGGTAATTTTCACCCCGTCCAAAAACTGATTGACCGGAGATCGAAGTCATATGTATCACTGATCAACTGTCTGTCTCCAGGGTACAGGCAGGCGATGAAAAAAACATTTATATCCATGAACAGAGCGCGAATAATCGGACTCATTCTTATGATCCTCATTATCTCATGTAATCGCAAAAGTGAGGATGCAGATATGTTAGAAGTGTCTATTGATAAACTATCCTTCGTGGCGGACGGGGAGAGTAAGTCTATAGTGATAAAGTCTTCATCTGAATTTTGGAGTTGGCAGGGATTGCCCGATTGGATTTACGTGAAAAAGGTTGATGATGGTACAGCTCTGATCATCGTTTTCCGAAACGATGGAGAAGAGGCGAGGCTGGGTGAGATCGTCTTTGTCAATGGGGATCTGAAGCGCAGTGTAAGCATAGAGCAAGCTGCAAGGCCTATGGATTATTACTTTGAAACGGAGGTCAAAAAGATAGAGTTTGATGATGTTAATGATCCCGTGGATGTAAAAATAGACACAAATGCGAAAGCATGGGCGGTCTTGGAAAAGCCGGACTGGATAACAATCACAAAGTCCGAGACCGGACTTACTGTGCAGGCAGACAAAAATCTCATGGAAATAGAGCGAAAAGGTGTTGTTATCCTTGAAGCAAATGAGATTCGTGCCCAAATAGAAATCTCCCAAGCACCCAAGGCTTATGTGAGATTGTCACGTGGACTCGAACCTTTTGACTATATGGGTGGTGAGCAAACCATCTTCTTTGTAAGCAATAGAAAAGTAGAGGTCAACCCACTATATGGTGAGTTTGATCATTTTGGATACAATGTTGTGAGCGATAACGAATTGCAAGTTTCTTGTAGAGTAAATGACAGAGAGAAGGATATCGCAAGTTCGTTTACGTTCGAGTACAAGGATCGAGTACTTCTCGAGGTCGAAGTCAATCAAAGAAAGAGCAGACTGAGAGAGGATCAACGGAAATACCTCATTGCGTTTTACCATGCGACCGGAGGTGCTCAATGGAAAAATAATACCAATTGGCTCTCGGACAAGCCCTTGTCTGAATGGTACGGAATCCGAATGACTTCGGATGGGCGTTTCGTGTTTAGGGTAGACCTGTCAGACAATAATCTGAAAGGACCTATACCTGAAGGTTTCTCTATTCTGTACAGTGCCCGAACGATAAAACTCTGCAATAATGAGTTGGAGGGTTCCATCCCAAAAGAGGCGAGCAAGTTTACGGTCCCTATCGTTTTGGACTTGTCCAATAATAACTTAACGGGTAGTATCCCTGTTGAAATTTGCAATAGCCATTCTCTGAGAGACATAGACCTGAGATGGAACAAACTTAGTGGAGTCTTGCCGGAATGCTTCATAGAACAAATCTCAAAAAAGGCTTGCCCACAGAAGGAAGGATATAAGTTTGACAATTATGATTGTAATGAACCCAAACTATAGCTACAGCTTGTAAGATAGCTGTATATGAGGAGGATGAAACTTTGATTTTTCTCTTTTTCTTTCTTTTCGTGAATAGCTGAATCGACCTGTTGCCCTAATTTTGCTCTTGATACCTGAGCTTGAACAACGATGTTTTTCTCCGATTGCTTTCTTGTTATGTTTTTTATTTATAAATTGTCAGGCATGATTATAGAAAAGTTTGCATTGTTCGGTGTTCGTGAAAGGCACACACGGCTTTAATACTTGCAGAAGAACCATTGAAATGTAAACTAAATCATGAAAAGAGTAATTTGTACGGACCTGGTAATTTTCACCCCGTCCAAAAACTGATTGACCGGAGATCGAAGTCATATGTATCACTGATCAACTGTCTGTCTCCAGGGTACAGGCAGGCGATGAAAAAAACATTTATATCCATGAACAGAGCGCGAATAATCGGACTCATTCTTATGATCCTCATTATCTCATGTAATCGCAAAAGTGAGGATGCAGATATGTTAGAAGTGTCTATTGATAAACTATCCTTCGTCTCAGACGGGGAGAGTAAGTCTATAGTGATAAAGTCTTCATTCGAAAGGGAACCGAACCAATGATGTCGAAAAGAGAGAGTAAGTCTATAGTGATAAAGTCTTCATCTGAATTTTGGAGTTGGCAGGGATTGCCCGATTGGATTTACGTGAAAAAGGTTGATGATGGTACAGCTCTGATCATCGTTTTCCGAAACGATGGAGAAGAGGCGAGGCTGGGTGAGATCGTCTTTGTCAATGGGGATCTGAAGCGCAGTGTAAGCATAGAGCAAGCTGCAAGGCCTATGGATTATTACTTTGAAACGGAGGTCAAAAAGATAGAGTTTGATGATGTTAATGATCCCGTGGATGTAAAAATAGACACAAATGCGAAAGCATGGGCGGTCTTGGAAAAGCCGGACTGGATAACAATCACAAAGTCCGAGACCGGACTTACTGTGCAGGCAGACAAAAATCTCATGGAAATAGAGCGAAAAGGTGTTGTTATCCTTGAAGCAAATGAGATTCGTGCCCAAATAGAAATCTCCCAAGCGCCCAAGGCTTATGTGAGGCTGACAGAGGAGCCTAAAGTCTTCCACTACTTGGGTGGAGTGCAAATACTGCCTTTTGAGACTAATCGAGATATCGAGATCGAAGCACACCCTTACAACCCTGTTAGTGCATTTAAATTTGAGCTTGTAGATGGGAATAAGTTAAACGTCTCCTGCTCAATAAATCATATAGCAAGAGAGCGGGGGCGTACGCTTCACTTTCTGTACAAGGGGCGTTCGCTCCTTACCGTAAAATTTGCCCAAGAGAAGAGCAATCTTGCAGAGGATCAAAGGGCATATCTCATCAAGTTTTATCACTCGACAGGAGGAGAAAATTGGAAGAATAATACGAATTGGCTTTCAGACAAACCTATCTCCGAATGGTATGGTGTGTCAGTAAGAGCCGGGGATGATCTGAATGGGGGAATATACAGAATCACCTTACCTGATAATAACCTCAAAGGGACTATTCCTGAAGGCTTTTCGATTTTGGTTGGAGCAAGATTCATAAAACTTCAGAACAATTCCTTGACAGGTCCAATTCCTAAAGATCTCGGCGACATAAATGAGGCGCTCTTTTTATACTTACAAAATAACGACCTTACAGGAAGCATACCTCCCAATATTTGTAATCTCACTTCCAGAGGAGGAATTGATCTTAGGTGGAATAAACTCACGGGAATACTTCCGGACTGTTTCACGGAAAAACGATCGGCTCGGGCTTGTCCACAGAAGGATGGATATAAGTTTGACAATTATGACTGTAATGAGCCCTAACTACAGCTTGTAAGATTGCTGTATATGAGGAGGACGAAAATCAAAGTTTCGTCCTCCTCTTGCTTTCAATAGATGATATTGTCGAGGCTTTCCTGATTTGTGGTGATACCCGCTGTATTGTGGTATGATCATGTCTGTCTGTGTCTTTCGCGAGATTTTTGGGAGGATAAGTCTCTACATATCGGCAAGATTGAAATTTTTTAACGGCATAATACCCCATATATTTTGCTAAAAGGGCAAAAAATGTCATCTTTGTATTTTGAATAGTGACATTATACTATTGGTGCACTATTTGATGAGCATTTAACAATTGAAGTTATGTCATACAATAATATATATGCGATAGTAAAGTCGGCTCTTGTGGCTGCAACTCTCGCGCTCTTCCCGATCATGGCTGAAGGGCAGGATGTCACATCCTCCCCTTATTCGAGATTCGGGTACGGACTCCTCAATACTCCCGTGTCTACGGCACTGAAGGGTATGGGAGGAGCGGCTATCGGAGTGCAGAGCGACAAGATTGTCAACTTTGCAAACCCTGCCGCCTATGCAGCATCGGACTCACTTTCGTTCATTATGGATATCGGGGTGAGTGCCAATTGGTCTCGTTATGGCGATGGAAAGGTATCCAAGAGTGCCATTCTTGGTAATCTTGACTATCTTGCCATGCAGTTTTCGCTGTACAAGGATCGTCTGATATTCAGCACGGGTATTGTGCCGTTTTCGACAGCCGGTTACGGATTGAAAAATCTTATCCGCATCGAAAATAGCGAGAGACCCGGAGAGATGTTCCAGCAGACGTTCAAGGGTACCGGCTCTATACAATCTCTCTATGGGGGATTGGGAGCGAAGGTCTTCGGAGGGCTTTCGTTGGGTGCAAATGTTCGCTATACGTTTGGGGCTATCACTCACACATCTCAGACGACTCCAAGTTCGACACTGTTCAACCGGACTTTGAAGTCAAGCGATATACGCGTCTCTGCACTTTCTTTTGATTTCGGAGCACAGTATAAGCTGACATATGGTGACGAGAACTACATCGTCCTTGGTGCTACGTTTTCTCCTGCCGCGAAAATGAGTCCGGAACTCACTCTCGTCGAAAACAAAAATGCAGGAGCTGCCATACAGCCCGAGATCATAAAAAAAGAATTGAAACCGGATACTGAGCTCCCTCTAAAGGCCGGTTTTGGGGTGTCTTGGAACAAAGGCAATAAACTTTTGCTCGCAAGTGACGTCCAAATGACAAGATGGGGAAGTGTCCCCAATATCTTCGCAAATGATAAACTTATGCTGAAGGACTCGTACAAGGTCTCCTTGGGTGCAGAGTACTCTAAAGACAGATTCTCGAGAGACTATGCGGACAAGATCATCTACCGTGGCGGTGTCAATTATGAAACCTCGTACACCGACCTACCCATAGTGGGGAAGGTAGACAGAGTGGGCGCAGCCCTCGGTATCGGGCTCCCGGTGTCTCCATACAATGAGCGTACTTCGTATGTCAACTTGTCTCTCGAGTATATCAAGGGACTTCCTTCGGGTGGCAACAATGTCTTTTCAGAGGATATGGTGAGACTCTCTCTCAGCATCAACTTCAGTGAAACGTGGTTCAAGAAGCTGAGGATATACTAAATCAAAACGAAACAAACAACCTAAAGGGAATAATCACAATGAAAAGAATGATCATGGTGGCAGTAGCCCTCTTCATGAGTGTGGCTGCCTTTGCACAGAATCCGGCTACAGCCGGCAACGACAGTATCGAATGCCGTCGCAACATTATGTTCTTCAAGACGCATGCAAAGAGCCAAAACTATGTCGATGCGTACGAGTTTTGGAAGAAAGCATACAGTCTATGTCCGGGCGAAACCAAGGATATCTACATCGTCGGTGCAAAGATCTTGAACTGGATGATCGATAATGCAAAGACTCCGGAAGAAAAGGAAACATACTTCAACGAACTTATGGGGATGTATGACAGCCGTATCAAGTACTTTGGCAATGATCCCGGTACCGGTACCGACTACATATTGGCAGCAAAGGCTGACGACTATATGAGAGTTAAGGGTAACAAGACTGACTTCAACCTCCTTTACTCTTGGCTTAAACCCGCAGTGGATGAGAAGAAGGGTGCGACAGATCCTTTGGCTCTTTCCCTCTTTGCTTATTCTTCAATGCAGAGAATGATGAGAGACCCAAACTTGAAATCTCAATACATCTCAGACTACATGGCTGTGGCAGGATACTTGGATGAAGGTCTCAAGGCTGCCAGAGATGCGGAAAATGAAGATGTGGCTTCATTCTACATACAGTGTAAGAATGGTACAGATACCAACTTTGCTGCAAGTGGAGCTGCAAGCTGTGAGACAGTCGCAGAAGTATTCGGCCCTAAACTTGATGAAAATAAGGAAAACAAGGAATACCTCGAAATGATCATCACAATGCTACGCCGTTTGAGATGTGATGATAGCCCTGTGTACTTCAAGGCTGCTGAATACCTATATGCAATCACTCCGACAGCTGAGGGTGCTATCGGTATCGCTCGTCAGGCAATCATGCAAAAGCAGTTTGACAGAGCTTCGAAGTTCTATGAAGAAGCTCTCAAACTCAGCACAGATGCTGAAGTAAAGGGTGAAGCACACTATGCAATGGCAACAATAGCTTACGAACAAAGACAGTACAACAAAGCAAGGCAACACTGTCTCAAGGCTATGGAAGAGCGCCCCAACTTTGGTAAGCCTATGATCCTCATTGCAAGTATGTATGCAGCTACAGCATCTTCGGTGTATCCTAATGATGCTATCATGCAGCAGATAGTTTACTGTCTTGTGGTAGATAAGTGTGTGAGAGCAAAGGCTATAGACCCATCTATCGCGGATGATGCCAACAAGCTCATAAATACTTACTCTCGTCACTTCCCACGTAAGGAAGATGTATTCTTGCACCCTGATCTTTCGGAAGGCCAGTCGTTCACTGTCGGAGGTTGGATCGGAGAGACTACAACTATCCGTGTGACCAACTAATCTCTACATTCCGTGGATATAGAAGACAGTCATAAACAGGAAAAAAACAGTACAAAGACACTGACACGCCCCACCTTTTGGGGGTGTGTCGGTGTCTTTCTATATATTATCTGGTCGGCAACGGCCTGTGGTCCGGGTAAAGGAGACACCGTCAAAAGTGAAGTAGACACTCTTGTCTTCACGACCATGACAAGAGGGGTAGAGACCCTTGTCTCGGACTCCGGGGTGACAAAGTATAAGCTCGTTGCAGAGCTTTGGTACACTTATGATCAGCCCGAAAAGAAGTGGCGCTTTCCCGAAGGTATATACCTTGAGCAGTTTGATACCCTCTTCAATGCACAAGCTACGGTAAAGGCTGACTCTGCCTACTATTATGAAGCCAAGAAGTTGTGGCACCTCATGGGTAATGTGGAAGTCATGAATAGAGAGGGGCAAAAGTTTTTCTCCAACTCCCTGTTTTGGAATCAGGAGAGAGAAGAGGTCTACTCTCATGACTCTGTGCGTATCATACGATCCGAGGGGCAGGAGTTGAGAGGGAAGTATGGTTTCAAGAGTAACCAGGACATGACAAGCTATATGATCTTTACTTCGTCCGGTCATATGGATGTGGACAAGGATGCTACGTCTCCGACTCTTCCCAAGGATTCTATCAAGGCAGATAGTATTGCTATCAGTGAGACGCTTGATCCAAGTTTGAGATAAAAGATGCGATACTTCCGACTAAAGAGAACACGATGATATACTTTTGGATCATAGTAGTGCTGATGTTTTCAGCATTTTTCAGTGCCAGCGAGATAGCCTTTGTCTCAGCAGACAGACTTCGTATAGAGTTGGAAAAGTCTCACGGGCGTTTTTACTCAAGGATGCTCGCGATTTTCTTCGATCGCCCCGACTTGTTTATCACAACGATGCTCGTCGGTAACAACATTGCCCTCGTCATCTATGGTCTTCTCATGGCTCTTTTGCTCGAGCCATATTTTCATGATTTTATCTCCAATGACTTCATGGTCGTCTTCGCTCAGACGCTTGTGTCGACGATCCTTATACTCATCGTAGCTGAGTTTATCCCCAAGGCTGTATCCAAGCTGAATCCCAATTGGCAGTTACGCAACTTTGCGCTACCTCTCTTTCTGCTTTATATCTTACTTTATCCCATAGCTTTATTTTCGTCGTGGTTGAGTAAGATCCTTTTCAAGCTCTTCAGAATCAAAGATCTGGACGAAAAGGATGTTCGTCTCGGACGTCTTGATCTCGACAACTATATAGAGTCAAATGCTCAGGGAGACCAACCTTCTCTGAACAATGAGGTAAAGATACTCCAAAATGCTCTTGACTTTCCGGATGTGAAGGTGAGGGACTGCCTCGTCCCTCGTAATGAGATAACAGCTGTCAACATCGACACCACAAAGGACGAACTTATCGAGATCTTTGACTCTACCGGTTACTCCAAGATCCTTGTCTACAAGGATACCATAGACGACTTGGTCGGGTATATTCATGCCATCGAGATGTTCAAGAATGCCGACCATTGGCAACAGCACATCAATCCTACCATATACGTCCCTGAGACACAGGCGGCAGACAAGGTGATGCGTCTCTTGATGCAGAAGAAAAAGAGTATTGCCATTGTAGTCGATGAGCTTGGCGGGACTGCAGGTATCGTCACACTGGAGGATATCGTCGAAGAGATCTTTGGTGAGATTGAGGATGAGCATGATATCAAGTCTGTGGTAATGCGAAAGCTGAGTGAGGATGAATACATCCTCTCGGGACGTGCTGAGGTCGATCAGGTCAATGAGGTTTTTGAAGAACTCGAACTCCCTTTGTCCGATGAGTACAAGACCATATCGGGTTTGCTCATAGACTTCTATCAAGGTTTTCCAAAACGAGGCGAAGAGATACATTACCCTCCTCACTTTCTCTTTCGTATCATCAGATCGACAGGCAACAAGATCGGCTTGGTCAAACTCAAAGTCATCAAACCTTGATTTGCTTGATAGGCCGTCCAAGCGTTAGCAAAAAGAACAAGAAAAATATTTGGTATATAGTATCGCCAATGTAGATGCCGATTTAATTAATAAAAAAAGGGTCGTCTGAGAGACTTTCTCTCGGGCGACTCTTTTTTATATGCCAATTCTCTTTCTGCGTGTGGGACGATTGATCTCCTTTTGGGGGCAGCTGTTTGTTTTCTTTCTAAGCGATCAAGGTGCAAGGGGATATTTTCCGATCCTTTTTTTTATAGGGGCGATCCGTTTTTATCTTAAGTTCTTTTGATGTCTATTCATTCATGATCATATCTTTTCTGAAGGTGTTAAAAAGGGGCTGTCTTGTGATTTATCACGTCAGATACTTTATTTATCAAGGGAGTTATATTGATTCGTTATGTTAGGGGCATATAATCAGCGTGTTATGTCTCTTTTTCTTTACTTGATTCTACCCTAAGGATTATTGGTTTATAAATCCGGTGCTGCGGCATGAGATATTCTCCTTTGTAAAAAAGTCTTCATTTTCTCCTTCGGCAAGGTTTATCTGAAGATTTGGTTGTGAAAGTGAAAGTGTATTTTATTTTATTGATAATTAGACTTTTGGCTTCGTTTTGGTGTTGTTTGAAGTGTTGTTTTTTATATTAAATGAATGTTTTTATGATGTTAATTTGCACTATTTAACCATGCGGTTGTGTTGCTTATCAAAGAATATGCATAACTTTGCCTCGATTAAAAATAAAATGATAAATGATTGCCATGGGAGACGCAAGTTCCGTATTCCATGATTTTTTACAACAAAGAGAAGATTGATTTTATTTCAAATCCAATAGTTTGAATAATTGAAGGGACGCTTTGAGAAAAAATAAGAATTTATCTACTGCAATTTGAATTCTTGTGATTCGAGAAAAAATACCGGATCGGATCAAAAGAGTACAAGACAACTAAGGAATACGAATTACAACTAATTTTATCACAACTCATCTTAATTAAATGGTAAAGAAAATTCTATCGACCGGAGTATTTCTGGTTTTGGTTGCTTTGCTTTATTCCTGTACAGGCATAGGGGCAAACGTAGACATCACAGTACCCAAGGGACCAAAGGGAGACCCGGGGCTTTCTGCGTATGATGTGTGGAAGGAAAATGTAAATAACGGTACTATCGATTGGCCTAAGGGCGAAGTCGATATCAATGACTTTTTCCGATTCCTCAAAGGTAAGGACGGAAAAGATGGCAAGAATGGTGTAGACGGCAAGGATGGCAAGTCTGCATATGAGGTGTGGAAGGAGTTCATCTCTACAGGCAATGCCGATGATCCTCATAACCCGGGTAAGAAATGGAATCCAAATAGAAATACTGAAAAGGATTTCTGGATGTTCCTTGCAGGTAAGGACGGAAAAGATGGACAGGACGGTAAGGATGGTATGAGTGCATATGATCTATGGAAAAAAGACCTCGCTGACAAGTGTGGTACTGCAGACCAGATCATGAATCCTCACAATCCTTCACAGCCATGGCCTTGCGACAAGAACACCATGGAAGATTTCTATAAGTATCTGAGAGGTGTTGATGGTCAGAGTGCATATGCTCTATGGAAGGAAAAAGTACTTGATGGTACTATAAAGTGGCCTAAGGATCAAGTCGGTGAGACTGACTTCTTCAGATATCTCAAGGGTAAAGACGGTAAGGACGGCAAAGACGGTGTCGACGGTCTCAACGGTCTCAATGCTTATGAAGTATGGTATCAATATATATCATCAGGTGATGTGGAGGATCCTCATAACCCCGGTCAAAAATGGCCTGCAAATAAAAATACAATGAAAGATTTCTTTGTATATCTGACAGGTGCTAAGGGAGAAAAGGGTAACCCCGGTGTAGACGGTAAGAGTGCTTACGAACTTTGGAAAGAGGAACTCGAAAAGAGATGTGGTACTGCCGATCCTATGAAGAACCCACACAAGCCTACAGAAAACTGGCCTTGCGATGAAAAGGGTATGGAAGACTTCCTCAGATACCTACGTGGTATGGATGGTGCAAGTGCATACGAAATCTGGAAGAAGGGTGTCCTTGACGGTTCTATAACAGGCTGGCCAACTAATGAAGTGTCTACAGCTGATTTCTTCAGATATCTCAAGGGAGATAAGGGTGAAAAGGGCGACAAGGGTGACAACGGTAAAGATGGCGTAAATGGCTTGAGCGCGTACGAAATCTGGAAAAAGTACATCGAGCCGGGCAATGTCCCTAATCCACACAATCCTACAGAAATGTGGAATCCAAATGAAAACTCTGAACAGGACTTCTGGAGATTCCTTGCAGGTAAGGATGGTAAGAATGGTCTTAACGGTGTTAACGGTAAGAGTGCTTATGAGCTTTGGAAGAAGCAAGTTGAAGAAAATTGTGGCGATCCAGTAAATCAGGTAATGAATCCACATGACCCAACTAAGCCGTGGATATGTAGTAGAGTAACTCAGAATGATTTTTGGGATTACTTGAGAGGGCCTAAGGGTAGCGATGGAAAGGATGGCAAAGATGGTGAGCCGGGTCAGGCTGTTGAAATTGGACGACCTAATGTCCTTCCTGTATTCTTCAATGGTAAGTTGAGAGAGTATGTTGATCCTACAGATGGATCGGTGTCATTCCAAGTTTTTGATAAAGACGGAAATAAGGTTCAAGATGGAGTTAAGGTTAAGGGTATTCCTGGAGTTACAGATCCTAATCATGAGTTTGTAACCGGTCCAGACGGTAAGATTAAAGTCCCCAAAGATCTTCTTCCTGTTCGATTTGCTCCCGGACAAAGAGCTGGTAAGGCTCTTGTGGATTTGGCAAAGAATGGTGTTTTTGAGGAAACAGCTCCTAATATCTTAACTCCTAACCGTAT
>NZ_JAUMXC010000051.1 GCF_030529325.1 Porphyromonas sp. | reverse complement strand
AACGACCCCGAGATTACAAATCACGTGCTCTGGCCAACTGAGCTAAAGAGGCATCATTTACATTGTCTAATAACAACCGATCCGCCAACCTTCACCAATGGATTAAAGAGGCGAATCGGTTGCAAAGTTAAGGATTAATTTTTAATCTGCAAATGTTTCGGATTATTTATTTCCCCTTTAGTTTCTCTTTATATTTGCTCAACTGCTTCTCCAAGGCTTCACATGCGTGATTCACAGCCTCTTCAAAGGTATCTGCGTTTTTTTCGGCAAATAAGGTATCATCCTTGACCATCAAGGTCACTTTCGCAGATTTGTTGTTATTGGTTTCAGGTTTCTCTACACTAAGGAGCACTTCAGCATTGATGATATCAGCATAAAACTTCTCTAACTTGCCTACTTTTTTCTCTGTATACTGAATGAGCTTTTCAGTCGCTTCAAAATTGATGTGTTGTACTCTTAGCTTCATGATTTTGACTCTTTTTTTTGTGCTCTTGGATGAGCGTTATACATTCGCTTGAGTTCCTCAAACGTGGTGTGTGTATAGATCGCGGTAGTCGAAATCGACTCATGTCCCAACAGTTCTCTCACATTCATAAGGTCGGCTCCGTCGTTGAGGAGGGCAGATGCAAAACTGTGTCTCAACACGTGGGGACTTTTTTTTGTATAGTGCTCCAAAGGTGCAAGTGCCCGACGCACCACATCATATATATACTTTTCTCTGACGGGAGTTCCTTTAGTGTTGATTATGAGGAGATCTGTCGTCGGATTCCGGTCATCTCTATAGCGCAAATATAACTTTATTTTCTCAAGAAGCAAAGTGCCAAATGGTATAATTCTCTCTTTTTTCCTCTTCCCCAAAACTTTCAGTTGTCCCCGCTCCATATCTATGTCAGAGAGGGCAAGAGAGAGAAGTTCGGCACGCCTCATCCCGGTCTGAAATAAGAGGTCTGTAATAAATGCATCTTCAAGCATACGCCAACTCTCATCTGCATCTCCATCGACACTTTCCTCAAAATCCCGATAGAGAGTCTCGATGTGAGAGGAAAGGGTATTGGCATCCACAAATGGAGGAAGGGTCTTTCTACTTTTGGGTGGTTGAACTGCCGTAAAAGGGTTGAATGACACTTCCCCCAACTTTAGCAAATAGTCATATAGGGAGCGGATAGCACTCATCCTCCGATGGATCGTACGTGGGGAATCTCCCCCGTCAGCAAACATCAACACACTCTTGCGGGCAGTTCTCTTATCCACCTGCTTGACATAAGTCATCACCTTGTCATTATCCTTATGATCGACGCCCTGTATCTTCAGCCACTTCTCAATGTCTCCCTGATAAGCCTTAAGGGTATGTGCAGATGCTGCCCTCTCATATCTGAGATGAGTGATGAAGTCACTTATGATACCGATGTTGGAGCTTTCCATATCTACGATATATATTATCAGTGATACGACATCAATACTCCTTCACAAGCCACTCTGCAAAGAAATAATCATATACCCGATACTCTTCACCATCCTGAGTCACAAAGTCATACTTCAACAATGGCTTGAGTGCCGCTTGTACCGAGCTGGCAGATGACAAATTGTACTTTTTGATGAAAGGACCCGAGGTTATACCCCTCACCCGCCCCTCGCGTGCAACGGACTGAAGCAGTAGCTTCTGCCTTGAAGCAAGTCTCAAGAGGAGCTCTTTGTAACTGTGCCTCTGCACCTGAATGATATTTTCGCGTGCAATCGGCAACTTATCCATTCCACAGGTGGCACCATCGGCGGTAAGGGCAAAAAGTTCGTTCATCATCATCTGCACAAACCATGTACAACCCTCAAACAACCGATAGACCTCTCGGACAAGCTCAGAGTCAACCCTCTTACCTCTCATCTCAAACATTCGTGCAGCAAAGTCTACATACACATCCACGGGTATGGAATCAAGTCCGATACTTATGGCACTTTGATAAAAAGGCTTGGCAGGAGAGTTGAACATGTTGCTCATAAGATGCCGTTTACTACCGGCAAAGATGAAAATTGTCTGCTTGCACTGCTGTATCTTGGTACGTAAGAGAGCTTCGACACTCTTATCCTCATATTCTCCTACCTGCTGAAATTCATCGATGGCAACCACGCAAGGTCTATCGGCGGACTCCAAATACTCAAATATCTCATCGAGAGTCGCCTGTGGCGTATGTATATCTCCCAGTCCTATATCAAATGTCGGTTGGCCGGAGAGTGGATCCAACTTGAACCCCACACGCAAAGAACTTATAATGTGAAAAAACTTCTCTGCCCATGCGGTCTTTTTGGGCCTCAGCTCTTCATAAATGGTTTTTCCCAGCAGATAGACCAACTCAGCCAACGATGTCGTAGCATATAGGTCAATGAAGAACGTATGATAAGACTCGAGGACTCTATCCTGAGCAAAACAATGCCGTATCAAACCTGTCTTTCCCATACGTCTGGGAGAGATCATCGCCACGTTGCGACCGTTCTCAATCTGCTTTAGCAAAAATGCAGTCTCAGTCTCACGGTCACAAAAATAGGTATCCGAAACATATCGGCCGACCACAAAGGGATTCATTATTCCATCTTTCTTCATAAGCCACAAAAGACTTTATTGCAAACATAATAATTACATTTACAATAAACAAATAGTAAAAAGAGCGAACCATACTCCGGCAAGAAAATCATCGGCCCTACCGTGTCCATACGCGAGGGTTCTTTATAACACCAACCATCTGATATTGAGCCCTATAGTGCTTAGACTATAAAATCAACGAGAGAGGTCAATACCCGATGGATATGCAAATATTTTCAGCCGCGCCAACTCCCTCAATAAGAGATCAGAACAAAAGGACAAAAAGGTTGTCTAACTTGATGTATCAAGTTAGACATATCGATTCATCAAGTTAGACAACTTGATTTTGAACCTTAGACAACCTTTTTTCTTGAGACAAAAAAACAGTGTCGTAAGCACAACTCACGACACTGTTTCTCAAAAAGAAAGATTCCAAAAAGATCTGAAATTATCGTATTTGGGAGCACTTGCCCCCAGAAGCACATCCATGTCCGAGCATACAAGGCTTATTTTTACCCACAGGAGCTATGCTCTGTGTTTATTTTATCGGGTAGACGTAATCCATTCGTAGGAGACGACCGGGATCCCCCATCGGGGTATTGGGCTTGCGGCTGTACTTCGTGATCTTGACTTTGGCATACTGTCCGTCAGGAGTACGTATCAGATAGACTTTTCGAGAGAGCTCCATCACGGGAGGCATCTGGCTCAGGTCCATGACGATGGCTCCTCTGCGGATGATATTATATTTGATGAACCCATTTGCCCCCCTGACAGGATTACCATCCTTGTCCAAGACAGGCACGGTCTTGGTCGTCAGCACCGGACTGACGGGGCGATAAGCCTGGCGCACACCGGCTTCGTCGGTATGTGAGACTGCTATGACATAAGGGATATCGGTCTCAAACTTATCGGCAGCAGGGATGTCGACCTTTTCGGACAAGACCGTCGCAGGAGTTTCATAAGCTCCACCTTTAGCACCGATAGCAGAACTTTCACCACTATTGGTACGGATATCTGCACGGTGAAAAGCCATATCCCAGTTGAGGAGATCCTTACTTTGTTCGTCCGAAATATATACGAGTCCGTTCTTGAATGAGAAGTACACGAACGTATCGTAGGCACTGACATCAAAAGTAATGGTCTTCACCTCAAGACCTGTAGATGGATCGACCTTGGACTCATCGCTGTTTGAGTCTTCACCAGGAGAAGGACTCGGGGTTATAGTCCCCGGCTCCGGTGAAAGATTCGGGTCATCGGGACGTGTCTTACCACATGATGTAGACAGGGAAAGGATAAAGGCAGTGATACTCAAGAGCCTGAAAAAATTATATAATCTCATAGATTGTTTCGTTTATAGTTAGAATATCAGATAGACAGCGTAAACCCTGCACGTAGCAGGTTGAACTCCGGGTACATACCCATGGTGTATGCCAAATCGATGCCAAAAGCACCAAACTTGCGACCGAGCCCCAATGTCATATGACTGTTGCCGGGCTCATACTGTCCCCCGACGCGTAAAGAAACGATGTCGGGCATAGCATACTCTATGCCTCCTCCAACAGTATGGAGTCGTGCCACAGAGGGTAAAAATCGATACCCATAGGCTGCACCGAAAGTGAGGAGATGGTCTCCCAACACCCCCATGGTCATAGCCGAAGATACCCCAAAGAGGGATGGCAACTGACTGCGGCTGCCTTTATCCCTTGGATAAGTGATATCCGTACCTATATTGGATAGAGAGATACTCACACCATAGACTCCGGACTTCACACCCGTGAGGACAGCATTGTAGTTGGCACCCAGGCTCATCGCAAATGCATGACCTGTACGAGAGCTATATGTATTGAGATAAGTCAAAGAGGAGTACACTGAGAAGTGAGAGCATACCTTGAAGGTGTATCCCAGATCCAACGTCGCATCGGCAGGATAGACTTCACCCATTTTTGCACCCATGTTATTGAGGTAAATAGTCTTGGGGCCCCTCCAATACCTCGCTCCTCCAAAAAGAGCATGTCTTCCGCCAAGACGATAACCTATGGATGTGGCATGGTAGGTCTGGATCTGTCCTTGGGTTGTCCCCTTATGAGTAGCTCCGAAAGAATACCCGACATGGAGATCACGATCTTTCTGCATAAAGATCAGTGAAGGGTTGGAGTGTAGAAGCGGTGCCCCCGAGTGAGGGAAGATGACGTCGCCCATCCCGGCAGATCGGACATCGGTGCCGAAGTTCAAGATTGGGTTATTGTCCTGAGCGTGTGCTGCTACGGATGCAACTCCACTGAATAGCGCAAATATCGTGAATAGTCTATTGAATGTCTTTATCATAATCAGCGTTTAATAAATGACTGTGTGAAACGTTCGTCCTTGCTCTCCACCAAAAGGACATAGTTGCCTGAAGAAAGGTTCGAGACATCAAGCTTGATAAGAGGTTCTTTATCGAGGGTGAAAGTCTGCTCTGCGACGATAGGGCGACCAGAAGGTGTAAGTATCGTGACATAGACACGCCCGACCCCATCTGTGATGCGGACATTGAGCTCATCCTTGACAAGTGTCGGATATACCATCTGTACCACCCCCTCAGGTACCACCTGTATGGTCATCCCAACTTTGACAGCCAAGCCCATGGGATCGGTAGCGGTGATACTAAGACCGGCAACGCCGGTACTGCGTGGAGTCACAGACAACTTTCCATTGGAGATTCCGGCCGAGACGATGTCCGGATTGAGTACATCTATGGTATATGTGAGTTCGTCCTTATCATCATCTCCAAAATATTGAGTCAGGTCAAACACTTTGACTTTTCCTTTGGATACGACAGCCTTGTCGAGAGGTCTGAGGACGCGAGGAGCATGATTTTGATAAAATTCAAAAGGGACATAGATGTATGATGTCAGACCAAGAGCATCGGTGACTCCCAGAGAGAGCTTGTACTTACCCGAAGGTCTGGAGACCCTGAACGTGAGTTCGATCTCACCCTTACCTGAAACCCTATGCTTGACATCGTAGCCTTCACCCTCGATAGCATAAGTCCAGTCTTGCCCCTCCGGTTCTGACACAAGGATCTTGCAAGTAGCCTGCTCATTTCCTGTGATACGGATAGTAGACTCATCCTTAAGGGTAAGGACAGGAGCTGAATTATTCAAAGTAGTCACAGCTGCAAAAGCAATCGAGCTGCTCTGTGCACCCCATCTATCCAACGCCTCTACGGCATAGTAGTATTTAGTACTGGGGCGTAGGCCTTTGTGGGTGTATCGGACCTTCTGCCCGACCTCTCGTGAGCCGATGACATCAATCTTGAGAGCTTTCTTGTAATTGGTCTCATCAATCTCAACAGAACTGTAGTACAGATTGTAGCTGTACGCTGTACCGTCGTTTTCGTCTCGAGACACATCCCAACTCAACTCTATACCTGTAAAAGTCGCTTCGGAAGCTATTTCCCCGACTCCCTCAGGAGCTTTGTTTCCCTCAGGGGAGGCAAGGGCACGGGCAGCATCTATATAGCCGGCACCGAGCCTCTTTTTGTAGTCCGGATTGCGCTCATCTATATCATAGGGGAGGACGGCAGTTTTCAATCTGCGCTTGAGTTCTTCATTGGTGAAGCCGGGACCTCCGTACTTGGACACAATAAGCGCAGCTATACCTGAGACATGTGGGCAAGCCATAGACGTACCCTGCATGTATCCGTACCTATTATCAGGCAGTGTGCTCAAGATCTCTCCTTTTGAGTAGAAGAGGCTACCTCCCGGTGCCATGATGGATACCCAGTTGCCTCTATTGCTGTAGTAAGCAGCAGTAAAGTCCGGAGCCATTGAGGATACAGAGACCACTTCGGCATACGCTCCGGGATAAGAGATGATATCCTTGCCGTCGTTGCCTGCGGCAAATATCACTACTCCCCCCCTCATGGGCGAGTCAGGACGCTGGTTGCCCTGCTCATCACATCCGGCATAGCGGATGAAGTAGTCGATCGCCTCTCTATCTGACTGCTGAAGGGACTGTGGCAAGCCATTATCGACATACCCCCATGAGTTCTGACTGATCACCGCTCCATTGTTGGCGGCATAGACGATAGCACGAGCACCGCCGCTGGAGAGAGTACGTCCCTCTTCATTTTGGTGAAACATCTGACACGACATCAACTTCACTCCAGATCCCTGAGAGCCATCACCTCCTGCTACTCCTGCCACTCCAACACCGTTGTTGTTGCGAGCTGCAACGGTACCTGCGACATGAGTGCCATGCTCGTGGAAAGAAATATCACCTGAGTCAAGCACAAAGTTGTACCCGTAGACATCATCTACAAAACCGTTCTGATCATCATCGATGCCCTCTTCACCGTTCAACTCCTGCTCATTGACATACATATTATCATGCAAATCTTCATGCAGATAATCTATACCACCATCGGTAATGCCCACGATGACATTGGGCTTACCTGTCTCTATCTTCCAAGCCTCAAAAAGGTTTATATCGGCACCGGCTTTGGATCGGAGGAGAGTGCCATTGTTGTGATAATGCCACTGCTTTGGTAATTCGGGGTCATTGAACCTGCTGACAGAGGAAATATTCCGAACCTTTACAGAGGGTTCCTCGATGATATACCGAGTCGTGGGCGTCTTCAACACTCTCACTTCTTCGGCAACCTGAACACCCGAAAGACTTCTCACCACGTTCATGGCTCTCTGCAATGCGATCTGAGGGGTGTCAGAATTTTTATCATCGATACTT
Source organism: Porphyromonas sp. (assembly GCF_030529325.1). Taxonomy (GTDB): domain Bacteria; phylum Bacteroidota; class Bacteroidia; order Bacteroidales; family Porphyromonadaceae; genus Porphyromonas_A. The sequence continues at coordinate 6,151 of NZ_JAUMXC010000051.1, read as the reverse complement.
ATATCATACCACAAGTGAAGTCCGGCTTTACGCTGGCGAGACTCATACTTACCTGCGTGAGGGAAGACCCTTGTGACCTTAAGAGCCTTAATGCCCAGCAAGAAGTCGTTGATCTCTCCTTCTGTCGAACGCAACCCTGATGTCGTAGCGCGCAGACTACCCTCTATACGGTTTGCCAACTCAGGAGTAAACTTCACTCGTACAACATCTGTAAAAAATCCACTCGTCCGACCGGCATTGAAGACCTCGGGACTGTTATGAGTGGGTATCTGCTCTTCGAAGATCTCTATATCCCGACTACAACCGGTGGAGACCAGTAGAGCCAAAGCACACAAACAGTATATACTTTTATTGAAATTCATGTTTATATCTTGTTTTTATTACCTCCTTTATTTATAAAACGCACGCGACAATGCCTCAGAAACAAAGGCCTCCATCTTATCCTGACGCTTTGCTTCGAACATCTGCTCTACTACGGTTTGAGGTCTGTCGCCGTTTGAGATCGGTAGGAACTCCATCTTAGCATACTCTAAAAAGACATTAGGATCTTCGGTATCTTCTTCAAGGAATCTGTATACCCCCATGTACAAGCCCCGATTAATGTGCTCATACATAAATATCCGGGATTCGATGTACGAACGGAAGACAAACCCCACCGATCGAGAAAGTTGAGCAAACTCCTGAGTAAGCATGACAGCTCCTTTGACCTTATAGTACACACGAGATGTATCGCTAAAGACATGTATGACATTCTTGAGGGGCCTTACCTCATCCTCCTCAAGACTCACCTTGTATACACGTATCATCCCACCATGTTCCTTGGACGAATAAGCCAAGGCGACTTCCTCCCCATCATTGGTTTCCATGACGAACGTCCCTCCATTGGCTTTTTCCCACGCTTCGATATCTTGTCGGGTGTAGTTACGCCATCGAGGCTCATCGAGGATTCCCCATGGAAACTTCCCGAATGTAGGAGCCGGAGCAGGTTGTTTGGGTTCGAATGTATACATGATAAAAGACCCCTCATTTGTCATACCAAGCATAGCAGTACACTCCAGTTTTTCGCTGTAATAAGTAGTATTGCGACGCAGAGTAAATCCATTTTTCAGCAGAAATTCTATCGTATTGTCGATCTCCCGGTCTCTTCTGAAAAACATAGGATCACTTGCCCACACAATAGCTGAACGATACAGGCGTTCGTCAGGCTCGATGATGTACTGAATCTGTCCGAAGGCCTTACTCTTGGTCTCATAAGTCCAGACATTGGAGTTCCCCCCAAACAAAGGGTTTGTACCACCCGATGGTTTTCCGATGAGCATACTGCGACGCTTGTCTTCAAAAGCCTTGACCTCATTTTCAGTCTCATTGAACCCCGGATAAGGCAGGATATAATATAAGGCTCCACTTTGTGTCAGTTTGACTTCATAGTTGCCTTGACCTGTCTTCGTTCGGATATAAAAGACTGCGACACGCTCCTTGACATCTTTGTTCTCTGAAAGGTTCACACGGAGTTCCCTCTTACGAGGGTTGGTGGAGTATGTCAGCCAATCAGATGTCGAACAAATCACGTCCCATTCAGTCCCCTCACTTTCGACAGATATAGTGATCTGATCCTCCCACTGATCCACGGTGATTTCGTTCTTATCAGGGCTGACCCGACCATCACCACTTTCCTGCTCTATCGAAAAACTCTGAGAAGACTCCCCCGCCATAATCACAATAGGCACAGTACGCTTTAAAGAGGTTTTATTCGGAGTCACTTTTAGAGTCAGGCGATTATCCTCCTTGGATATCTTGATCCAGTCTGCACCTCCGAGATAAGACCATTCAAGTTTATCGGTCTTCACATCGACATTTATCTCTTTGCCTGTACTCGGTACAAGCACAGTCCCCGCCACTGATAACGAAAGAGCATCCAGCTCATTGACCTCAAGGGATGTCTTACAGGAGATCAAGATCGTAATCAGAAGGCATACTGATAGCAATATATTTTTTTTCATTAGTTGAAACATTCTTAGTTAGTACTTAGCATCAGGATCTCTGGGTACAAGCTGCATGACGACTACCCGAGGTTTGTTATCACCATCGACAAGATTCTTACCATACCTGAACATCAACTCAAGTTTTCGCTCGGGGTTGAAATACACAAAGGCTGTCCCTCTGTCAAATGTAGAATCAAAGAAGAAACCCTCCTCAGCGAGCAGTCGACGAAACTCTTTTGTCACATAAAGTCCACCTCCGGACTCATACATGAACATACGCGGATCTGAGAAAGTACGCCTCCATACGCCCATCTGAGTACCAGAGACACGACGACTCCAAGAGCCATAGAAAGGATCCGATGGGTCGACATAGTCGTTGACATACTCCTCGTATGTGCGGTGAAGCTCATAGGTCTTGTACAGTCCATCCTTTTCAAATACCAGATAATTGTAAAACTCACGCCAGTGCGCGGGATTGGATCTCTTGGCACCGAAGAAAAGGGGTTCCTTTATCTTTCGACTGCTCTCATCTCTTTTCTTCTCTTGAGTGGCATAGTCATCTCCGGCATTCTTCGGGTCATTCAGATCATAAGGTGGTACAAAATTCCATCCCTGTTCCTTTTCATAGGCTAAGATGCGATCTGCGCTCTCCCCTTCCTGAAGCACGACATAATCTTTTTCGCCATCCGGCCTATCCACTACTTTAAACTGATAAAAGCGAGTGAGACCTATGGGGAGCTTATCAAAAGATGTGTACGGAGTCTGCTTTGGATAGTACGAAAACGTTATATTGGGATTTCGAGATGTCGTAACGATACACACTTCACACTCTGTTTCAGGATGATAATATAGAACATCAAGCTGTTTTGTATAGCCATTCTGCCTCAAAAACTCGATCACCTCTGCGCCTGACTCTCCCTTGAGATGATCAGCATTCCGATTCTTTGCGTAGATCGTCGCACCGACATACTTGCCATTTTTCACATCGTACATGATGTAGTCGAATATGGGACTTACCGTTTCATATGCCCAGTGATTGAAGTTTCCGATCATGTCAGGTTGATTGACAAGCCTGCTGTAACGCTCTGTTTCAAACAAGCGAATCACTTCCGCATTGACACCGGCTTCGGGATAGGGCAGGAAGTGGTACAGTATCTCTTTCTGTCGGACCTCAACGGAGTGCACCACTTTTCCGGACATATCCTTGATCTCCACGCTTCCGACACGTGCGGTCCTATCCGTGTTCTCATCGGCATGCACCACGATCTCACCTTGGTAGACATTAGGGGTCACCTGAAGCCAAGGAGACGAGGTACTGACGCTCCAATCCGCAGAAGTGGCATTGACAAAGAACCTCTTATTCCCTCCAAACTGTCCAAACTCAACCTCTTTCTGAGCTATAAACTCCAAAGGACTGCCTTCCTGCACCACTTCGAGCTCCTTGACGATGCCCGCCAGAGAAACCTGCACCTTGGCACTGCGAGGGCGAGTATCAGCGTTGGCAGAGACTTTGACTCCGAGCTTGTCGCCTTTTTTGGTCACTCGGATCCAGTCTTTTTCAGGGAAAGCCGTCCAAGCTCCTGAAGAGGCTGTCACCGAGATCGTAGTCTCAGACACTGTATGAGGTAAATGTATCGGTTGGGTCTCACTCAAAGAAAGCCTTGACAGCTCTTCAGCCTGCTGCTTGGTACAGGCGAACAAAGTAAAACCACCGACAAGCAGGATGGCCAACCGCCATACTGTTTTGGTTATATTATTCATATCTATAAGTTTTTATCGATATTACTGTGAAGACTTATTCTGTTTGGCCCAAAAGGTTGATCTGACACCTTGTGAGTTCCATACCACCCATACGCATGAGGATGACAGCCAGACGAAGCCCCTTATCTTCATTGTGATAGAAGTAAACCCCTCTGCGCATGTCATAGGAATGATACTTGAATCCGGCCGCACGGATGATGGCGTCAAACTCTCTCGTAACAAAGGTCAGACCTCCATACCTATACATGCCTCTATACTCGGGATCCAGTGTAAAAAATACAGTGTCCAACTTCTTGTTTGAGTCCGCATCAAACAGGTACTGACGTGAATAATACGGACGAGGAGCAAAATAAAAGGGCTGTCCCAAAACTTCAGAAATGGCATCGGAGAGCTCCCCTCCATTGTCCTTCTCCCATCTCTCCACATCCTCCCTCATACTGCCACGGGAGATAGGGTACCCCAGGGGCAGACTTTCGGGCATACTGTAAGCCTTGTCCTGCTCGACAATGGGGGTAAAGATCAAGTAAGCCTCCTTAGAGTCCTTAGGCGTGCTCACCTGCAGATTGATCTTCTTTTCTTTGTTTTCGTAGTACGAGACAGACTCGGTAGACGTGATACCCTCCTTGGAGACATAGTGTTCGTCTGCCAAAAATCTTTTGAAGTCAGCCCCCTCAAGGACTCTCTTGTCTGAAGCTATCAGGGTAGACTTGTACAAAAAGGAAGTCCCGAGATTGAGGTACTCATACCTCACTTGTTGGAAAGCAGAGCTCACAGTCGAAAATCCAAAGTCCGGGATCTCTCTGATACCGGTCAAAGGATTGGCTTGTCTCGGACGAGATGTCATACGGCTGAATCTATCCTCCTCAAAAGCCTCGGCATCGCGGAGGTTGGAGCCCCAGACCATATAAGGTAGGAAGAAGTAGGGATACCCCTCCTGACGCACCTCAAAAGTCTTCATGGTGTTACCGTTTCGCAACGTGAGCTTGCAAGAGCGAGTTGTACTACTCTTATTTTCATCAAGATAGATGACGACTTCGCCGTAGCGTGGACGGGCAAAAAGTCTCACCCAGTCTGCCTCGGCAGGCTTATCTATCGTCCAATCGTCCGTATTGCTCCGCACAGAGACACGATACTCCCCGGCAGATCGCTTGGCATCCAGAGAGAGAGGATCAAGCTCTATCGTGGGGACAGCCTCCGAAGACTGGAGTACAGAGATATCCACACTCTTGGCTCCGGCCACTACCACAATGCGAGCGATACGCTCTACTACGGAAGTATTGGGTTTTACATCGACCAGGAGATTATTTCCTGCGGATCTCAACGTAAGCCAGTCGGCATTGCTTATCGACTGCCAGTTGGGTTGGTTGGTGAGGATGGGGATGATTACCTCTTTACCCTCACTCGGGATGAGCAAATCTCCCTCATGAGAGACAGATAGTGTCGGCTCATCCATTACATCTTGGACACAAGAGCCCAGAGACGTTGCCATAATGCATAAGAATGCATAAATGATCAGGTCAAGTTTTTTCATAGATGGTTATTAAGTAAAGATTTCTGGGAACAAAGTTAGTGCAATGTCCACATTGCAATCAATACCTAAAAGATGTGTTTTTCGGCATAAATCAAGAACACTGTTCACAAATAAAAAAATCTATCAAAAAAATACTTCTTTAACGCAGATGATGGATTTTAAGCGCCTGAAACAAAAACATTTATTATTTAAAAGGGCATTGAAAATCATTCTGATATATCTCTTAAATAACAAAACAGGGCATCCCCATAAGTAAGTATACCCACATCCAAAACCAGCAGCATACACCTTCTACCTAATCCCCAAAAGTAAGTATTAGAGAGGGAGCTCTCAGGATCAAAAGCATTCCCATTTTTGCCGTAATTGCGACCACACAGTACCGTGAGATCAACTTTTCTCAGAGCATCAATCCCTCCCGTCAGGAGACTCTCGGCATAATACCACACAGAAGGCAGACGCCCCTCCAAATCAGGGTTATCACTTTAACAAATCAGATTGGATAGCTTTTTCAATACTCCTGAAGAGGTCCGGACTAAAAGAATAGAGAAAATAAGAAGCGGAATCCACAGACAAAAAGAAGAACGAGCCTTCTTCACGTGATTCGCGGTACAAAGTCTCCGACTGATATACAGAGGAGTTTCGGATAACAACCTTATCATGATTCTTGGTAGTGTCCCAAAAAGAGCATGTTCTTGCTTCGAAAAGGTATCCAAATAATACTCGAATCAGTTCATTAATACCCGACTCTGATGATAGCATTTCCGAAATAAATGCCGACTTTTGTGATGGTGTAAGGCTCCATTGTTCTTTGTTTTCTTTTACCGATACTGTCCTAAAAAAGTGTGTAAGCCCCATTAGTCCTTAACTTTGAGGTAAG
>NZ_JAUMXC010000006.1 GCF_030529325.1 Porphyromonas sp. | reverse complement strand
TTACCTCAAAGTTAAGGACTAATGGGGCTTACACACTTTTTTAGGACAGTATCGTTCCCTACAACGGTTCGAGCGAAAGGTATAGAACCTTCGAAATTAAGGAGTCTAACTTGCTGAAAAAGGTTGTCTAACTTGATGCGTCAAGTTAGACAACCTTTTTCATCCCTCTTGACCGAGGAGCGTTCAGATCTTATGGGATATCACTCGACAGGGGCGATTCCGTTGCATGAGGGACAGATCCCCCGCACTATCATGTTGAAGGCTTGAGCTGTATAGCCCTTGGGGAGTTCTATCGGAGGCGGCAGTATATGATCGATACACACGGTCTTGCCACAGCGGATGCAGTAGAAGTGCGCGTGAGGCGCATTATGAGGCTCATCCGTATCTATCTGAGATACGGCATACTTGACTGCTCCGGAACCGTCATTGATATGGTGAATGACGCCCACGGTCTCAAGGAGGTGCAAGGTGCGGGAAATAGTGCTTTTGTCCACCGTGGACAGACGTATCTCTATATCTCCGAGAGAGAGAGCTTCGTCGGACCGGGCAATGGTCGTGTATATGAGTTCGCGCAGAGCCGTCGGACGTACACCTTCCTGCCCAAAAAGATCTGCGAGTTCGTCCGCGCTCAGGACTCTTTTTCTGTCAGATGGATCACACATGATTCTATGGTGTTTTATCGGTTATCGACCTTAAACTTAAGTACTCTCATGGCGTTGAGGACGACGAGGAGAGATACCCCCACGTCAGCAACGATGGCAAGGGTGAGGGGAGCTATTCCCACCGCAGCCAAGACCATGATGATGACCTTGAATGTCAGTGCAAATATAATATTCTGTAGGACAATCCTATGTGTGAAGCGAGATATATCCATACCCGCAGGAAGTCGCATGAGGTCATCGAACCGGATGACCACATCTGCGGCTTCGATGGCTGCATCACTACCTATGGCACCCATGGCAAAGCTGAGGTCGCTCATGGCCATGACGGGAGCATCGTTGAGACCGTCTCCCACAAAAGCCACCGAACCTTCTTTTCGGTCTATGAGAGCCTGCATCTCACGCACCTTATCCTGTGGCAGGAGTCCGCCTATGCCCCGATCGGCACCTACCTTGGCAGCCACGACATCCACAATCTCTTGTCTGTCTCCGGAAAGGATGATGATATCTGCCACTCCTCTCTTGTGGAGAGCTGAGAGAGCTCGAGATCCATTTTCCTTGTACATATCATCGAGCATGACTGCCCCTTTCCATACACCGTCAATGGCAATGACCACAAAGGTGTGGACATCGGTGATGAAGCGTTCGGGCAACTCTACCCCGTGGAGGCTCATCATCTTGGGACTACCGACAAGGAGGGCTTGTCCCGACGTTGTATGGGCTTTAAGCCCGAGGCCTGCAACTTCTTCGACTCCTTCGACCTTTATACTTTCGTCAAGTCCGAAATGCTTGCATATCGTCTGAGCAATCGGGTGAGTGCTATGCCTTTCGACCGCCACAAGGAGTCGGAAGACGCTTTCGTCCGTGCCCTCTGCAAGTAGAGTTTCTGTGACATCAAAGCTGCCCTTGGTCACTGTGCCGGTCTTGTCGAGAGCAAAGATCCTGATATTGCGTAGCTTGTCTAGGTGGATACTGCCTTTGAAGAGCAATCCGTGCTTGGAGGCATTGCCGATCCCGGCAAAGTACGCCAACGGCACACCTATAACAAGCGCACATGGGCATGATGTCACAAGGAAAACAAGTCCTCTGTAAAACCAATCTTGGAAATCATAGAAAAAGGCTGTATCCCATAGCGACCACAGGTAAGGGACAAGTACGATGAGCAGAGCAAGGAGTGTAACGATGGGTGTATAGATACGCGCAAACTTTCGGATGAAAGTCTCGGTCTTTGACTTGTGTTCGACAGACTCCTCCACCAGCTTGAGTATCTTGGCAAGCGTACTCTCGGCATAGGGGCGGGAAGCCTCCATCTCTATCGGAGTACCGAGGACTATGGAGCCTGCGAGGATGGTCTGACCTGCGAGGATATCACAAGGCTTGGACTCTCCCGTGAGTGCGGACATGTCGAGAGTAGCATGGCCGGATGTCAATGTACCGTCAAGGGAGACGCGCTCGCCCACTTTCAGGCGCAGGAGTTCTCCCACCCTGACTTCGGAGGGATGTATCTCTACCTCTGCCCCGGCACGTACTACCCTTACGATATCGGGACGCAGATCTATGAGGTCTCTGATATTGTTGCGGGCTTTTTCGACTGCCTTACCTTGGAGGATCTCTCCGATACAGTAGAGTATCATCAGCGTGACAGCTTCGGGATACTCCCCTATATAGAATGCGCCTATCGTAGCGATGATCATGAGCGTGAGTTCATTGAACACCGACTTTTCGCTCTTGAAAAGATCCCATGCAGCATCAAATATCGGCGATGCGACAAGGAAATAAGCCACAAGGTACCACATCTTGGGCAACCAACATATACCCCAGCATGTAAATCCGTTCCGGCCCAAAGCAATACCGATGATGAGCATTGCTGTGGCGATGGAGAGACGGATGTATTCGCCCCTTTTTGACAGACTCTCTTTCGTTGCATGGCACGTGGAGTCACAGCCACAGCCCGAGTGATTATGGTTACTATTGCAACTCATGGTCCGATATGTTTTTTTAGTGTTATCAAATAAATAAGGGGTTATTACCTACATGGCAAATGTAAGCAATAACCCCTGCAACCGAGTTGCAATATAGTACTGAAGCCACAAGAATACCTAAATATGGTTATATACCCTCACCTCTCAAGCTCTCTCCCACAAGTGCTTCATCGCAGCCTCTTCTTGTCGGATGCGCACAGCTAAGAGACAGGTGTAGAGGGGCAAACCTATGATGAGGGTGTACCAAGCATTGCAGAGGAGTGCTACCCCTATGAGTTCGGGAACGATGTTGAGGAAGTAGTTGGGATGACGTACTTTGGTGAAGAGGAAACTCTTTTCAAGCCTTTGGTTGGGCACGATATAGAGCTTGACCGTCCAGATGTCTCTCAACTTGTACATGACATAAAAGAGCATGGCATAGGCAAACACCATGACGGCAACGCCCCAGGCAGAAATGTCGTTGAACACCTTGCCCGACACATGGGCTTCGTACAGAGCTGCGAAGTAGTAAGCTATGTGCGCAAGGGTCAGTAGCAGAGAGTTGCCCTTGCCGTACTGTACCGCTCCCTGTCGGAGCAAACGCTTTTCGTTGCGGATGGAGAATGAAAGGGATACCAGTCTCAACGCAAAGAAAGCAGCAAAAGTAATGATGATGTACTGCATCGTTATGAAATGATTTTGTAAAAGATTGAATGGTTGTTTCAAACGTATGTCCGGGCCTGCTGACAGCTGCAGGCGATTGATTGTTCGCTGCAAATATAGGTCTTTTAAGGGAAGTTGTAGAAAAAAATATGCAACTTTGCAGTCAGATTGTCGGATAAGCAGTCCGAACGCTTCCCCACAGACTTTTATCTCCAAAAGATACCCGACCGATGACTGCGCACAAGGACTATAATATCACCAATGCTCACGCTCGTGACAAAGAGCTCTTCTTTCACGAGGATACTCACACCTATATCTTCAACGGAGAGCAACTCACATCCGTCAGCAATGTCATCAAGGCATTTTTCCCCGAATTTGACTCGGAAGCCGCAGCCCGACGTAAGGCACAGAGGCTCGGGATCTCTCCCGAACTATTGCTCGAACAATGGGATGCCAAGGGTGCCATAGCTCGCGAAGTCGGGACATTCATGCACGATCAGATCGAGCGTACGTTCCTCGGACTTCCCACTTCGGATGTTTACGACTTTGTCTACGAAGGCAAAGAGGTGCGACAACAAACACGTGTAAGCATAGCTCCGGAGATGGCCTACTTTTCGTCTCTCTGCAAGCATCCTCTCCTACACGCCCACAGTATCTACCGTACAGAGTGGCGCATCTACGACGAAGATCACGGAGTGGCAGGTACCATGGACTGTCTCCTCAGATCGCCTCATGGTCGCTTCGTGATGATAGACTGGAAGCGTAGCGAAAAGATAGGTTACGAATACTGTGGCAACTTCATCCCCATCACCTCCACACCTTTCTCTTGCAAAGGATTGGGCCCTCTTTCCCATAAGTATGATACCTCCTTTGTCCGTTATACCCTCCAGCAAAACCTCTACTCCTATATCCTCCGCAGGCACTACGGCATACATGTATCTGAGATGTATCTTGCTATCCTTTGCAAGGGCTACAACACCTATCATCTCGTACCCGTACCTACCCAAGATGCCGAGATCGAAGGCATCCTGAGCGCTCACAAGGGCTGACGGTCCTCACGAGACACTCCTTCCCTTTCTTATTTTTCCTTTCTCCTCTCCACAGCATTTCGGATACACGCCAAGATCGTGTCCGATATGATCTTTCGCGAGTCGAGCTCCTCTGCTCTTTCTCTCAAACGCATTGCAGCCTCCCTGTATTTCCTATCTGAGAATAGTTTGTTCACAGACGCCCATATTCGTTTGGCCTCCCATTTACGAGGAGGGATGTTTATAGCCATGCCATAATCCTCAAGATGCAGGAGATTCATTTGTTGTTCCGGCTGAGTCGGCATACCCACAAGAGGAGTTCCGCTAAGTATGGCGGTTTGCAGTGTCCCTTGCCCACCATGACATACGACGGCATCCACACGAGCATTTATTTCCGGAGCCGGGACAAAGGCATCGGTCAGGTAGACATCAGGATTATGACATATACGCCTTGCCTCCGTGATGTCACATATCGCAGGAGGACACAAGACAACGGCACTCCACGGACAATCTTTGAGATTGAGCATTTTGATCACCTCAAAGAGAGCCTCTTTATTGCCCGAAGTTCCAAGGGTGCAGAGGAGTTTTGGTTTTACGGAAGAGAGGATCCTCAATATTTCGACATCATCTATTTCCGCTGACTGTGGGAGAGAAAATACAGGTCCCGTAAAGATGACTCTGTCATCGAACAAATTGGTTGGGTAGAAATCCGGAAAGTCATTGACCAGATACATGTCCGACTCGAGCATGTGGAAGATATTGATGAGAGGGACCCCTCCCATCCCAATGAATCCGCGGCTTTCCGGATGCAACTGTGTCTCAGTGCAGGAGAACGCTTTTTGAGTGCAAGTGGCAGACAAGCAGAGATTACTTTTTGTAGTCCTTTCGGGAGACGAGACTGAGGTGTCTCGTTCGGGAAGCATCGGACGGTCTTGAGGAAATCCTCCGTGAGAGGCAGTGGAAAAAATCCTATGGCCGGTGTCTCAGGGATAGCCACCCTCAGAGCAATACTCCCTATCGGCCAAAAGCCATAGATCAGGATATCAGGACGAAGCTCTCTGTAAGCCTCTATCTCTCCCTGAAGGATTTCCCTTGCCAGTCCGACATCACCGATGAGTTCGCCAAAACGGCTTTTGAAATCTTCAAGATACTGTATGCCCCCGAGATTCGGCTTGGCATGATATATAGAGAACCCCTCACCCTCTGCTTTTGACTCGAAGCTGCTTCCTCTCGATAAAAAGATGATCTCATAGGCGAGATCTTCCGGGCAGGCATCTCTCAGAGCCTTTGCTATCTCTATGGCTCTTGTGGCATCTCCTCCATTTTGGAAGATGGTCGCAAAAAGTATTCTGATTGTTTTCATTGTCCCATCTCGATAAAACGTTCGAACCAAAGGTAATCAAAGGTAAGGAGTTTAACAGGTATAGAACCTTCTAAATCAAGGTGCCTACCTTGATGAATCAAGTTAGACAACTTCATTCGTCAAGGTAGGCAACCTTTTTTATACCCCTTGAAAGAGTCGTCAAATACTGTGGGACGAAATCCTCGATGCCTGAGTCTGTTCCTCGCAGGAGAATTGCCCGAGAGAGCATAAATACTGTGTCAAAAAAGTCTGCTCCAAAAGTGAGAAATACTATCTTTGGGGGAGAAAAAAACATTAACCTACGAAATATGAAAAAGATACGCATAGGTCTGCTCCCTCGCATCATCATCGCCATTGTGCTCGGCATCGTCTTCGGACAGTTTTTGCCCGAAGGCATGGTTCGTATTTTTGTTACCATCAATGGCCTTTTTGGCGAGTTTCTCAACTTCATCATCCCCCTCATCATCCTTGCTCTCGTATCGGTGGCGATAGCCGACATCGGACACAGGGCAGGACGGATATTGCTCATCACGGTGGCGATAGCTTATGGAGCGACGGTGGTGTCAGGGCTTCTGTCCTACGGCATGAGTGTGACCTGCTTCCCTCGCCTGATAGAGACGGGAGCTCTACAGAGTATAGATGCCGGAGCCAAAGCGTTGAAGCCATATTTTACGGTCTCCATACCTGCCATGATGAACGTGATGACCGCCCTCGTGCTTGCCTTTGTCCTTGGTCTGGGGATGGCTTCGATAGGCAGTACCGCGCTCAAGGGAGCATGCTCGGACTTCAAAGACATCATCACAAAGACCATAGGTGCGGTGATCATACCTCTGTTGCCGATATATATCTTCGGTATCTTTTTGGACATGACATTCAGTGGAAAGGTGTTTGAGATCCTTTCGGTCTTTGTCAAGATCATCGGGCTTATCTTTGTCCTCCATATAGGGTTGCTCATCTTCCAGTATGTCATTGCAGGACTGATAGTGAAGCGCAATCCCTTCCGACTCCTGGCAACGATGCTTCCTGCTTACTTCACAGCCCTCGGCACACAGTCTTCGGCAGCAACGATACCGGTATCTCTCCAACAGACAAGGAAAAACGGAGTGCCCGAAGACGTAGCAGGATTTGTCATACCTCTCTGCGCAACGATACACCTATCGGGTAGCACCTTGAAGATAGTGGCTTGTGCCCTTGCCTTGATGATGATGCTGGGGATGCCGATAGAGTTTGGGAGCTTTATAGGCTTCATCCTCATGCTCGGGGTGACGATGGTGGCAGCTCCGGGAGTGCCGGGTGGTGCTATCATGGCCTGCCTGGGGATATTGCAGTCCATGCTCGGTTTTGACGAAGCCACACAAGCTCTGATGATAGCCTTGTACATCGCCATGGATAGCTTCGGCACAGCCTGCAATGTCACGGGTGACGGTGCCATCGCACTTGTCGTCAATCGCATCATGGGCAACAAACTTGCGACAAAAGTATCCTATACAGATTAGTCATATCTACTTAAAATCAATGACTTAAAAACAAATCCTCAGAAAAACACAAAAAATATCTTCCCTCGGTGATAGGTTTGACCTGTCTCGTTCGTCTTATAAGTACAACGATGGAACAAAAGAGGTTTATCATAGAGGTTGCGGGATTGCGTCCCGACTTGCAGCGGAAAGCTCTCTCGATGTACGATGGCGATGAGATGCGGGCCGAGGATGCGGTGAGCGAACTCTTCGTACGCTTGTGGCAGACCCGCCACACACTCGATGAGGTGCGATCGTTACCTGCCTACTGCCACACGCTACTGCGCAATCTCATCATCGATGACCTGAGGTCGGCACGGACACAGCCGTTGGACGAGAGCGTCACAGCCGACAGATGCGACGATACGTTGGGTCGGTACGAACTGAGCGAACTCCTGCGTGAGGCCATAGGGACGTTGCCCGAACTGAGAAAAAGGGTCTACGAACTACATGAGCTCCGGGGCTTCGACAACGAAGAAATCGCCCAACTCCTCAACCTCCGCATAGATGCGGTACACAACCACCTCAGCCGTGCCCGCAGACAACTGCGAGAGTACCTCCTGCCTCTTATGTAACACCATCCGACACACCTATCGCAATGAAAGAAAATACGACATACACCACCCTGCTCGACAAGTACCTTGACGGTATGACTTCGACCCACGAAGAAGAGGCTTTACTCCGGATGTTGAGAGAAAAGGACGAGTCCTCTCTCCCTGCCTCTGAACGTGCGATCCTGCTCATGCTCGATGGTGCTGCGACAGCAAGGCTCTCGATCAGCGACGACAAAGCTCCCCAAAAGCAAAACTCGTCCAAGATCTCTCGCTCCAAAGTATGGTGGATCACCATGGGATCGGTAGCAGCGGCCGCAATGCTCACCCTCCTTGTCAAGATGCCCATAGGGACGGAAGACACCCTGCCTGTATCTCCTCTCGGCTATCAGGCCGGAAAGGCCATAGAGTCAGAAGACGAAGCCGTCCTCCTTGCCGAAGAGCTCCTTGCAGAGGTCGTCTACGATCCTGTCGATGAGATAGAGTGGTAGAGCGTCGCCCTTTGCCGGAGAGGACGATCGATGTCGGCTATTATTGTACCAACAAACTTATTTTGAGATATGACACAACACAGACTTCATACCTTGATCAGAGTCCCCTTGCTCTTTTCGCTCATGATCATGCTCGCACTGCCTGCCTTTGCTACGGACGGAAGTGTATCCCCAAGCGACTTTGCCATAGGCTCGCTCTTCAAGAAATATGCACGAAAATCCAACGCCACATACGTCAATCTGAAAGGCTCCGTACTCATCGGCAGGGCGATATACGGTCTCGACAGCCTCTCCCATGTGGTCATCCTGCAACTCAACACTCCGACACAGGAGGTCGTCAAAGACGTGGAGGAAACCATAGAGAGTGACAAAGCCATAGCGGATGATATACAGGAGGTCTTTGCCCAAGGCTACCTCATCTCTGCAGCATACCGTCTGCACCGCTCCCCCGAAGAGTCGGCGTACCTCATCTATCGCTACGATATGGACAATAGCAACATCGTCCTCACCTATATGCAGGGAAATATCGACAGCAAAAGCATCTCCTCGATCATCAGGCAAAAAAGGGCAGTCCGTATGCAGTCCTCGCCGAAGAAAAACAGGGAAAGCAAGCACCGCCCATCGGACAAAAGACGTCTTGCACAGAGATATACAGACAAGGAAGTCCGAGAGGCCATGAAAGAGCTGCACTCCGCGATGGATGAAGTACGGGAGGCTATCAAGCAAGCCAAGAAAGAATCAATACAAGAATACTAATAACTCACACAATAGAAATACCTTAATCATTATGAAACGATTTCTAACTGCAGGGCTGCTTATTGCAAGCCTTTTTGCCCCAGCTGCACTATCTGCAAACGAAGCATCGGTATGCGCACCGGACACTACCGTGAGAGTCAAAGACAAGCTCATCACTCTGCACGAAAAGGGACAACGCTTCAATGTCACCGTGAGACGCATCAATGCCGAAGGAGACACGATCAACGCCCGTCAGATCTTCCGTGGGACGTATGACCTTGGCCGTCGCGAAGAGCAAACCTTCTCTTTCGACAAGATCAGGATACCTTTCGTAACCAGAGAGAGAAAAGGCAAAAACAAAAAATCATACAGAGTGGACATTTCGGGGCTCGGCTTTGGCTTCAGCAGGTTCCAGTTCAGCGGCAACCTCGACCACCTCAACACCACAGGCAGTCATCGTTTTATGCTCGGGCTCTTTGCGATCAACTACAAGCAAAAAGCCATGACATTTACGCTCGGTACATCATTTGATTTCAACAAGATACACCTCCTCGATGACTACACACTCCGCCGTGACGCCACCGGCAAGACCGTAGAGACTGCTCCCCTTGCGGGAGAAGCGTTCGGCAAGGATCGTCTCAGTGCGACTTACTTCAACATGTACGGAAGGTTCACCCTCAGACCTATACCCGGGTTGTCCAACTTCTACATCTATGGCTATGCAGCAGGCAAGATCCTTACGGCATCGAGCATGAAAGCCTGGTCTCGCACGACAGGTCGTGAAAACTTCGATGGCAACAAGAACCTCCGCAACTTTTTACCCGAAGTCGGAGGCGGTATCGGCTACGGCTGGTTGGGTCTCCAGATCCTCTATACTCCACAGTCGCTCTTCCTCTCTGACAAAGGTCCCGACCTACGCATGACCACTATCGGTGTGACGCTGGGATTTTGATTCATAATCAATCACTACATACTTCCCCAAGGGGGCGGTGTCAAAAACTTGGAGTTTGGCACCGCCCCTTTGTCTTGGATAATGCCTATATTTGTCTGCATATTCATCGAGATTAAAAAGTTATCTGTCAACGCTTTCCAAAGAACCGACAAACGATTCAGGCTATGGACACAAAAACAAAGACAACGACGACCTGCGGATGTTGCGGACATGAGATCCCACGCCGGGGCTTCTTTTCGCGCGCCGGCTATACCCTCACCTGCCCCAACTGCAAGACCCAAGGGTGGGTGCGCCGTATGAGCAAACGCAGCTATCTGACCCTCCTCCTCTCTATCTTTTTGCCACAGCTCAGCTTCTTTATTGTCAAAAGCTTATTTTCGGGATTTACAGAATCAATCTTTTGGGGACTCTTTATATCGTACATCATCGTAGGTCTCCCCCTTTTGGCACTTCATGTATACCTCTACGAAGCAGAATACATGTGGCCGAAAGATGTCATAGACAATAAGGATAACAAACCTCACGAAGAGACTCGATAAACCCCACAACGCAGTCTGCACCTCAACGGTATCGAAGGCCACAGACCGAAGATATCAAGCCCCACTCAAGAACACTATCAGCCCATGCCCCATCCGATAGAAGACAAACTCGTCATCGCCGTATCGTCAAGCGCGTTGTTCAACATGCTTGACTCCGACAGCATATTCCAAGCCAAGGGGGAGGACGAATACCGCAAATACCAAACCAAGTACATAGACAAACCGTTTGAGAAAGGAGTTGCCTTTCCGTTCATCAAGAGGCTGTTGAGTCTCAACAACTCCTTTCCGGACGAACAACCCGTAGAGGTCGTACTCTTCTCCAAAAACAGCCCCGAGACAGGGCTGAGAGCTTTCCGATCTATCCAACACTACGGACTGAACATATCCAGAGCGTGCTTCTCATCGGGCAAGAGCAACTACCAATACCTCCCGGCATTCAACTCCGCCCTCTTCCTCTCTGCCAATATGGACGATGTCAAGGATGCTATCCGCATGGGCTATGCAGCCGGGATGGTGCTCAATAGCGAAGTCATCGACGAAGAGGACGATGACGAACTGAGACTCGCTTTTGACTTTGATGGAGTGATCGCCGATGACTCTTCCGAAAAGGTATACAAAGACGGAGGGCTGGACAACTACATGAGTCACGAAAAAGAGCTTGCCACCCTACCCTTGGCTCAAGGGCCTATCGGGACACTGCTCAAGCGGATATCGGCGTTCCAAAAGTTGGAGAAGAGCAAAGCCGATGCCGACAAATCTTATCGCCGTATCCTCAAGACTGCCATAGTCACGGCACGCAACGCCCCTGCACACGAGAGAATGGTGACGACTCTTCGGAGTCTCGATGTCGAGGTAGACGAGGTCTTTTTCCTTGGGGGTATCGACAAATCCCGCATCCTCAACATCCTCAATCCCCACATCTTCTTTGACGACCAAAGGGTGCATCTCGACCGACTCCGACGCATCCCTGCCGTACACATACCATTCGGCATCACCAACGACAACAAGTAAACGCCGACCCAAAAGTAAAGAAGGCCACAAATCAACGTGCCTACCTTGATGAATTAAGGTGCCTACCTTGATCTCTCAAGGTAGGCACCTTTTTTGCTCCCCTCACAGACCTTATCGGGAGAGAAGTCTCAAAAATACTCAAAGTTGCCTCTTTTCACGATATTTTTTCATAAATTGGGTGCGATATCATCCTCAAGTCTATGAATATGAAAGCAATCCATATCCCCTTGCTGTGGCTTTTGCTCCACATCTGCTGCCTTACCGTATCGGCACAGAAGATATATAGAGCCGTCTATGACACCTATGGGAGCTATGCCAAGATGAGACCCGAAGATAGTAAACGTGGGTATGTTTCGACCTTGATCTTTGGGAAGAAAATCAAAGCCGGCAAAGCGGAAGTCATCAAACTCCTGCGTTATTACATCTCGAATCCCATAGGTTACTACAACATGCAGAACCCCGACGCTCCTGCGGAGCTGATCGATGCCTCCACAGAGGACTTCAAAGAGACATTCATAAACATTGAAAAGTAAATACATCAAAACATCCTGAGACCTATGAGACAGTTATTTCTTCTATTCGCATCTATATGTGTGATGACATTGATGACCGCAAAGGCACAAGAAACTTTCAGAGCATTCTATGACACTTCGTGTTCGTTCAAGAAGGGAACTTCGGTATTTGAAGAGAAAAACGAGCTCAACAAAGACAGCGTCACTTACCCCTGTGCCCTTGAGATCCATGCAGACAAGTCTTACTTCTACAACTATGCAAAGATGCTCAAAGACTCTGTTGCCAAAACCGTATTCTCCGAGACAAACGACCCCATGATGGCCTTTAGTGTAGCACGAAAGTACAAGTCAGGAGGGCCGCAGATGACTGTCCGCAGTCTCTTTGGCGAACTCAAACGCACGACAACTCATGAGATACTCAGAGATTATTATGGGTATGACGAAGAGTTGGCTCGCCCCGAGTGGACGGTAGATGAGACCATCACCGAGATCAAAAGCGGATATAAGTGCCATCGGGCAACAGCAAAATATCTTGGTCGCAAGTGGACAGTCTGGTACACGCCGGAGATCCCTACATCCGCAGGCCCTTGGAAACTATGGGGGCTTCCCGGTCTCATCGTCGACGCGAGGGACGACGGTGGGAGGTTCTCCTTCGAGATGACCTCTTTCGGCAAGATCTCTCCCGAGATGATGACGGAGGATGTCACCAAATATATGCTCAAAGGAGACATAAAGACGGATACAAAGGCAAAGGTGCTCAAGCTATTGGAAGCATACATCTCCAATCCCATGGTCTTCATGACGATGAAAGAGCCAAACAAAAAAATCCGCATCGGTAACCCTGATGGCGCTCCTATAGACAAATCCGAGTTTACGACACAGTTCGAGTACATCGAGCTCGAGGACTGATATTTTTTTAATGCCTAAGCCTATCAACAGACCTATTGTCAAACACAAATAAAAGATATCTCCCGAGATGGCGAAGAACGATATGACCGGGCTTATGGTCGAAGGCGAAGTAATCACCGACTCGAAGCAAAAGGTGATCAAGGTCCTTGAGACCTACATCACCAACCCTATGATGTTCTTGGCGATGAAAAACCCGGAGTTGAAGATAGCCTTCAAGAATCTCAATGGTTCGTCTATCTCCAACGCCGAATTCACCAGAGAGTTTGAGTACATCGAGCTCGAAAAGTAATACAAACAAAAAACATCCCTCATGAAACAGTTTAGCAAGCTTTTTATCCCTCTTGCCCTGGCATTCATGGTAGGAGGTGCAGCGACAGCACAAGATGCCTTCAAGGTAATTTATGAAACCAAAGGACACTACAAAAGAGCATGGGCGGAGCAAGGACACAAGGCACCAATGGCTCTGGAGATCTATCCTGACAGGACATTCTTCTATGACATGACCGTTGTTGCGAGGGACTCCGTCATTCGGATGGAGTTCGACAAAAGTAATGACTTCGATCTGGCGATGAAGGAGGGCAACAAGTACAATAGTCCTTCGCTCGAAATGCTGATCAACACTCATTTTGAGACCAACAAGAGGACGGTGACCCACGTCATCCACTTCGACTATCACAGCTACACCGAACTCATGGAGCGGATCGACTGGCAGATCGACGACACCGTCACCGAGACAAGGAGCGGTTATCCCTGCCACCTGGCCACAGCCACCATCCTTGGTCGTCGCTGGACAGTATGGTACACGCCCGAAGTGCCGACGCCCGCAGGGCCTTGGAAGCTCTGGGGACTGCCCGGGCTCATCGTCGAAGCCACAGAGGCAGAGGGCTTGTTTGCCTTCTCCCTATCTTCGTTCGAGCAACTGAAACCTGAAGATCGTCGAGAGGATTGTCGAAAATACCTGCTTGTGGGGGATGCCAAAGAGGGCAGGCGCAAGGACATCCATAAGCTCCTCCAACTCTACCATGCCGATCCAGCCACTTACCTCAACATGATCTACCCCGGAGGTACACTTGTCCTTAAAGATACTAAAGGCAAGACTCTCACTCCCGAAGAAGTACGCAATAAGTTTGTCAACATAGAGAGATAGCCCGGACACCCTACGGCATCATCCCTAAGGCTTACTATTTACGAGCCATAAGCCTCTCAAGGGAGCATTGAAGGGGTTGTAACCAAGATACAAATCATATATAAGTCTATGAAAACGAAAGTAAATTTACTTTTTATCCTCGTACTACTGAGCTTCGTGGGAGCATATGCACAAGCTCAAGATGCCTTCAAGGCAATCTACGAAACCAAAGGACACTACATCCGAGAGTGGGCACAGAGAGGGCGCAGTGCGCCTACGGTGCTGGAGATCTATCCCGATAGGACTTTCTTCTACGATATGGCGCGTCTTGCGTCGGACTCTACCCTCTTTGTGACCCTTCAAGAGACACAGGATACCCATAAGGCGATCCACGAAGCCCTCAAGATGAACAACCGTTCTCTGGAGGTAATGATACGAAGCACTTTCGACACAGGGCAGAGGGAGGTGACCCAGGCCATCCACTTCGATTACCACACCTACACCGAGCCCATGGAGCACATCGACTGGCAGATCGACGACACCGTCACCGAGACCAAGAGCGGTTATCCCTGCCACCGTCCACTGCCACTGTCCTCGGTCGTCGCTGGACAGTATGGTACACGCTTGAGGTGCCTACACCAGCCGGACCATGGAAGCTGTGGGGACTGCCCGGTCTCATCGTCGAAGCCACAGAGGCAGAGGGCTTGTTTGCTTTCTCTCTCTCTTCGTTCGAAAAGCTGAACCCTGAGGAGAGTCAAGAGGGCTTCAAGAAGTACATCTCCATCGGGGAGGTCAAGGAGGGTAGTCGTAAGGACATCCGTAAGCTCCTCGAACTCTACTTCGGCGATCCGGCGGCGTTCCTCAAGTTGCGCTACCCGGGACAGAAGGTGATCCTCGAAGATGGGGAGGGCAAGTCTCTCACACCCGAAGAGATACGTAGCAAGATCGTGAATATAGAGCAGTAAAAGTTTTTGCCTGAGCTATGCCGTTGTCTTTGAGAACACAAACACCTCTTGTACAACCTCTTGAAAGGTCGGTGATACTACAAAATGTATTCCGATGCACGACGTACACGAGTCTGTAGCCTACCAGACTATCGTCCGACGAGCAACGGACGACAGTCCGGCTCCCATCCATAGGAATGAGATGCTACGTGGCTCCTGAGCCGTTCGACCACCTTCGTAAGACTGTCTGTATTTAAGATTTTATGATATATAACACATACACAATTTGGAATTTCACTATGAAAGCAACACTTACTACATTACTTGTAATCATCCTATCCCTCTCGACACGAGGTACATCGGTAGCGCAGAGCACTACCACCACCGTCTTCAAGGCTATCTATGAGATGAAAGGTACTTACCGTGCAGAGAGCCTCAAAGACAAGGCGAAGATCCCGGTCTTTCCCGTGGCATTGGAGATCTATCCCGATAAGTCGTTCTTTTACAGTATGCCAAGTATGACTCAGGACTCTATCACGCATGCGGTGTTTGAGGCTACCAACGATCAAGTCAAGGCTCAGCAGGAGAGCAACAAGGTCGCGAACCGTAGTATGGACATACACATCCTTTCGTCCTTTGAGACGGGTCGATCGGTCGTCACCCATTCCCTTAACTTCGACCATTACAGGTACGAAGAAGAGATGCTCCGCCCCGAGTGGGTTATCGACGATAGTGTAACGGAGACCAAGAGTGGCTATAAATGTCACAAGGCTACGGCCGACTATTTCGGTAGAGTATGGACAGTATGGTTCACTCCCGAAGTCCCCACTCCTGCAGGTCCTTGGAAACTCTGGGGACTGCCCGGCCTCATCGTCGAAGCCTCCGAAGCCGAAGGCATCTACTCCTTTTCGCTGTCTTCGTTTGCACCCATGGATGAGCAGGACAGTAAGATCGACTGTGAGAAGTACCTCGTCCTCGGAGAGGTTAAGCACGACTCTAAAAGCAAGGTGAGGAGGCTATTACAACTATATGTCACGGATATGCAGAAGTTCTTCCAGATGATCTTCCCGGGGGCTACGGTCACCATACAGGATCAGGATGGCAAAGAACTCAGGGGCGAAGACCTTCGCAACAAGTTTGTGGACATAGAGAAGTAACCCTACACACAAGATGTACATCCCGACAAAACGAAGTGCCTATCTCGATGAAATGAAGTGCTTATTTCGATCTGTCAATATAGGCGACTTTTTCCAAGACCTAATATAATCACTATCCACAGCTATGAGAAGTCTTTCAGTCCTTTTTATATTGATATCCTTGAGCATGACTGCTTTCGGACAGTCCGCCATCACCGGTCGTGTCGTATCCAAAGGTGTGAACGAAGCCGTCCCTTCAGTATCTGTCTCTCTGACGGATGCGACGACGAAGAGGATCATCGGCGGTGGATTTACGAATAAAGAGGGGCGTTTTTCGATCCCCATATCGGATGCTCTTTTGTCTCAGAAGGTGACACTGACCCTCTCCCACCTGGCATACGAAAAACTCTCGATGACGGAGCCGGCGAGCCAGTTCAGCGGGCGCACCTTTGTCCTCTCCAACCGTGAGGAGAAGCTCAAGGAGGTCGTCGTACGTGCTACAACGGTGCGCAAGAGGGGAGATACAATACGTTACTCTGTGGGCCAACTCATCAAGCTCGGGGATCATACACTCGAGGATGCCATCAAGCGCATCCCGGGTATGCAGGTAGACAAAAGCGGACGCATAAGTTATGAGGGAAAAAGCATCAACAAGTTTTATATCGAGGGACTTGACCTCATGGGTGGCAAATACGGTCTGGCCACAAAAAACATCAAAGCCGATGATGTTGCAGCCCTTGAAGTGCTGGAAAACCACGAACCGGTGAAGATCAAAAAGGATCGTTCGTTGAGCGATCAGGCAGCTCTGAATGTCCGTCTCAAAGAGAGTGCCAAAAACAATTGGATCTATGCCTTGACGACCGGTGTCGGCATCAACAAAGAAAAGAAACCTCTGTATCTCGGGGATGGATCGGCATATACTTTCGGCAAAGACAATCAGGCCATGATCATAGGTAAAGGGGCCAATACGGGGAGAGACATCTTTTCCGAACTCAATACCCTGGCTCCCGATGAGGTTATCGTCCGCAACCCTTACGAGAACAGTGGCAGGGAAGACTTCTTCAGCACCGGCGCAGACATGGGAGATGAGGTGGTACGCGATCGTGGACGTATCAATACCACGGCCTTGGGGTCGTTCAACTTCCTCCATCGTATCTCGGAGGATGCCAAATGGAGAGTCAATGCCAACTACGGATTTGATCAGGCAAAGCGAGAAAAGGACGAGACGACCTACTTCCGCCTCTCCCCCACGGAGATAAGGATCGTACAGGACCACACTTCGCTCTTGAGGCAAGAGCACTATGGAGAGATAGAGAGCGATTATACTTACAATGGTTCCAAGAAGTTTGCCAAGGTACAGACCTTGCTCAAGTTTGCGCACAAGGATCTCAAAGCGGACATGAGCACAAATGGCAATCCCTATTCGCAACACACCTTGGCTCCGGCAGTGGTGCTGAAAAACAACATCTCATGGTCGAAGAAGTTGGGCAAAAACATCCTCTCCATATCCGATGCTCTGTGGTTGGACTACATGCCTCAGAAACTCTCCCTACACGCTGAGTCTCCACTGCCCGGCAATACGGACAAGGTGATACAGGATGCCAAGACGAACAGCATATCCAACGATCTCAAACTCGATTTTGACTACTTTGCCGGACGTTTTCAACTCAATGCCGGAAGCAATCTGAAGTACCTCCGCGAGCACTACGACACGGATCTGTATTTCCCAGCCCTCGGAGCGGACGCTCCTCTCAAGGGAGATCTCACGTATTCGAGGATAGTACTGGAAGTGTCTCCGCGATTTATCTATCGGGTCAAACGTTGGAGATTTTCGGTGACTCCTGAAGTGAAGCTCTTCAACACCTCCGCAATTGAGAAAAATATCGCAGACGGCACGATGTCACGGGGGAATTTGTGGTTCACACCATCGGCAGGGCTGTTCTATGAAGGGCACTCGATAGACTGGATGCTGAGCGCCAACCACGGCACAAACGAGCCCTCGGCACTTGACCACTATTCACCGTACATCTTCAGGGGTATAAACTTCATCACCCGAGGTGCACGCCGGTGGTGGGAAAGCAAAAGGACATCGCTATATACAAGGCTTGCATACAAAGATATCTTCAACTTCTTCAGCGCTGTCTATAGTGCCAATCTTGCCCTCACCCACACGCCGATGAGTGTTTCCACAAGATTGCAGGACATCTATCGCCTGCACTCGCCGGAAGCCGTACCTCAAAAAGGGAGGATGTTCTCACAAAACCTCGACCTCCAGAAGATCTTTCAGTCTGCAGGCATTACTACCAATCTGTCCGTGATGCATGGCTTCTCCGACATGGAGACCAACCAGCAGGGCCTGCTTTACCACTTCAACACGCACAACATCACGCTCTCGCCGACCATCGAGTGGCAGGTCAAGACGGGCTTCAGCATCAAGTACGGCAACAGTCTCAACAGATCGTTTTTCCGCCTCAAGGGGGCCGACAACTACACTGTCCAAGATGCTCATGTACATACATTGTCGGTCTTTGCAAAGCCTGCCAAGTCGCTACTCCTCAATGCAACAGGGAGACTGTACTACAATAAAAGCGAAGTCGTCAATGAGGGCAGACCCCACAAGTTTTATGTCTTCGATGCAAGCGCAGAGTGGAATCTCTCTTGGGCGACTCTCATCCTTTCGGCAAAAAACATCGGAGGCTCTTCGGTCTACCGTATCGAACGCCAAAGCGCTCTCAATGCTTACTCGGGCAGATACTATCTGCGTCCGTCAGAAGTCTTCCTCACTATGAGATGGAAACTCCCGAGCAGGAAGCCTTGACGCTTTTCTCATCGCGACATGACAACGGCACAAGGAGCCACCGAAGATACTTTGGTGACTCCTTGTGTATATAAAAACTCCGAGATGGTTATCCCAACCACCTCGGAGAAAAAAAGTACAATGTGTGGACCTAATGAAGGTCTAAATGAGAAATATTATTAAAGCGTCCATATTTCTATGTCAGAGCATTGCGAGGAGAAAAATAAACCATGCTACGATGAGGATAGCCTTGATCAATCCGTGCAAAGGCGTCTTGAGGATGATACCTATCGGCACTATGAGGATGGCCAACAAAAGTCCCAAAAACAAGATAAGGAGCAATATCAAAAGTGGCACAATCAGGACGGTAAGCAACCCGAGACCTCCTGCAAAGAGACTTTCCCAAAAGCCCCCAAAGTAAAAATCAGAAGGACCTCCGTATCTTCCCGAAAATCCGTCCTCAAGCCCGTAAGAAAAGGCCTGAACGAAGTCAGGAGCAAGGAGATAGAGACACCCTATACCGAGGATGATCGCGATGACGACACCTACGATACCCCAAAGGAGATTGGACCAAAAACTCTTCTTGGGAGCAGACTCTTGTCGCTCGTCTCCTGTCTTGTATCCGAGGTTGTACTTGCTGCGGAATTTAGAAAATCCATCAGAGACTCTGCCGCCCAATTCCTTGGACTCCTCGGAGATCTTTTTCCACATCGCATCGGGCGAGACTGCCTTACCGCTCATCTGCAGACGTTGATCGACAGTGACGGCAGGCTCTACGAATATCGCACAAGCTATGTAAATGAGGATGAAGAAGATTGTACCGGGAGTAAACAACAACACGATGAAGATCAAACGCATGATCCAGACATCGATATTGGTGTAGGCTGCAAGTCCGGCAAGCACTCCTCCGACCCATCTGCGAGAGATATCGCGGTAAAACTTCCTATGTGGCTTTTCGTTGCCTGACGAAGGGATCTCAGTCTCTACCGAAGGACCATCCTCTGTCTCCTCTCCCTCAGTATCTATGAGATCTTGGGCATCTCCGATACGATGGATGACCTCAGAAGTGATCTCCACCGTGATGACTTCGTGCCCAAGGCGTTTTTTCTCCGCAAAAAGTTCGCTGATACGATTTTCTATATCATCGGTGATCTCTCCGTCCGGATCGGTACGCTTGAAGTAAGCCCTGAGTCCGCGAAGGTACTGCTCAAGCATGGAATAAGCCTCTTCTTCGATCTGAAAGACGCGGTTAGCAAGGTTAATGGTAATCGTTTTTTTCATATGTTAATAATGTCTTCAGGATTATAGGACTGAGTGTTTTCTTCGATGGGTAAATCTTTCATGAGGAGATCCACGGTGTTTCGGATCTCATGCCAAGCCGAATGCAGTTCGGAGAGGAACTCCTCACCCTTTTCCGTGATTTTGTAATACTTACGTGGAGGCCCTTGCGAACTCTCAACCCACGTGTACGCAAGTAGCCCTCCGGTTTTGAGTCGAGAGAGGAGGGGGTACAGCGTCCCTTCGACCACGATGAGCTCATTTTGCTTGAGCGCATTGATGATGTCAGTGCTGTATGCCTCCTTGCGGTGGAGGATCAGGAGTATACAGTACTCCAAGATACCCTTACGCATCTGAGACTTCACTTTTTCTACTGCTTCGTTCATTATACCAACGTTTTAGCTCTTGAGGTTAATTATTGTTTTTGTCTTTTTCGGTAGCCGTTTTCACTACCTATACCACAAAGGTATGCAAATTCTTGTACTTTGCAATACAAACTACAAGAAAAACAAATACAACCTTCTGAAAAAAGTAAGAGAAGTACCAAGCAGGGACAATGAGGTTAGACAAGGGTTGAAATCAAGGTAAGGAACTTCTGATCGAAAGTTCCTTACCTTGACAAATCACCTTAGACAACCTTTTTTGCATCCTTGCCTACCCCTATGGAGTAACTTGTCGATCCCCGTAGAGAGATTTGCTGATCTATGTGGGATAATTTGGCGACCGCGCGGAGAGCAATTTGTCGATCCCCGTGGAGCAGCCACATAACATGGCAATACTGCCGTGCCAAATCCTTTTTGGGAGGTAAGACTCAGGGCAACCGCATCAAAAATCCAGATAAAATACAAGTCTCTAATTTTCAAATAGTTGCATTTTGAGGGTTATATTCAAAGATAAAGAACACACTCAAAAATATGATTGATAATCAAGCACTTACATTTTGATACGGTTGCCCTGGGTAAGACTTCCTACCCATCAGGACAAAAAATATGCCGTGGATCGAAACTTAACGACCCACGGCACAGTCCCTATATGATATTAGGTATCGGGGGAAGGGAATTATGTACCTTTCTTAGCCTCCTCGATCATCTTCGCGTTTGGAAGGATGTATACTTCCACACGGCGGTTCTGAGCACGTCCCTGTACAGTAGCATTGTCTGCAACAGGCTCATCAGGACCCATACCGATGGAGATCATACGAGCAGGAGCTACTCCGTTGTTGATAAGGTGATTGTAGACACTGTCAGCTCTCTTCTTGGAGAGGGTCATATTGTACTCGTGACGTCCTGTGATATCAGTATGACCTACGATTCTGATATCTGTATCAGGATTTTCGTTCATGTTCTGAGCAAAGCGGATGAGAGCAGTGCGAGATGCAGCGCTGAGCGTGCTTGAGTTGGTAGCAAAGAGGATACCGCTATCGAATGTGACGCGGATGACTTCGCCATTGTTTACAGTCTCGATGGTTGCTTCAGGTACAGCTTGTTCGAGTTCTTTTTTCTGCTTGTCCATCTTGTTTCCGATGATACCACCGGCTGCGCCACCGACAGCAGCACCGATGACCGCGCCGAGTCCTGTATTGCCAAGAGCCTTACCTACACCTGCACCGATAGCTGCACCGGCACCGAGTCCTATACCTGAACCTTTGGCTGCGTTGTTGAGTCCGCAACCACTGAACATCATTGCGAAGGAGAGAAATGCCGCTCCAAGGAATGTTGTTGTCTTCTTCATAATCTAATAATTTATTTAGTTGTTCATATTGTGGAATACCTATGCCACTCGGATTTACACAAGGGTGTCCGTATACTCGGCTTCGGCATCGTAGATGAGGATGAAGTCGTCTTCTGTAAGAGAGAAATCAAACTCATCCCTTTTGATATTTTTGGTCACATATTGATAGAGCTCCTCAAGATCAACCTCGAAGTCCTCTTCGTCGTCTTCGTCCATGAGTCCACGACTCTCCATGAAGTCATACACAAGATCAATGATGTACATGATGTCATCATCCGAAAGAGCTTTGATAGCCTTGCTACCTGCAGTCTGCTCACGTATGAATGCTATACACGCATCATCGTCGTACTCCATCTCAACGTTATCTGTCTTTTTAGTATCCATGCTACAAATTGTGGTATTTATTTGCACAAAGGTAGAAATATAATATGATAATAATATCTCTAAATCTATAAAGTACGTGAATAAGCCACTCTGTACCACGCTTTCAATACCGATGTCACACCCAATCCGAAAAGGAGCTCAGGGAGCAGCATACCCCGATAGCCCCGCGTCTCAGCCCGACATATTGATCGTACGTAGTCCGACAGTCTGCCTAAAAAACTGATATGCATAATCATAGTCACAAATGTAATAAAATTTTGTCTCCACATTTACTTTTTTTCGTCATAACTATTGCTTGCTACGATTTTTTCGTATATTTGCTACGGAATAATCGTAGAACAAAGCGCAAACATCTATGAACAAGCAAGAAAAAGACAAAAGTTTCCTCAACGGATTATCCCCTCTCGAAGAAGACTTCATCCGTGCCTTATGGAAGATAGAGTCCGGAGAGATCAGCGATGTGCTCGAGTGTATGGAGCACTCATCGACACCCTACACCACGGTGGCTTCGATAGCACAGAAGCTCGAAAAGAAAGGCTATGTACATCGTGTGGGTAAAAAGCGTGGATTCGTCTATGCTCCACGTGTGAGCGAAGAGGACTACTGCTCCAACACCGTGGGTTATGTCGTCTCCAACTTCTTTACCGGTAGTTACAAGGGTCTCATACAACACTTTGCCTCAGAAGGTAAGGTATCTGCCGAAGACCTCCAGGAGATACTCAAGATGATCGAGGACGGCGATTCCCGATCATGACATAGAAAGGGCGGCAACGCTCAGTAAACTGACAAAATACTCTATGACCATGACACTTACATTCACGACATACCTCTTGATATCAGGGATAGGGCTGGCGATATGTGCGGCAGCAGACCGTTTTTTGCTCCGTCACCACCTCAGCCTCCACAATAGGAGGGGCTTCTACATCCTCTCACTATTGTTGAGCCTTGCCCTGCCTTTGGTTTCGACACTATACCCACACAAGTTGATCCCGACAGCAGCTCAGGGTGGAAAAGGAGTAAGCATCGAAATGTGGAACATGTATCTGCATCCCGGACTATCTGTCGAAGCCGTAGATAACACCGTGCGGACACTCTCCTTTTCATGGACGGACATCATCTTTGCGTTGTGGGCTATCGGAGCGGGCATCATGCTCATCCGCCTCGTGATAGGGCTCATCAGAGTGCTGTCGATCCTGTACTCTGCCGAAAGAGTGAGGCTCAACGACGGCAAGAGACTCTACATCACCGACAAGATCCCCAATGCCTTTTCATTCATGGGACTTATCGTGCTCCCACGAGAGATATATGACGACGAGAGACGCAGGAGTCTCATCATCTGTCACGAAGAGGCACACTGCACTCAGAGGCATCACTACGACCTCATCCTGCATCAGCTATGTCTCGTAACACACTGGTGGAACCCCTTTGCATGGATACTCACCGGTGCACACTACAATATACTCGAATACCTTGCCGACAACCACGTCATAGACAGTGGTATCGACCGCAAGGCATACCAACGCCAACTACTGGAGAGTTCTTTGAAGATACCGGCCGAATCTCTCAGCCTCTCCTTCTCTGTTTATAACCTAAAAAAAAGAATCAGTATGATGAACAGTAATGAAACCCCAAGCAAGCGTCTGCAATTTTTGCGGATGGCATCGACGCTCATCTTTACATCGGCTGGGATATTTGTGGGGACAAACATGATGGCGATAGCCCCCGCTCCCGACACAGCTCCTGTCGAAGACATGATCGCAAAGCCTCCTCCCAAGAAAACCGGAGAGGGCAAAGACTCGGATGATAAAAATGCCTCATATATCGGAGGAGATAAACAGATGTACAAGGACCTGAGCTCATGGATCAGGTACCCTGAGGAAGCAGCAAAGCAAGGTGTATCGGGGAAAGTACATCTGAAAATAACTGTGGACGAGAAGGGCAATGTATCCTCGGTAGAAGTAAAACAAGGTGTACACCCTCTACTCGATGCAGAAGCTGTCAGAGTTGCCAAACTGATGAAGTACAATCCGGCAATAAAAAATGGCAAACCCGTTGCGGCGAATATATACATGCCTATACACTTCAGGCTCGACGATGGTGGCAAGGCCGCTCCCATGGGAAAAATAGAAACCACCTCCAAGCCCAAGAGCATGAGTACTCTCAAGGCTGAGGTAGAGAGGTTTGCAAAAGCCTTCCCCAACAAAGAGAATGAAAATATCGTCATCACAATCAAAGTTGAAGGTGGAAAGCCGGCAACAGTCAAAGTCTCTGCCAAAGACTCAAGACTGAGAGGCGAGTTGCAACAATTCGTCATGAATCAAACTCTCGAAGCCTCAATAAATGGCGTCCAAACCATAAAGGTCTATGTACCGGCAAAGACAAAAGACGAGCTGAACACCTATGTGTTTGACTACTTGGAAAATATGCCGGAGTACATCGACGAAGGAGAAGGGGGATTGATGAAAGCCCTGGCAAGAATGGTGAAATACCCCGAAGAGGCAATAAATAAAAATATCAACGGTAGAGTGATAGTAGGTTTCATCGTTGAGAAGGACGGTAATCTGTCCAACGTAAAGGTAATCAAGTCCGCTCATCCTCTATTGGATGCCGAAGCCGTGCGTGTTGTGGAGCAACTGAAGTTCACTCCGGGGAGACAAGAAGACGGCACTCCCGTGCGCGTCAGATTCTCACTGCCTATCAATTTCAGAATCCCGGTTGATGACGTGAAGAAACAAGACAATAAGCAATAATACAAGCCTCACGCAAAAGAGGAAAAAAGAAGGGTTGAAGTGATTGCATACAAAACCCACAAGACTCCCCGATAGACTTTGATCCGAAGCCCATCGGGGAGTCACTTTTGACAACATGTTCCACCCTCATTCCGAGGACCTCGAAAAAAGGTTGTCTAACTTGATGAATTAAGTTGTCTAACTTGATGCGTCAAGTTAGACAACCTTTTTTGTGACCTTCTACGACTTGTCGAAGAGCATCAGGCAAGATCATATACGCAGCCCTGTCTACAAGCAGGATTTTTATTGTTTTCACTCTTGCATCATAGAGAGGGAGAGGGTTACCCGAACATTTTGGCACTCCGGATTGTTATACTCAGGATTGATATAAGCAAAATGAGTTTTTACTAACACTACAAAAACATATCGAAAAAAATTATGGCAACAGTTACACTAAAAGGCAATCCTATAAATATCAAAGGCAATCTCCCTGCAAAGGGTGGCGAAGCTCCTTGCTTCACAGCAGTAAAGACAGATCTATCTGAAGTATCTCTATGCGACCTCAAGGGTAAGAGAGTGATCCTCAACATCTTCCCAAGCGTAGACACAGGTGTGTGCGCACAGAGCGTGAGAGAGTTCAACGCTAAGGCTGCAGGCCTCGAAAATACTGTAGTACTTTGCCTCTCTAAGGACCTCCCATTTGCACTCGGTCGTTTCTGCGGTGCAGAGGGTCTTGACAAGGTGGTACCTGCTTCACTTTTCCGTTACCCTGCGTTTGAAGACAAGTACGGCGTGGTTATGGTGGATGGTCCTCTCGCAGGTCTTCTCGCACGTAGCGTGGTAGTCGTAGACACAGACGGCAAGGTGCTTCACAGCGAACTCGTGCCTGAGATTACTCAGGAGCCTGACTACGCAGCAGCTCTCGCAGTACTCTAAGAAAGAGAAGCCGATAAAATAAAACAAAGGCTGTGCACAGGGAATGATCCCCGTACACAGCCTTTGTCGTCTGCCCAAAAGGATGGAGACAACGGATATTCTTGGCTTAAACCTCTAACGATCAGTCAGAAGGCGCGGGATAAGTACGGTTATTTTTTGTAACTTTGTGTGTTTCACAATAAAGTAAAAAAGATCACAATATACATAAGATGAGAGTGAACTACGATATCATTGTGGTAGGAGCCGGTCATGCAGGCTGTGAGGCAGCCACTGCTGCGGCTCGCCTGGGGTCAAAGACCTTGCTTATCACAATGGATACGAACAAGATAGCTCAGATGAGTTGCAACCCTGCCGTAGGTGGGATAGCAAAGGGGCAGATCGTCCGCGAGATAGATGCGCTGGGCGGACACATGGGTGTGGTATCGGACAAGACAGCCATACAGTTCAGGATGCTCAACAGGAGCAAGGGTCCTGCGATGTGGAGCCCTCGTGCACAGAGCGACCGACAGAGATTCAGCGAAGCATGGAGGCAGATAGTGGAGCAGACCGAAAACCTGTCCGTGTGGCAGGACACGGTGAGCCGGGTGATCATCCATGATGGCGAGGTGAGAGGGGTACGTACGTTCATGGGCGTGGAGTTCATGGCACGTGCCGTGGTACTGACCAATGGGACGTTCCTCAACGGCTTGATGCACGTGGGGAAGTTGCAGTTTTCGGGAGGACGTATCTCCGAGCCGGCTTCGTTCGGTCTGACCGAGCAGTTGCGTTCTCTGGGATTTGAGTCCGATCGCATGAAGACGGGGACACCGATGCGTGTCGATGCCCGCACAATACACTTCGACCTATGTGATGTACAGCACGGAGACGAAGACTTCCGCAAGTTTTCGTTCCTGCCGGGAGTGTCCAACAAGCAACTCATACAGCGTCCTTGTCACATCACTTACACCAACCCCGAAGTACACAAGATACTTGCAGACAGCCTCGATGACTCGCCCCTCTACAACGGACAGATACAGAGTATAGGACCGAGATATTGCCCGAGTATAGAGACCAAGATCACGACGTTTGCAGAGAAAGAGCGTCATCAGCTCTTCCTCGAGCCCGAAGGAGAGCATACGACGGAGTATTACATCAACGGTTTTTCGTCCTCACTACCTTATGAGGTGCAGGATGCTGCCATACGTGCCATACCGGCCCTCAAGGATGCACACATATTGAGACCGGGATATGCGATAGAGTACGACTTCTTCCCCCCTACCCAACTCAAGCACACCCTCGAGACGATGCTTGTGAAGCGACTGTTCTTTGCAGGGCAGATCAATGGCACAACAGGCTATGAGGAGGCTGCGGGGCAAGGTATCGTGGCAGGTATCAATGCGCACTTGTCGGTACATAGTCCTTCGGAGGAGTTTGTACTGCACAGAGATGAGGCATACATAGGTGTCCTCATAGATGACCTCGTGACAAAGGGTGTGGATGAACCTTACCGTATGTTTACGAGCCGTGCGGAATACCGCATACTGCTTCGACAAGACAACGCAGATGCGCGACTCACACCACTGGCATACAACATCGGAGCTTGCTCGGGTGAGCGTGTGTCACTATTGAGAGACAAAGAGCAATCCGTGGAGGACATCATTCGCCTCTGCCACAACACTTCGGTATCCCCGTCAGAGGTGGATCAGTTCCTCATCGACAACGGCACGACAACATTGCGTCATGGCTGCAAACTTGTGGACCTTGTGTTGCGCCCGACCCTTTCGCTCAATAGCCTGGCAACGATAATCCCTACCCTTGCAAATGCGATCAGCGCACTGCCGGAAGACAGAAGAGAAGAGATCGTGGAGTCGGCAGAGATAGCTATGAAATACAAAGGCTACATCGATAGGGAAAAAGAACTCGCAGAAAAAGCTAAAAGACTGGAACATATAAAGATACGAGGACATTTTGACTACGATAACATCAGATCTCTATCGACCGAAGCGAGACAAAAACTAAAGAAGATAGACCCCGAAACCATCGGTCAGGCCGCTCGTATACCGGGGATATCTCCAAGTGACATCAATATCCTGCTTGTCCTTATAGGTCGATAAGACATCGTTCCACGTGGAACATTATGCTTATTCCGAGAGAACACATAAGAGCATCGCTAAGCGCCATTCCGGAAAAACCGGGCTGCTACCGCTATCGAAATAGTGGCGGCGAGGTCATCTATGTCGGAAAAGCAAAGAACCTCCGCAAGCGTATTTCTTCGTACTTCCAAAAGGAGAACGAAGACCCAAAGACACGAGCCCTCTTGCGCGACCTGAATTCGGTGGAGTACATCGTGGTAGAGACAGAGCATGACGCCCTGCTTCTCGAAAACAACCTCATCAAGGAACATCAACCGATGTACAACATCCTTCTCAAAGAAGGAAATACCTATCCGTGGATATCCGTGACAAGAGAGCCTTTCCCAAGGATATTCTCGACGCACAAGATGAATAGAGACGGTTCGTTGTACTTCGGTCCCTATCCCGACAGGAGCTTACCCCATACGCTCATAAAGCTATTCAAATGGCTTTTCAAGTTCCGCACCTGCAAGCTCGCCTTGACTCCCGAAAGCATCAAGGCCGGAAAGTTCAGGGTGTGTCTGCAATACCACATCAAAAGATGTAAGGCGCCCTGCATCGGCAACATACCCTTGGCGGAGTATCAAAAGGATGTGGAAAGCGCAAAAAAGATCCTCAACGGGAACATAAAGGAAGTGGTGGCAGAGCTCAAAACCGCAATGCTTGCCCATGCCGAGAGATTGGAGTTTGAAAAAGCGCATGATGTACAACAGACGATCATAGCCCTGGAAAATCACCAGGCCAAATCGACCATCATCAGCGATGTCATAGGAAACGCCTTGGTGGTATCGTGCGATAGCGACAGTGAGGCTTTTTATGTCAATTACCTCGAGCTTAGACACGGCAATATCATTGCGGGAAAGACCATGGAGTACAAAAAGCGCATCGAAGAGGACAGAGATGAGGTGCTTTCTTCGATCGTGCAGGATCTGATCCAAAACTCCAAGACAGGAAACATCAGAGAGGTCATACTTCCTTTTGATCCCGGATTCGAGCTTGGGAAAAACCTTACGATTACCGTTCCTCAGAGAGGTGACCGCAGAAAGGTACTTGATCTGTCTATGGAGAATGTGCGCCAGTATATGGAGGATAAGTACAAACAGGCTGAGAAGTTGAATCCGGAACAGAGGAATACGCAACTCCTCAGGGAGCTGATGACGACAATAGGTCTACCTTCCCTACCCTACCATATCGAGTGCTTCGACAACTCCAATATCAGCGGAGATGCTCCTGTCGCAGCTTGTGTGGTCTTCAAAGGCGCTCATCCCTCCAAAGCGGACTATCGACATTATCATATCAGAGGAGTCAGCGGACCTGACGACTATGCTTCGATGAGAGAAGTCGTCACTCGCAGATACAGCAAGATGATTGAGGAAGGTGCCGAATTGCCTGACCTTATCGTGACAGACGGAGGAAAAGGACACATGAATACGGTATCTTCAGCATTGACCGAACTTGGAGTGGAAATCCCGATACTCGGACTTGCCAAGGATGACAAGCACAACACCGCAAATATTCTCTATGGCGACCCTCCTCAGTTGGTAGGTATACTTCAGCGGAGTCAGGCCTTTCACCTACTGACACGGATACAAGACGAAGTACATAGGTTTGCGATAAAATTCCACAGAGATATACGGAGCAAGAAGCAAAAGCAATCCCAACTCGACGATATAAAAGGTATCGGAGCTGTCACGAAAAAGACCCTGCTCTCACATTTCAAGAGCATAAAACGCATGCGATCGGCATCGATGGAAGAGCTTGCAGAGGTCATCGGAGCAGCCAAGGCCAAGATTATTCACGACCACTTTAACAGTCCACAATGAAAGTTGTAATCCAGCGAGTGAGCGAAGCCCGACTCACCATAGACGGGGAGATATACTCTCAGATAGGCCATGGTATGGTTGTCCTACTTGGTGTCTGCACCGAAGACACCCAAGACGACCTGCAATACCTGCTCAAGAAGATCCCGAAACTCCGTATTTTTGACGACGAAGCCGGAGTGATGAATCTCGACATCACACAAGTCGATGGAGCGGAGATGATGCTTGTGTCTCAATTTACCCTCCTTGCCGACACACGCAAGGGCAACAGACCATCATACATACACGCAGCGAGACCCGAAGTTTCCGAGCCTCTCTACGTAGAAATGGTTGAAAAACTCTCCGAAAGTTTGGGAAAGAGAGTCCAAACCGGTAAATTTGGGGCTGATATGAAAGTGTCGCTCAGCAATGACGGACCTGTCACCATAATCATTGACAGCAAAAACAGATGAGTACAGATCAATCGAATAAAGCTACCTCCCCTACCCTTTCGGAGATGCAAGAAGCGGTAGACAGTTGGATTAAGGAATATGGGGTACGCTATTTCTCTCCCCTGACCAATATGGCCATCCTCACCGAGGAGGTAGGAGAACTCGCACGCATCATGGCTCGAATGTACGGTGATCAATCCACAAAGAAAGGAGAGGACATATCGCAGGATAAACTTGCAGACGAGCTTGCAGACATACTATGGGTTGTCGGATGTATAGCCAACCAGACCGGTTGCGACCTCTCAAAGGCATTTGAAAGAAACATCAGAAAAAAGACAACCAGAGACAAAGACAGACATCTAAACAACATCAAACTTACTGAGCAATAATATAAAAAGAACAGATATATGATGATTAACATGAAAAGTAAATTTCAAGAAGCATTCGAAGGATTTTCTCCTGTGCTATCTGACAGTGAGATCAAAGCAGAGATCCAAAAGATCATAGACAAGCACTATGACAGTCTCAACAACAAAGACAGCATCAAGCTCATCCACAGTTGTGTAGACTTGACATCTCTCAATCCTACCGATCACGTCGATCACATCTACAACTTCGTCAAGCAGGTCAATGAATTGGACGAAAACAACCCTACCATTCCTCCGGTAGCGGCTATCTGCGTATATCCCAACTTCGTCAAGACCGTCAAGGATGCCCTCATGGTACAAGATGTGGCAGTAGCATGTGTATCCGGCTCGTTCCCATCATCACAGTCATTCCTTGAGACAAAGATCGTAGAGACAGGCCTTGCGATAGCTGACGGAGCAGATGAGATAGACATCGTGCTTCACCTTGGTAATTTCCTCGCAGGGAACTATCAGGAAGTAGCGGATGAGATCCAAGAACTCAAGGCTGCTTGCAAGGGCAAAAAGCTCAAAGTAATCCTCGAGACAGGTGCGCTCCAAAAGGCAGAAAACATCCAACGCGCATCTATACTCTCTCTTTACTGTGATGCCGACTTCATCAAGACATCGACAGGTAAGGAGTATCCCGGAGCTTCACTCGAAGCAGCTTATGTCATGTGCCAGGTGCTCAAAGAGTACAACGCAAAGCACAACATCAAGAGAGGTCTCAAAGTATCGGGTGGCATCCGCACCACCGAAGAAGCCATCAAGTATCTTTGCCTCGTGAAAGAAATCCTCGGTGACGAATGGATGAACAATAAGTTGTTCCGCGTCGGGGCAAGTTCGCTCGTAACAGATCTCCAAAAACGTTTGGACTGATCATCCTCGACATTCATCCATATAAAACCAAAAGGGTATGCCGAAAAGCATACCCTTTTTTGTTTCAAAACAGCCAAAAATCAACACTCATAAACAGGCCTAAAAACGAAGATCTCCAAAATTATGAGTAACACATCCACAAAAATAAAAAGTGACGTATACGCAATCTATGACAGCAATAACAAAGCAAAGTCAAAATATTACATAAAACAACGATATTAAAAATCACAATATCAAAAATAAGGTATAGAACCCTCGAAATTCTCGTGCCTACCTTGATGAATGAAGTTGTCTAACTTGATGCATCAAGTTAGACAACCTTTTTAAGCCCCATGATGATCTCCTCTCGATCGGACTTTAATCCGGAGGAGATTCTGATCAAAGATGCAAAAGATAAGATCCTCAAAAAAAAATTTGGGAACAAAACAAGTAGAAAGAAATGTACGGAAGTTGCCACGATGATATAAAAAGAAATATCCACAAGGTAGGGTTACCTCACGGCAAGCCTCCTCGTGGATATTTACACTGTCCTTTAGCAATTAAAATGAGCTGAGCGTAAAAACTCTTAAAAAACGCAGAGCTCGACAGTGATTTTTATTAATTGATGAAATCTTAACTCTTTCCCTTCCCTCTTCCCCCTACAAATTTGGATTACTCTACATAATAGTAGGTAAATCATTGTTTTAACCGTTGATATTTGATAGCTTTACAAATCAAAAGGCTAAAATTCTATTTGCTGCAAATGTATAGAAATAAAATTAAATTAACACAATAAATCTCTAAATATTGTCAATGAATGTGCAAAGATTGCATATTAAGGTCAAAGATATCAACCAAAAATCTTGTGAAATCAGCCTTAATGCCTCCAAGAGCTTACTTTCAAGGGATTTAATAATAAGGAGCATCCTCCGTCTACCTGCTGATCCGGACTCTGACAACAACGAATGTGTGGATATCGAAGTCCTGAAGCAGGCCTGCAAAACACTTAGAGTCAGAGAAGGAAGATCGGCACAAGGAGGGTCCGAGGACACGATACATATATACATACATCAGTCAGGGACAGCGATGCGACTTATGACCGCACTTCTCGCAATCAGCGAGGGTACATTTGTCCTCCAAGGTGATCCTCAAGTCCAAAGACGCCCCATAGCTCCTCTGGTGTCGGCGCTACGCGATATCGGAGCCGACATCACGTATATCGAAGCCGATGGGCACCTTCCGCTGAAGATCCGGGGACAGAAACTAAGGAGCAGAGGTATCATCGATACCACGGGCTGGGAAAGCTCCCAGTACGTGAGTGCCCTACTCCTCATAGCTCCCAAGGTAGAAGGCGGTCTATCGCTAAGGAGGCAGAAAAAAGAAGGCTCTACGCCCTATATCAGCCTTACCATGGCTCGGATGTCTGCCTATGGAGTCCCTGTCGAGTGGCAAGAAGATATCCTCACTGTCTATCCTCAGGACTACAAAGAAATTCCCGACAAGGCTGTCGAACTCGACTGGTCCGGTGCCGGCTACTGGTACAGCTTCCTATGCCTCCACCCTACCCTACCGTCCATCCGATTACCCGGATTATTCCTTTCCGACAGTTTGCAAGGTGACAAGGTCGTAGCATCCCTTTTCAAACCATTAGGCATAGACACCATCGAAGACGAAGACGGCATACGCATAGTCAAAACCGCTCCGCAGGCAGTTCCCCAAACTGCATCCATAGATCTTTCTCACCATCCCGATCTTTTTCCCACCTTGGCCGTTACCTATGCCATGCTGGGTATGCCGATGCATTTTACGGGACTTGAGAGCCTTAGTCTCAAGGAAAGCAATCGCTTTGAGAGCGTCTCGGCAGGTCTCAAAGCTCTCGGTTTTTCGGACGGAGTGTCTCATGACCGATCCACGTTTACCTACGAGGGTACGCCAAGAAATACAACCAATCAGCCTACCCTCATCGACAGTCACGATGACCACCGCATCGCCATGAGTTTTGCCGTTGCCGGAGCTGTCCTGAGCAAAGGGATATATATAAACAATACAGATTGTGTATCAAAGAGTTATCCCAAATTTTGGAACGAACTCTCCAAAGTTGCCGACATAACCCCATCTCACTGACATCAACTATTGAAACCATGCACACAAACGAAACATTTCACAACCTCGAGGTAGACATCAATACCCTTCCCAAAGCGGAAGAACAGAGCTACCACCCTTTGGAACCTACATTTGTCTACGTCCTGATCATCGAGACCATACTCACATGGTTGCTGATCCTGGGACTTTCGTGGTTTATCTATCTCATACTTGAGGACTTCGGCTATCTCAAACTCTTTGGATTCATATCCTTGGGCATTGCCGTTGCACTGATCGTCAATCTCACGTGGCTCAAAAGGGCATGCAGCAAGAGAGGCTATGCCGTGCGAGACAAAGACCTCACCTACAAGAGAGGTATCATCTTGTCCAGACAGATCACCATACCGTTCAATAAGATACAACAAGTCGTTGTCTCACAAAATATTATCTTCCGTATCGTAGGGTTGTACAGTCTCAACATACGTACCGCAGCACAGACATCGGACGGGGTAAACATCGTAGGACTCACGCGCGAACAGGCAGAGAGTCTCAAGGAGATGATAATGAGCAAAATAAGTTAGTCTATGATGTCATCGGAAAAGACGAAGGACTTCAAGGCCTACACACGTATGGGTACCGATGCACTCCTGCTGATGTGCATGCGGGGTATGGCCATGTTTTTGTGGAAGTTTTGGCCGATCGCTCTGATAGTGCTATTCAGGGAAAACCGCTCGGAAACGGTGTTCCTCCGACTGGGACTTTTTATCCTTGCTATTGCGATATTCGGTATTATATCCAAGAGTATCACCTACTTCACCACCTACTTCAAGGTCTCTGATCAGTGCATCATCCTCAAGAGTGGATTTTTCAATAAAAAAGTGAAGAGCATACCTCTCGAGCGTATCCACACCATAAGGACAAAGAGCGGATTTTTCTACAGACTTGTGGATATGGTGAGCATCAGCTTCGACAGCATAGCGTCCGAAGATGTGGAGATCGAACTGCTCCTCAACCAAGAAGACCTCACCCGACTCATGCACACGATCAACGAGGAAGGAGACTTCGTGATCAACATCACTACCGACAATAAAAAGGAAGACGGCGAACCCATCATCGAGGGCGAAAAGCTCCACCACTTCCCCTACGGACTCAAGGATCTCATCCTCGGTGCAACGGTGCAGAACCCTCTCAAAGGTCTTCTCATCGTCTTTGCGTTTCTCTTTTATATCTTCAACGAAATCAATGAGTTTGTGCTGCGACATATCGAGGACATGACCAACAAGATCCAAGACTGGTACAGCAAGAGCGACTGGATCGTACTACTCATAGCCCTCACCCTCTCGTATATCGTCACTCTCATCGTATGGATAGGCTTCATCGTCGTCAGACAGTACGGAGCGACGATATCCGTGACAGCGGACAAGATGCGCTACGAGGCAGGACTCTTTACTAAACGCATGGCCTTCATCACCAAGGATAAGATCACGGCTCTTACCATAAAGAGCAACTATATCGAAGCCATCCTCGGCATCGCCAGTGTGTACATCCAACAGTCCGATGCGGTAGAGGGAAAGAAGGGCAATGAGCGTATAATACTCTTCGGGTGGAAACATCATGAGAGTCTGCAAAACGACTGGTACAAGGCCAAAGGGGTACTGCTTGCCGAGCGTACACATTCGGGATTCGGGATATTTTGGTACAGTCTTTTGATCAGGTTTTTGGTACTCATCGTTCCCGTTGTGGGAGCTACGGCGATACTTTTTTCACCGGCACTATGGGTAGTTGCCCCATTGGTCACCGCCATAGGACTTGTAGGCTCATATCTGATGTACAAGCACAGCGCCATAGCCATAGATCCGCACCATATACTCATCTATGGAGGACAGTATGCCCGCACCAAGACCTTCATCCCCATCGAAAAAGTGGAGAGTGTCAGGGTATCCCAATCCTTTGTCCAAAAACGTACCGGAAGGGCCAAACTCACAGTCAATACCATGGCGGGTATCTACGCCGTGCGGAGCATCCCCCTGTCCCATGCGGACAAGATAAGGAACTATATCCTCTACAAGGTGGAAATCCATGAAAAATAAGGGACTCGCCTACCGATGACAAGCACCCCCGATCGAAAGATAGTGAAGGGTAAAAATCAAGGTAGGCATCTTGATGCGTCAAGGTAGGCACGTTGATGTTTCAAGTCAGACAACCTTTTCGAGACACAAAAAAAGGATACGACCCTCATGAGTCGTATCCTTTTTTCGATTTGCGAGACTTGCACCTATGCGAGACCCAAAGGTCTATACTGAGGTAGAAAAATATCGTGCACAGCACTATGTATATCATAGGATTGCCGAGAGTCTCTGCCATGCCCGAGTAGGCCGCTCTCATCTCCTCCGATGCGTCTGAAAAAAGGTAATGAATAACGAAGACTGAAGCTGCTATCCCAAGTACGATGACGAGACTGATACAGAGGTAAAAGATGACCTTTTCCCGCTTTTTGCGACGGTTGTCTATCTCCCGTATACGTGACATCACAGACCATTTGAGATCGGTCGAAGATGGCTCTATGGAAGGCAGTTGTGCAAAGAGATGGGATAGACCCTCGTCCTTGAGCAGGGACTCTTGAGGGGGTCTGATGATATGTTTATCTTTCTTCATAAGCAGACATGATCTTTTTGAGTTTGTTACGCAGGCGAAAGAGCCTTATCTTGATATTTGAGGGAGATTGTCCGGCTATGAGACTTAGTTCGGACACACTCTTTCCCTCTCCATAGTACAGAGACAAGAGGGTCTGATCCTTCGGATCGAGCTGTGCCAAAGCCCACCGGAGTGTTTCGGGCGACTCTGTGACCGTCTCTGTCTCATCATCATCGTCCTCTACTTGGAGTATGGAGTCGTTCAGAGGAACTTCGGTATATCTATTCCGCTTCTTTCTCATGTCGCTGACAGCCTTGTTGTACGCTATGCGATAAAGCCAGGTCGAGAAGCTGCAGTGACCGTGAAAGGAGTCAAGACCGGTAAATGCCTTGATCATCACTTCCTGTGCAAGATCCTCGGCATTGCACCTGTCGCCGACCATGAGCATGAGCATACGGATGAGCTTGTCATTGTAGCGGGCAACGAGCAGACCGAAGGCCTCGGTATCGCCTCCCGTCACACGCGCTATACAAGCCTCATCGCTGAGTATGTTTGTCTTGTCCATGATCGTCGGTCTTTGTCATATAGACGCAAAGTGTCGCTTACGGTTACACTTTCCGAAGATAAATTTTTTCCAAGCTAAAAAGTGTAACCGCCCCCACCCTTTTGCGTCTAAAGGGTAAAAAGTAAACAACATCAAGTACTAACCAATAAACATTTCAAAGTCATGAAAGAAATAATGGCAATCTCGATCATCTTTATCATCTTCACCTGCATCTACAAGATATTCGAACTATTTGTGCGTCGCAATGAGCGTATCAAACTCATAGACAAACTCAGCGAAAGTGATAACCCACAGGCTCTCCGGGATGCCATCCTCAGCAAATACAGAAACAGATCTGTCAACAACAAGTCTACCATCAAAGTAGCTTCACTGCTCCTCGGTATGGGCATTGGATTGGGCATCGCCCTTTTCATAGTTTATCTTGACTATGTGTATCACGACATGAACATGAATGATATATGGGAAGTCTCCTTCGTGTACAGAAATTTTGAAATGATTACGCTTTCTTCGGTACTTTTCTTCGGAGGTATAGGCATACTTATACCATCTCTTATCTTCTACAGAAAGGAGGAAAAGCAAGACTGAGGGTTGTTTATTCTCTCTATGGATTGATGATTGTCTGTCGGTGTCCGGAGTCTGCCTCCTACACCTGCGGACAATCGTCTGTTCGGGCAAAAAAATAAAAGCGATGTATGACATTTATCGTCAGGCATCGCTTTTATTTCGATATATCAAACCTTGTTGGCCTTGTTCATCCTATGCGCTCCGAAGATGATTATTATCGCCAAAGAAACGAGTATAAAGGGAATAAAGATGTGAGACATAACTCTCACCGAAAGAGCGGAGAAAATCGTAATACAGGCAAATATGCCCACAACCGGGAGTCTTAGAACTTTGACTGTCATAGCCCCGGCGGCATAGACGTGATATTTGCGCTCTTCGTTGATCGTAAAAGGATAAGAAAATCTGTGGGGTTTGCCACTGAGGAAACCCATAAAAAGGTGTATCGCCACAAGTATTCCCACGACGATAAATATACTGCTCTTGTGCCCCATGGCATCGCACACTCCGTTGATATCGTAGTGCACAGGTATCTGCTCGAGCATACTCGGATAATAAATGGCTATGAAGACCAATACACCCAATACCACGGCATGCGAAAGATAGTCTACAATGTGCTTGGTACTCATACGTTATGGTATAGTATTAAGAAAGTTAGGCAAATCGACTACAATCACAAGGTAAGCATTATCAACCGAATAACATAGGATTATGCGAAGATGTATTGCATGAAAATAAAAAAACGAGGATCTACGGCATCTTACCGTAGACCCTCGTCTGTAATGACTATCTATACTACCGGAGATTACTTACCTGCGAGAGCGAGTGTATCTGTAGCTATCATCAACTCTTCATCGGTAGGAACGATCATCACTGTTACCTTACTTGAAGGCTTTGAGATGA
This sequence comes from Porphyromonas sp., assembly GCF_030529325.1. GTDB lineage: Bacteria > Bacteroidota > Bacteroidia > Bacteroidales > Porphyromonadaceae > Porphyromonas_A. The sequence continues at coordinate 29,495 of NZ_JAUMXC010000006.1, read as the reverse complement.
CGATCTCCTTACCTCGAGTCTTAGCGTTGAGTTCTGTATCGAGCTCTATACCGCAGTACTCCATGTCTGCACATACGATCTCACGGGTAGAAGTTTGGTTTTCGCCCACACCACCTGTAAAGATGATGATGTCGCAACCGCCAAGTTCAGCCATGAACGAACCCACATACTTCTTGATACGGTGGTTGTACATGTCCATAGCGAGCTTAGCACGCTCGTTACCCGCTTCGATAGCGTTTTCGATGTCACGCATATCCGATGAGATACCTGATACACCAAATACACCTGATTCCTTGTTGATAAGATTGCTGAAGCCTTCTACGTTGAGGTTTTCCTTACCCATGATGAAAGCCAAAGCTCCCGGATCGACGTCACCGCAACGAGTACCCATCATGAGACCTTCGGTAGGAGTGAGACCCATTGTGGTATCTACAACCTTACCATTCTTGATAGCGTTCATAGATGCACCGTTACCGATATGGCAAGTGATGATACGAGTGTTATTGAAGTCCTTACCAAGGATCTCGCAAGCTCTCTTGCTCACATATCTGTGGCTGGTACCATGGAAACCATAACGGCGTACACCATACTTCTCATACACACGGTATGGAAGAGCGTACATAAATGCGTGTGGTTCCATAGACTGTTGGAATGCTGTGTCGAATACACCTACCTGTGGAATGGTTGGGAGGAGCTTCTTGATAGCATCGATACCCTTGAGGTTGGGTGGATTGTGTAGAGGAGCGAGGTCGATACACTCATTGACCTTAGCGATCACTTCGTCAGTGATGAGGACACTTTCCTTGAAAGCTTCACCACCATGCACGAGACGGTGACCTACGGCGTTGATCTCGTCGAAAGACTTGATACAACCGTACTGTGGGCTTGTGAGATTTTCGAGGATGAACTCTACTGCGCTGGTGTGCTCAGGCATTTCTTTTTCAAGTACTACCTTTTCACCGTTTGGCAAAGTCATCTTGAGAAATGAGTCTTTTAGTCCCAATTTTTCTACTACACCCTGTGCCAATACGTCCTTTGTAGGCATCTCGTATAGCTTGTACTTAACTGAGGAACTACCACAGTTCAAAACAAGAATCTTCATTATTTCCCTTTGTTCTTTTTTTTAATATATAATTGATTGTTAATTATTTCTTAGCTGCCATAGCCTGATTTGCTGTGACAGCAGCCATATAATAGATGTCATCAGCAGAGCAACCACGGCTGAGGTCGTTGATAGGAGCCGCCATACCTTGGAGGATAGGACCCACAGCTTCAGCACCACCAAGGCGTTGAACGAGTTTGTAAGAGATGTTTCCCACTTCAAGGTTAGGGAACACAAGGACGTTAGCCTTACCCGCTACGGTACTGTCCTTAGCCTTTTGACGAGCTACAGACTCTACGAGAGCAGCATCTGCCTGGAGTTCACCATCTATGGCAAGTTCAGGAGCCATTTCCTTAGCTATGCGAGTAGCTTCGACCACCTTATCCACACACTCATGAGCCGCACTACCCTTTGTAGAGAAGCTGAGCATAGCCACACGTGGTTCGATACCGCCGATGGCTTTAGCTGTCTGAGCCGAAGCCACAGCGATCTGTGCAAGCTCCTCTGCAGTAGGTTGAGGTATCACAGCACAGTCAGAGAAGATAAGAAGACCATCCTCACCATAACCCTTTTCCTTTACCATCATGAGGAAAGCACCCGATACACACTTCATGCCCGGAGCAGTCTTGACGATCTGGAGTGCAGGACGGAGGACATTACCCGTGGTATTGAGTGCACCTGCCACTTCACCATCAGCATCACCGTTCTTGATCATGAGACAAGCGAGGTATAGAGGATCTTCAGCCTTCTTTGTAGCCTCTTCGATAGTCATACCCTTGCTCTTACGAAGTTCGAAAAGGAGATTGGCATATACATCCTTCTTTTCGTTGGTCTTAGGACATAGCAGAGTAGCCTCTTCGATGTGCTTAAGGCCAAGATCTGCAGCCTTTGCCTTGATTTCAGCAGGATCACCGATGAGGATGACCTTGACCACTTTATTGGCAAGCAAACGATCTGCAGCTTGTAGTGTACGCTCTTCTGTACCCTCAGGCAACACTATACGCATAGGGTTGTTCTGAGCTCTCTTGATGATATCTTCAAGTAGTTTCATAAATGATGTATTGGAAGTTAAATTGAATTCTTGCACAAATGTAACCATTATTTTGTAGTCTGAGGGACAATTACTTTAGCTTTTTCCACACTTTTCATCATCTTTATATTTATATGGTAGTAACTACTTTTCGGAGGCTGTGGAGAAAGGGGTTGATCTAAAAAAAATAACTCGTAAATATAAGATGATAATAGTTGTGAGTATTGTGGAAAGAGATTGTGGACAAAATACATTAGCTCTTGCAGCATATTGTCTATCCACATTCATCCACAGCATTATCCACAGTCTATATTACATTAAAACAAAGAGATAATCCATACTGTGGATAACCATAATTTATCCTGTGAAGAGCTAACTGAATGTTAATTTCCGGATCTTTTATGTGGATAACTATGATAGTAACTTTTGGATAACTTTTCCCCTTATTTTTTGGTCAGATCAACAAAGATTATATATCAAATGAGCCTTCATTATACCAAATATTTTAACACTTATTTTTCCACAAGTTTTCCACAACCTATTCACAGTTTTATCCCTACTTATCCACATATATACATGTGCGAAAAAAAAAGATGCCTACCTTGAGACTTCAAGTTAGACATCTTCATTCATCAAGTTAGACAACTTAATTTCGACCCTTCTACTTCTTCTTATTTTGGATATATGAGTTCACACCGAAGACCTGAATAATTTCACTAAGATTCTTTTGTTTCTTAATTCAAACTTTTATGAGGGACTTTATCATCGTTTTCTACATTTTTATGAGGGACTTTATTAGTATTCTATACACTTTTATGCGGAAGTGGTGGACTTGTATGTGTGATTTGGAACTTTTTCTGTTAAAATATTTAACTTTGTTACGAATTATTTCTCCATACTCTGTTGTCAAAATAGGCTTCAGAGTGCAGAATCAGATATCGTTCAATAATAAATGTATACAGTATCTAAATACGGAAAGGTAAAATAGAGAATTATGAGTAAGAAAAAATTGTCAAGTACTACGTCGCAAAGATGGAATATCAAGACTGTCCTGATCACTATTTTGATAACTTTTATAGTACATATAGTGATTGATCAGGGGCCTGATATTGTCAGATCCATAATGAATGGAAAGGTTCCCGCTTTTTTGTCAGATGCCAGAGATGGTTTCATGGATGGTTATCATGGCAGGCCTCCGAGATACTGATTTACAGATAAAAAAATAAGAGAGACTCTTTGTCTCTCCTACCTTTTTACTTGAACTTATTGGCGAGGGTCTGATCCCTGTGTATGGTGTGCATCTTTTCGGGTACGGCTTTGAGGATGAGCTCGGATATGTGCTCTATGACCTTGCAGCGTACATATGTGGGATGATAGGCGAGCATCACGGGGCGTACGGGGCGAGGTATGGCAAATCTCCGGAGGAGCTCTTTTTGTTTGTCATTAAGGGTATTGATGGCGAGTTCGGGCACAAAGGTGATACCATGTCCTGCTTCGACGAGTCTCATATAGGTCTCTATACCTCCGAGGGTGAAATTGATACGTTTGGGATGTGTCTTTTTGAAGTCACAGAACCTTATCAACTGGTTACGGAAACAGTGTCCTTCGTCTAGTAGCCAAAGGGCTTGCGGATCTATCTCAGAGCTACGTATGAAGGAGGAGGCAAAGAGGCTTTCGTTGCGACTGACGTATCCGATGAACTCTTCGTAGTAGAGTGTACGTGTGATGAGTTTGTCTCCTCTCAGGTCTCCCGCGATTATGGCAAGGTCTACGGATCCGTCTTTGATACCTTCTTCGCATAGAGATGTGGTGAGTTCCACAAACCTTATGTCTATATTACCCATATTTTTGCGACATATGGGGAGTAGTATAGGCAATAAAAAAGGTGCTATCGTAGGCAATATACCGATGGTGACAGTACCGCTCACTTCATCTTTTTCTTCGGCAGCTATCCCCTCTATACCACGTATGTTGTGGAGTACTTTGACAGCCTGGTCGGCTACCCTTTCGCCTATGCGTGAGAGAGAGAGGGGTTGGGTAGATCTGTCGAGGAGCTTGACACCGAGTTCGTCTTCGAGTTTGGCTATCATGGCACTCAGAGTGGGTTGGGTGACACCACATTCTTCGGCAGCTTTTACAAAGTGTCTGTATTTTCTCAAAGCTAGTAAATACTCGAGTTGTTGGATGTTCATAGCGCTACAAATCGTTTATATATAGATAACGTCTATAAAGGTATAGATATTATAGTTTGTATACAAGAATGTTATGATTTACCTTTGCATCAGACAAAAAGATAATAGTAGTAATAATTAAAAACATATACAGTTATGAACACAAACATTCTTTCAATTCTCAACATTGATGCAAACTATGCACAGGAAATGAACAAGAAGCTCAACAAGCTTGCAGCTACACTTCACGTTTATTACTCTAACCTCAGAGGTTTTCACTGGCATATAGAGGGTAAGTCATTCTTTACTTTCCACTCTGAACTCGAAAAGATGTACGACGCAGAAGCTGAGCGTATCGACGAAGTGGCAGAGCGTATCCTACAACTTGGTGGTGTACCTGTACGTATCTACAGCGAGATCGAAAAGCTATCTGAAATGAAGCAGTCGGAAGTAATCACTTGCGCTGACAAAATCTCTGAAAACCTTCTTGACTATGTAGCTACACTTATCCGCATCGAGAGAGAAATCCTCGGATTCGCAACTGAAAATGGTGATGATGTCACAGTAGGTATGATGTCAGAATACATCGCAGGTCAGGAAAAACTTGTGTGGATGCTTACAGCGTTCCTCAAGAAGTAAGACATAGAACAAAATATTAGGATATACTAAAAGGTAAGGAATATCAATAGAAAACAACACTCATTTATAATCGCTTTATTAAACCATGCTCCTCCGTTGTCCGTGTTGGATAGCGGAGGGGCTTTTGTATATACAGAGCGGTGTAGTCATATTATTTACCACCCTAAATAGATATAAATTATGGGTGATTATGAGTATCTCGGTGACATCTCTGTACAATATGGGTATGTGTTGGGGCGTTGCTTCGGGGGAAAAAAGTTATATTTGTGGAAGTTATGTAATTACTAACAAACCAAATAACCATATACAGACATGAAACTACTACTTATCAGCAATTCAGCATCACCGGGTGAAACTTATCTCGAAAAGCCCGGAGCAGATATAGCTCGTCATCTTGGAGATACCAAGGGAGATGTGGTATTTATCCCTTTTGCAGGTGTCACGATGACTTTTGACGACTATGTGGCAAAGGTCAACAACGCCCTCGCTCCACACGGAGTCAAGGTAAGAGGTATACATACTTTTGACGAGCCTTTGCGTGCCATAGCTGAAGCCAAAGCTATCATGATAGGTGGTGGTAATACCTTCCGCCTCCTCAAGATGATGCAGGAGTCGGGTATCCTCAATGCCATCCGTGAACGTGTCAGAGCAGGAGTGCCTTATGTGGGCTGGAGCGCAGGTGCAAATGTGGCTTGCCCTACTATATGCACTACCAATGATATGCCTATCGTGGAGCCTTTGAGCTTTGAGGCATTGAACTTTGTGCCTTTCCAGATCAATCCTCACTACCTCGATGCTCATCCCGAAGGTCACGGTGGAGAGACTCGAGAACAACGTATCCGTGAGTACCTTGTCGCAAATCCGGGTGTGTGTGTCGTAGGACTTAGAGAAGGTTCGAGGATGTTCTATGTCGGAGGCAAGTTGACTCTCGTGGGAGATCACACGGCTCGCCTCTTCTTGTTGGGCGAAGAGCCTCATGAAGTGTCTCCATCCGATGATGTGAACTTCCTCATGACCAAGCCTGATATGGGCGAGTGCACACGTAACAAGTAATATCTACATCATCCTATACTCTTATGGCTCATATCTCTGAGACATCCCGACAGTACGACGAAGTGATAAGGGAGTGTCGTGCCCTCTTTGTCGCCAAGCTGAAGGATTATGGTGCTTCGTGGCGTATCATGCGCCCTACTTCCATGACCGATCAGATCTTTATCAAAGTCAACAGGATACGTTCTATACAGGACAAGGGAGTGAGTCTCGTGGGAGATGACATACGTGGTGAGTTTGTTGCCATCATCAACTACGGCATCATGGGGCTTGTACAGCTCGAAAAGGGATATACCGAACAACCCGAAGCTGACGAACCTCATGTGCTCGAGTGGTACGACAAATATGCGGAAGTGGCCAAAGACCTCATGCAGTCCAAAAATCATGACTATGATGAGGCTTGGCGCTCCATGCGCATAGCTTCGCTCACCGATATGATACTCACCAAGGTCTTCCGTACCAAACAGATAGAGGATCATCAAGGGCAGACCAGTGTCTCCGAAGGTATAGATGCCAATTATCTCGATATGATCAATTATGCCGTCTTTGCACTCATAAGACTCAACGAAGAGAGGGGAGGCAAAGTATGAAAAGAAGCATACGTATACTCGTATGGGTATCGAGGACCGTTCTCAGTTTACTGTTCATCTTTTCAGGACTGATGAAGTCCATCGATCCTATGGGTACGGCGATAAAGATAGAGGAGTACTTTGCTACGGCCTCTTTGCCGATGACTTCATGGTTTGCCTTGGCCATAGCCTTGGGCTTGTGTCTCTTTGAGTTTGGCATCGGTATATCCATCCTTTTGGGGATATGGCGCAGGGTGACGGGGGCACTCGCAACGGTGATGATGACCCTCATGACGCTCCTCACGCTGTACATAATGGTGCGCAATCCCATAAGCGACTGCGGTTGCTTTGGTGATGCTTTCAAGATCAGCAATGAGGCAACTTTCGTCAAAAATGTCATACTCCTACCACTTGCATTCATCCTCCTACACTACTCCGCTTACGTCAATCCCCTCATACTATTCCGCAGGGGAAAGCTCGCAGTGATAGGATGTGTGCTCGTGATGGCCAATTTTCTCTTTGTCACCGTTATCGATCTTCCGGCTATAGACTTCAGACCGTTCAAGGTAGGGACATCAATCCTCGAAGCCAAGGAGTACAAGGAAGCTCACAAGGATGATCCCGAAAACTTCCGCTTCGTCTACAGCAAAGGTGGCGAAGAGCACATATTCGCGATGAATGAGCTTGATCAGGTAGACTCGACTTGGGTATATGTCCGAGATGCTTCTAACGAAGCTGCGGCGGGTGTAGAGGTGACTCCTGCGGACTTTGTACTCTCGGACGAAAGAGGCAAAGATGTCTCCGCTCAGCTCATGAGGTCTCAGTCATCGATGTTTATCTACTGTGTGGCAAAGGATTGTGAGACCCGTGTATTCAAGGACAAAGAGCGTCTGAAGGCTCTATCGGAACTTGCTTTCAACACCGGGGGATCCCTGTACATAGCCATGGGTACTCCTATGCCGGAGGATTATGACGATCCTCTGTGGTCGTTCAGAGATATTTCCGGGATGTACCACATGGATCCCACGATCATGAAGACTGTGGTGAGATCAGATCCCGCCTTACTCATCATCAAGGACGGAGTACTGATTCGTAAAGTTGCCGATCGCAAGATTTCCCGCCTCCTCGATGAAGAGGAGTTTACCTCCAATCCTTTCGATGCAGAGAAGAGTATCAAAGCCGTCAAGAAATCTGCCGTAATGAGATTTATACCTTTTGGTATCGCAGCCTTGGTACTTCTCCTCCTCATTGTCTTCAAGAAAAAGAATGTTTCAACCTATAAACCTCAATGACAATAGTATGAGAAAGAATATTGTAGCAGGAAATTGGAAAATGAATACTACCCTCGCTGAGGGTATCCAACTTGCCAAGGATGTCAGAGCTTCCGTAGAGGGCAAGACGCTTCACTGTGAAGTCATCCTCGGAGTTCCCTTTACGCACCTTACCTCTGTGGTAGAGGCTGTCAAAGGCTCACTTATCAAGGTAGCTGCGGAAAACTGTGCTGCTTACGACAAAGGAGCATATACCGGCGAAGTGTCGGCTGCCATGGTGGCATCGACAGGAGTTTCTCATGTCATCCTCGGCCACTCCGAGAGACGTATGTACTTCAAAGAGTGTCATGAGACCCTTGCGCAGAAGGTGAGACTGGCTCTCGACAATGGATTGACTCCTATATTCTGTATCGGAGAAGTCCTCGAAGAGCGCGAAGCAGGTAAGCACTTTGAGGTCGTAGGTCGTCAGGTTGAGGAATCTCTCTTCGGACTTTCTGAGGCCGATTTCCGCAAGATCATCCTTGCTTACGAGCCTGTGTGGGCTATCGGTACAGGCAAGACTGCCACTGCAGATCAGGCTCAGGAGATACACGACTACATACGTAAGGCTGTGGCGAAGAAGTATGGCGAATCCGTAGCCCAAGACTGCTCTATCCTCTACGGGGGAAGTTGCAACGGCGGCAATGCTGTCGAACTTTTCTCAAAGACTGACGTAGACGGCGGACTCATCGGTGGTGCCGCTCTCGCTGCGGATAAGTTTTTGCCCATCATCGAGGCCTTCGACAAGTAAACACAAGTAGACAAAAGCGATAACTCCGGACGGATGAAAGCGGATGACCTTATGGTTGTCACGCTTCATCCGTCCGGAGTTTTTTTGTTTCAAAAACCGCCTACCCCCTACTCTAAGCAGACTTTCTCCTTTTCCTTGTCATTTTTGCTCCGGATCTTTATCCCATGCTATCCTACTCGTGATCCCATTTGTGATTCAGATTTGAAAGATTCCGAAAAAAGTTGCCTGCTTCGATGCATCAAGGTAAGCATATCTATTTGGAGGGTTGTTTATCTCTTTCCCGAGCATTTATCCTGCATCTATCCAAACGGAGGCGTAGATACGAGAGAGTCCGATATAACGGCTATATCGGACTCTATCTTCTGTTTATCTTCCCCTATTCTTTCCGAAGAAAGCTTTAGAGGCCTTTTATTTGTGTTTATGGCGCTTTATTTCGTCTGTGATGGATTAGTCTTACCCGAATGCCAAAACAATCGTTTCTACGCGCCCGGAAAGCTATCTATACAACTATAGATGTACCTTGACGTGTGGAAAAAATTGTTTACAGACTCGATGCCGAGGTTTACTTGTCCCTATCGAGGTTGAGCACCTTGATGACAAAGCTTGCCGCAGGCCCTTTGAAAGCACGTCCCATAGCCTCTGTGAGGATATTCATCACCTCCGTATATTCGCCGAAGACACGGGTGGATATGCTGCCGGGCTCGACTTTTATGTTGTCATGCTTTTGAAGGTCGGCGATGAAAGCACGGATATGTGGCTTGAAGTCATCGGTAAGGGGATAATAACTGAGTTCGACCGAACATTTCATAAGTCTTCGATGTATTTGAGTTGTTACTTATTTTATTATTTATCAGATGGATAAGTGTTTTCTTATCCTTTCTGTCTTATCTTTTGATCCAAAGAAACAAACACCCTCGATGCAGTGCACATTGAGGGTGTTTGTCTTGTAGGCGTTATTTTTTCACGAGGTCTCTCAAACTCTTTTGTTCCTTTGCCTTTGAGAACTGGCTGTCTGCATGGTAAGAGGAGCGCACGAGAGGACCGCTTTCCACATGGGTAAGCCCGAGAGCTTCACCGATACGTTTGTACTCGGCAAATTGGTCGGGATGCACATACTCCACCACCTCTATATTGCGCTTCGACGGACGCAGGTACTGACCTATGGTGAGGGTCGATATGCCATTGGCGACACAGTCTCTCATCAGTTCCTTGACCTCCTCCGGAGTCTCTCCCAGACCCACCATGATACCTGTCTTGGCGACAAATCCACGCTCCGCAATGGTGCGCAGCACCTTCATGCTCGTGTCATAAGTGGCTCTGTGACGTACTGTAGGTGTGAGACGACGCACGGTCTCAAGGTTGTGCCCCACTACATCGGGTCGTGTGTCCAGCACCTTTTGGAGGCAATCCGGATCACCTTGGAAGTCAGGTATGAGTACCTCTATCTTCGTATCCGGGCATCTCTTCTTGACCTCTCGTATACACTCTGCCCAGTGCCCTGCTCCGTAGTCATCCATATCGTCTCTGTCCACAGAGGTGATGACCGCGTATCTGAGCTTCATCTGAGCCACACTCGCTGCCAGACGCTTCGGCTCGAGAGGGTCCACGGGGGCAGGCTTCGCACAGGAGTTTGTCGCACAAAAACGGCATGCTCTCGTACAGTCGTTGCCACAGATCATAAATGTGGCAGTACCGCGGCTCCAACACTCATGCATATTGGGACAACGGCCACTGGCACATATCGTGTGCAGACCTCCCGTGGTGAGGGTCTCCGAGGTGTGCGAGTAGTTGTCCGTACTGCGGATGCTTATCTTGAGCCAGTCGGGCTTGCGCAGGGGTTTGGTATTGGCTTTTGCTCCTGTGATCATAGGTTGGTCTTGAAGTAGCCTATAACCTTGCGGAAAAGGTGGTTACGAGAGTTTCCTCCATGTATGCCATGATCCTTGTCGGTGTAGGTCATCATATCAAAGTCTTTGTCTGCCTGGACAAGTGCTTCAGTCAAGAGCATTGTATTCTGCATATGTACGTTGTCATCGGCCGAGCCTTGGATGATCATGAGCTTGCCCTGAAGTCCCTTGACATGGGTGAGGACAGAGGTCCGGCGGTAGCCTTCTGGGTTTTCGTTGGGTGTACGCATATATCTCTCCGTGTAGATGGTGTCGTAGAGACGCCAGTCTGTAGGAGGAGCGACAGATACACCGGCCTTGAACGTACCATTGCCACGAGTCATACACATGAGCACGTTGTAGCCACCGAAGCTCCAGCCGAAGATACCGATGCGGTTGCCATCGATGTATGGAAGTTTGCCAAGAGCCTTGGCTGCCGCTATCTGATCGTCACTCTCGAGGATACCGAGGTTGAGATAAGTAGCCTTCTTGAACTCTCTGCCACGGAAGCCCGTACCGCGACCATCTACACAGACGACGATGAAGCCCTCTTGTGCCATGGCTACGACCCAATCGGTCTCGTATTTGTTTTCCACCTCTTGAGAGCCCGGACCGCTGTACTGAGTCATCACGACGGGATAACGACGTGAGGGATCGAAGTTGGTAGGCTTGATCATCCACGCGCACAAGTCTATGCCTTCGGCAGTCTTGAGCATCATGAATTCCTTTTTAGGTATATCGTATCGTCCAAGGGTGCTCTTAAGGTCCTTATTGTCTTCGAGGAGTTTGACCTCCTTGGCATCACGAGTGCGGCATATCTTGTAGCTTGGCACTTCGGTAGCCGATGAGTGCGATAGGAGGTAGTAGCTCATGTCTTTGCTGAAAACAACGGAGCTGACACCACTCTTGGGCGAAAGGTATCTCTGCTTACCCTTTTTGTCCTGTGCGATGATGACACGGTCGCCGGGAGTAGGGGATGCGAGGGAGTAAATGAGTTCGCCCGCAGCCGTCACACCATAGAGGTGAGCCACATCGCTCTTTCCCTTGGTGACCTTGCCTGCGAGAGTACCGTTTTTGTCATATCTGTAGATCTGTGCCGTACCGTCCGACTCATTGACATAGAGTGCTCCCCGGTTGTCAAACGTCAACTGTCTCACCCACTCGGTGTCGATGTACTTTTCGTCCCTGTCTTGCAACCACACCTTGGCTACGAAGCTCTTGGGATTGACGCTGTACACCTTGAATATACTCTGATGACGGTTGAGCGTGAAGACGTAGAGGGCTTCGTTGCAGAAGTCCATACGAGGAATATAAAACTCTTCTTTTTCAGGGAGTTTGATGTCCTTTGTGTCACGATTGTCTACGTTGTAGAGTTTGATCGATATGTCAGAGTTTTTTTCTCCCGCCTTAGGGTACTTGTACACGTAGTTGAAGGGGTAGTTGCCCCTGCCGAAGATTGTCATGTCGAAGGTCTTGACCTTGCTTTCATCGCTACGTACAAAAGCGAGGAAAGCTCCGTCAGGGCTCCACTCCATCAGTCCGATGGTGTACAATTCCTCCTCGTAGACCCAGTCCGTGACACCGTTGAGTATGGCATTCATCTTGCCATCTGTCGTCACGCGAACCTCTGTGTCGTAGTCAAACTTCTTGATATAGATGTCGTTGTCTATCACGTAGGCACACATACGACCATTGGGCGAAAGGGTGGGGATGCGCACCTTGCCTGCGGTCGTTGCGAGAGGCTTGACCATATTGCGGCGCACATCGTAGTGGTAAGCTGTATAGCTGCGACTGCGGCGGTAGATGGGTTTTGTCTCTCTGAGGAGGATGATGTGATGACCGTTGTCGCTGATGCGGTAGTCTTCGATGTCTTTGAAGTCGCATTCGCGAGCTGTCTTGCAGTTGAAGAGCGTATCGACGACCTTTGCCGTCTCATACGAGTAACGCACGATGGCACTGTGGTCCTGACTCAATATGGTGTAGTGCTTGCCATCGGCAGTCGAACGAAATCCGTTCCCTGCTCTTTTGGCTGCAAATACTCCACTCGTAATCTCTTGGATAGTAGGACTCTTGGGCGTGGTCGTCTGAGCAACACACACCGAACTGCTCAGTAGAGCAGAGAGTAAAAGGTATCTTAAACTGTTCATATCTATTAGTTTGGTTGAACAAAGATAACATATCCCGACTAAATAAGCCAATCACAGAGGGATATAAAAAGTGTCCTCTCCCACGCCCCCTCAAAGGGTGGGGGGATCGCTCGGACAAGCTACCGCCCAGACCGCCTCCTCAGATTCCCTTTTTTTTGTCCGTGTCAAAGCAAATAATTTCGGACTCTGACAGCCCCAAAAAAGTCGTCTAAGGTGATTCATCAAGTTGTCTAACTTGCGATCACAAGTTAGACAACTTGATTTCGACCTTTCTTTACTTTGTCCGATCACCTGCTTTGCTTTCCTGATTATCTCTCTCCAAGAGTCGAGACCTTCTGTTTCGAGCCCTTTCCATGATCAGTCTCATCCTCCCGAATACAAAACAAAAAGGCTGACAACCTATTGGTTATCAGCCTTCATCTGTACCCAGACCCGGGATCGAACCGGGATGGATTGCTCCACTGGTGTTTGAGACCAGCGCGTCTACCGATTCCGCCATCTGGGCATGGCTTTCGTTTATCGATGCAAAGGTAAATAAAATATAGCTATCTGACAATAGTTTGACGACTTATCCGTTTTCGGATCGGGTAGGGCGGGGGAGTCTGCCTTGTATGGACCCACAGCTTAGAAGGCTGTGATCCCGGGCTTGGACCTCCGGAGTGTCATGGATGGGCACAGATAATCCCGAGAGTAAAAACAAAAAGAGTTAGGGTTCTTTCTCAAGCTCCCTAACTCCATGAAACAAATCAATCTAAAACATCAATCATTATTATTAAGAGTTGAGCTGCCTCACGGCATGTCTACCCTCAATCAACGACTTGGAAGTCGTCTTTAAGCATTCTCAGTGTATTATTGCTCTATTTTAACATGTGTCATGACAAATATAAACAAATATGAACTAAGTCCAAATTTTTTCTATTCAAAAAAGCCTTTTGTATAGCATTTTTACGAAAAAAGGCTGTGCAAACAACTTTTTGCACAGCCTTTTAAGTTCTGTTTGTATATTTAGTCAATTATTTAGTTACTCGAAGCATTGTCTTTTTCATTTTGCTTTTTGAACTGGTTGACGTGCCTCATCAAATCCACCGAATGATTGACTTTTGTTTCTGTCAAAGCATGAGCGATGACATCCTTGATATCTGTGACGTATACGAAATCAAGCCCGGAGATATATACATCCTTGATCTCCTCTATATCTTTGCGGTTTTCTTGGCAGAGGATGATGGTCTTGATGCCTGAACGCTTCGCTGCGAGGATCTTTTCCTTGATACCTCCCACAGGGAGTACCTTGCCACGAAGAGTGATCTCTCCGGTCATGGCTATGGAGGACTTGACCTTTCGCTGGGTAAATGTCGAGATGAGGGAAGTCACAAGAGTGATACCTGCACTCGGACCGTCTTTGGGGATCGCTCCCTCAGGGATGTGGATGTGGACGTTCCAGTAGTCGAAGACTTCTTTCGGGATGTCGTACACGTTGGCATGGCTCTTGACGTATTCGAGAGCAAGGACTGCAGACTCCTTCATCACATCTCCGAGATTTCCGGTGATGGTCATACGGCCGCTCTTGGAGGGACTCAAGGCACTCTCCACAAGGAGTATCTCACCGCCTACGGATGTCCATGCAAGACCTGTGACGACTCCTGCGTATTGGTTGCCCTCATACTGGTCACGAGTATGTTTAGGTGCTCCGAGGAAATCCTTGAGGTCTTCAGGTTTGATGGTAAAGACGGGCATCTCTCCTCCGTTATCGGTGATGTCGGCTACCCTCTTTGCCACTTTGCGCATGAGCGATGCTATACGTTTCTCAAGCTCTCTGACACCACTTTCTCGTGTATATCGCTCGATGAGTTCGGCAATAGTCTTTTTGCTGACTTTGACGTTCTTTTTGGAGAGTCCATGATTTTCCAACGCTCTTGGCAACAAGTGTCGGTGCGCAATCTCTACTTTTTCTTCGAGGATGTAGCCACTCACTTCGATCATCTCCATACGATCACGGAGAGGACCCGGTATAGCTCCTATATTATTGGCGGTAGCTATAAAAAGAGCCTTGCTCAAGTCGTAATCGAGGTCAAGGTAATTATCGTGGAATGTGTTGTTTTGTTCCGGATCGAGGACCTCAAGAAGGGCAGACGAAGGGTCTCCCTTGTAGTCCTGAGCCAGCTTATCTATCTCGTCAAGGACAAAGACAGGGTTGGCGGACTTTGCTCTGATAAATCCTTTGATGATACGGCCCGGCATAGCTCCGATGTAGGTACGTCTGTGTCCTCGTATCTCAGCCTCGTCATGGAGACCACCGAGAGATATACGCACATACTTACGATTGAGAGCTGAGGCTATGGACTGCCCAAGAGAAGTCTTACCTACCCCCGGAGGGCCGTAAAGGCAGATGATGGGCGAACGCAAATCTCCCTTGAGCTTGAGGACAGCAAGGTGTTCGAGGATACGCTCCTTGACCTTTTCGAGTCCGAAGTGATCCTTGTCGAGTATCTTGGCTGCGTTAGGTATGTTGAAGTTGTCTTCTGTCGTCTCCTCCCAAGGCAGATCGAGCATGGTCTGCAAGTATTGCATCTGTATGCTGTAGTCCGGCGACTGGGAGTTCATTCGTTGTAGTTTCTTTATCTCCTTTTTGAACGCCTGGTCTACCTCTTTTGACCATCTTTTGTGGAGGGCTTTTTTGTTGAGTTCGATGATATCGTCCTCATCGCCCTCATTGAGCTCGTCCTTGATGACCTTGAGTTGTTGCTGGAGGAAGAAGTCTCTCTGTTGCTTGTCCAATTCCTTGCGGGTCTTCTGCTGTACCATCTGCTTCATCTCAAAGAGTTGGAGCAGAGTATTGGCACTTGTCAGCATGCGATAAGCCCTTGTTTTGAGGTCTCCGATCATGAGCAGAGAGAGCTTCTCAGCCATATCGGAAGGGAAATTGGTACAAGCAAAGTTGAGCATGGCTTCAGGGTCTTTTACACCCTTTATTGCCTGCAGTACGGGTTGAGGCAGATCTCCTCTGTGTCTGAGGATGGCTATGCATTTCTCTTTGAGAGTGGAGATCAGGGCCTGAAACTCTATGTCATCCTCTGCGGGTTTATTGTCCTCCAAGAGGCGATAAGTACCGAAGAGATAAGGATTTGTCCGTGTCAATCCTGTCAGTTCGACACGCTTCTTACCCTGAATGATGACGGTGAGGATGTCCTCCTGTACCTGCATCACTCGCACTATTTCTCCTATCGTTGCTACATGGACAAGGTCTTCAAATTCCGGGTCTTCCGTCTCCGGTTCCTTCTGTACCGCCACGAGGACGTGTTTATTTTTGGCTTTACCGAGTTGGTTCACCAACTTTTTAGTTTTGGCGCGACCCACCATGACAGGGAGCATCACCCCGGGGAAGAGTATCATATCTCTCAGCGGGATGACAGGTAGTTCTTCAGGCAGGCTGTCAAGTCCTTCCGACAGGTCCATGTCCATGTCTTCGGGAAAGATCATTGGCGTCATACCACCTGTCAGATCATCCTGATTCAGGGTGTCTTCTTCCAAAAAAATATCTAAGTTCATCTAATATCTGTATTTCAAAAAGTCATTGAGCGTGGAGTAAGTATACTCTCTCTATTACGTAGCAAAATGCGTGCCATATTTCCCATAACCCACACAAAGCTCACTAATATTCAACATCGGAGAGACCCAAATAGTTGTAAAATATACGAGCCGTAGACAAATATGAAAAAAATAATCGGAGTGGCAGACGATCGGCAGATGATCAAAGGGTCTGTACCTTTTCGCCGTGACGGCAATAAGAGCGTATCCCGCACTCCATGCACTTCGGACTGCGAGCTATGCATACATATCTGCCGTGGAGGATGAGCCAATGGTGGGCACGAGAAAGGAGTTCACGAGGGATGTGACGCTCCAGCAGACGCTCCACCTTGAGAGGCGTATTGGCTGTACTCGGTACCAGCCCCAAGCGATGAGACACCCTGTACACATGGGTATCTACGGGCATTGCAGGCACATCATAGATGACCGAAGCCACGACGTTGGCTGTCTTTCGGCCCACCCCGGGGAGTTTGACAAGCTCCTCTATCCTGTCCGGTACTACGGAGTCGAAGTCCTCTACCAGCATCCGTGCCATCGCTGCAAGGTGCTTCGCTTTGTTGTTGGGGTAGGAGACACTTCTGATGTACTCAAATAGCAGTTCGGGCGAAGCTGCCGCCATGACCTCTGCCGTCGGGAAGGCCTCAAACAGTGCGGGAGTGATCATATTGACCCTCTTGTCCGTACACTGTGCAGACAGTATGACGGCGACAAGCAGCTCAAACGGGTTGGTGTACTCCAGCTCCGTCTCAGCTGTGGGCATCGCTTCCTTGAAGTAGGCGATGATGGCATCGTATCTCTCCTGTCGCTTCACTCTTTTGATCAGTGTGCTGCGGTGAACTGGCGTAAGAACTTCAAGTCGTTTTCCGAGAACAAGCGAAGGTCGCTCACACGGTACTTCAGGTTGGTGATACGCTCGATACCCATACCGAGAGCATAGCCCGTGTACTTCTTGCTGTCTATACCGCAAGCATCGAGCACGGCAGGATCAACCATACCGCAGCCGAGGATCTCCACCCAGCCGGTGTGCTTACAAAATCCGCAACCCTCTCCGCCACAGATGTTACAAGAGATATCCATCTCTGCCGAAGGCTCTGTAAATGGGAAGAACGAAGGGCGGAGACGTATCTTGGTCTCTGTCCCGAACATCTCCTGAGCGAAGTGCATGAGTACCTGACGAAGATCGGCAAACGACACATTTTCGTCTATATATAGTGCCTCCACCTGATGGAAGAAGCAGTGAGCGCGAGCAGAGATCGCTTCGTTGCGATACACCCTGCCCGGGCAGATGATACGTATGGGAGGTTGTCCCTGCTCCATGACACGAGACTGTACCGAAGAAGTATGCGTGCGCAACACTATCTCAGGCGTGTGAGATACGAAGAATGTATCCTGCATATCGCGAGCAGGATGATCGTCGGCAAAGTTGAGCGACTCAAAGACGTGCCAGTCGTCCTCTATCTCAGGACCTTCGGCCACGTTGAATCCGAGACGGGAAAAGATATTGATGACCTCATCCCTCACGATGTTGAGAGGGTGACGAGAGCCCATGGGGAAAGGGAATGCCGTACGGCTGAGATCGAGGTTGCCCTCACCCTTTTGCTTACGACTTTCGAGTCTTTCTTTGAGTTCGTTGTACTTATCTGTTGCCAACTGCTTGAGTTCGTTGATGAGCGCACCCACTTCCTTCTTCTCCTCATTGGGGACAAGTTTGAAGTCGGCAAAGAGGGCGTTCAACGCACCCTTTTTACTCAAGTATTTCAGTCTCATCTCTTCCAGAGCTTCTGCTGTCTCCGGAGCGAGCTCTGCCAACTGTGCTTTAAGCGCTTGTATCTTCTGTCTCATGTCGTTAGTCTTGCTGTAAATAAAATTTCGTAGCTGCGAAGTTACGCTTTTTGTCCCTAATTACAGCTATCTGGCTGAAATAATTAGACTTTACTCATACTCTCTCCTCTCTCGGGATCATATCCACGGCTCAAAAGTTTATCTCCCCGCTCCCTCCCACCAAGTGATCCTTAAAAAAGACTCCGGAGAGACCTTGTAACGTCTCCCCGGAGTTCGGCTTTATCTGCTCTCTGTCTGAGGCCAAATGTCTATGCCTCAGATCGGTAAATTCTCAGATTTTGTCTCCTTTACATACATGTACCGGGGCTGTACTCCATAGACTTGATCAACCCATCTTCCGAAAAAACGATGACCATCTCTATGGGAAGTTCTTGGCTGAGTCTGACGACGAGCATCTCATCCCTATGCTCCTCCTTGTCATATAGAGACAATAGCTCCGGACCAAACCAGTTGCCGAGGTACTCTATCACAGCCTCCTTGTTGCACTCGGGTACACCTACATAGAGTCCGGCGAAGCCAAAGCCCTCTCTGTTGGTCGAAAATAATGTCAAGGATGGGTCGGCTTGATACTCCGGATTGTACTCAAAGTGTACCCAAGAAGCCTCAAACGGCTCATAAGTGACGAAAGAAGAGTGGGTTATTCCACAGGTTGTGTAGTAATAGTTGTCCTTGGGGTAGGATATCTTGCACTCAAACAGAGGCTTTCCCCACTTTTCTGTCACCTCTTCGGGATTGGTAAATCCCGCCAACTCTGTCAACAAAGCCCCCTCATAGGTCATCTCCCCCTCTTCCGATTGGGTGAAGATCTCTTCAAACTTCCTTTTTCTCGCCTCTCTATCCTCGAGTGACCAGTAAGGCTCGATACCTTCCTGATCCCCACCGGGAGCCCTGCTATACTCGACCGAAGCATAGTCTATCTGAAATGCTCCCTCATGAGGTATGAGTGTTACCTCCGTGTTGTAGACATAGTCTCTGCCGTACCTGATGTACACGTTGTAGACCAATCCCTCCTTGTGTGTGACCTTGAGGTCATAGAGAGAGGTGGTCTCCCCGTTTCCTTTCCCGAAAAGTTTGTGATCATCCTCCTTGATGGGATAGATGTCTTTCCACTTTTCCTTGTAAGCCTGCTCCGCAGCCTTCAACTCATTTTCATCCATGTTCGATGGTCCGTAGATACGAAGTGCGTCATTGAAAAACTCCCTCAGACGAGGAGTCATCACCAGCTCTTCGTCGGTGCTGTCGACACACACTTCACCATCCGCATTGATGATCAGGCTCTCCAACCACTTCGCTCCGGCCTCGATTTGTTGTTGACTCTTTTCTTGGCAAGACAACAGCATCAACAACACTGTTGCCATTACGATAAATCTCTTCATGATACAAACGATTATTATTTGGATTTACATACGATACAAGGTTCATCTCAAAGCCGGAACTCTCCCCCGACCTCCACAAGACACTCCCCCTATCATGTTCATTTTTACCCTCCAAATTTACACAAATTAAGACACTCTGCAACACCTCTTGATATCAAGGTAGTGAAAGGTCGAAATTAAGTTGTCTAACTTCATGAATTCATCAGTCTAACTTGTCGCATCAAGTTAGACAACCTTTTTTCTTCAAGTCTACCTGCCCCTTTTTCATCCAACCAAGATTTTTCACCTCCTCTGCTTCGACAGATACATCCCGAAAACAAAAATCCCATCAACATCATACATGAAATATGTGCCGATGGGAAATAAACGCTACAATGTCACTCCAAAGTTCTGCCCCTTAAAGACAGATCGCATATACACAGAAGATCCCCTCAAAATAAAAAGTCCCGAAAAAATCAGCAGTTTGACCTTGGAACTGCAATCCAAGACTCTTACTGGATTTTTCGGGATCATTTGTGCCATTATTTTTCTGTTTTTCTCCTAATATACTTCCTAAATAGCTTTACCGATCGGCTACGTACATGGATAAAAAAGTAGGGGAAGACGAATGTTCATCTTCCCGGGGGCACGATGCCTTTCGGACATCCCACCTGAGAGGACTTACTCCTCTACTCTGCAAGAGTACAAAAAATAAATTAAAAACAACGGATTCTCATCGTCTTACAGCATATATAGATGGTAGCTTACTACTTCGACTTGGTAGGGGTGGTTGGTTCGTCTTGATAGTCTTATTGACTGATTATGTATAGATGGAGGTTTGTGAAATGGACTGAAGGAGGAGCTCAGGTTTCTACGTCTTGATAGTCTTACTGACTGAATATGTATAGATACTATGGGAAGCGTCTCTTTCTCTCTTGGTATGAGGAGTCTTGATAGTCTTATTGACTGATTATGTATAGATGGAGATTGATTATCAGTGTTTTAATGATTATACCATTTCTAATTTACTGAGAATCAGATCTGATTATTTTTTCGAAAATCATAGTCCAAGAATGTGTTTACACGAACATTTTGGATGAGATATTACTTCTCAATCTCCTGTGCAACAAAGATATATAAAGAATTTGATTTTTCGAAAATAGAAGCTAAGAAATGATCTTTCTTCGATTTTCGAAAAATATCCCTTTGGCATTGCTGATAATCAGGGTGTTATAATTGTTAAAGATGGCATTTCTTCGAAAATATGTTGGGGTCTTATCATTAGACTATGATTTTCGAAAAAGTGTCGACGTTTTTGTTTTTCATAATGTGTTGATTTATAGAGAAAAGTGCTTTTAGGAGAGGGGAAATGTTTTTCGAAAATCAAACAGCTGTTTTCTGACCCTTTGGGGCCCTTATGATGTGCCTTAAGAGGTAGTGTCATGGCGTCTCTTCGGGAGGGCTTGAGGACTTGATCGACCTTGAGCGTCGTAGGGGTCAAGAAGCGCAGACTGAGGTGTTCGTGCCAACGAGGGGCTTGGCGGACAAAAAAGTTGATCGTAAGGCGTGCTTGATCGATAGTCGATCCGTTGCGGTAGAGTGAGGCTTCGGGGCTGAAGAGTTGGTAAGAACGGTAGATGAAGCTGTGATCGTTAAAGAAGTTGTACGCCTGCCACTCGGGCAAAAAGGTAAGGAAGTCCTCCACAAGCTGAGGGTCTTGGGAGATGATGGTGATGTAGATATCGAGGGCTTCTCCTCTTGAAAATCCTCGTCGGGAAGGCTTGTCTACTCGTATGATCAGTCGCGAAGAGGAGTTGGTGCCGTCTTCTGTCTCGTGTGGCTTGAATAGTTCGCCATAGAGGTGTGAGAAGCGCGAACTGTTTTTCAATGCATTGCCCAGTGCATAGCGTGGCAAGAAGTACCATTTGCCCGAAAAGGTGAAAGCCTGACGGGCTTCGAACCGGACTCTGAAATGATAGGCGGAAAACTTTTGGAGAAATAAGGGTAAGGATGCTGGCGTAACGGCTGACATAGAGATGATAACAAAAAAGGGTGTGCCAAAGTGTTGAACTTTGGAACACACCCTCGTGTCGTAGATTTATCATTCGGTAAACTGTCCGTACCCTACATTGGTCTTGGCACCGAGACCGAAGGTGAGGATGATCTCTTTGAAAAGATCAAGCTTTTCCTTGGCAGAGGGTTCCTTTGCGTGGTCTTTGAGGATAAACCGAAACTCATAGGTCACGCCGGGATTGACCCTCAGGAAGCGGACAGGGGTGGGGTTTTGCAGTGGGGCGGGATGATGGGTGATGTAGTCCTCTCCGAAGAGGAGTTGAGACGGTGTGCCGACAGGGACAGCATCGAGGAAGATGTCCCTATCGTAGATCGACAAACCTTCACCCTTAAAGACGGTGCTGACAAATTTATCTACTTTATCTGCATCCATGCCCTTGTCCTTCAAGAAGCTCCACTCAACAATGGCTGAGCATAGCATCCCTTTGATCGAAGATCCGGGAATGACGGGAAGTCCTGAGGTGTAGTCAAAGTACATCCCGAGGTTGTATACTTCGGGGGTGTCTTCTTTGTCTGTTGTTTCCTTTTCGCTTTTGGGCTTATTGATCTCGTGATGATAACCTATCCCACACACCAGCCCGGGATAAGTGGTTTTCAGCTTGAAGGTCTGAATGACCCCTTCCCCAAAGCCGTCTTGTGGCATCTTGGGGATAATCTTAATGTTTTTGAGCTTATCATTAGATCCCTTGTTGAACTCAGAGAAGTTGACAACTTCTCCTTTTTTATTGATCTTCAACGTGTCGAAATAACGCCGATAGTACCAGTGACCAAAATTCATTGTCCCTTCCCTCCTTTCTCATCTTCCTTGCTCGCCTCTTTTGCTGTGAATGTCCGAAGTGCCAACTTGAGTGCCACAGCGTATTCAAGTATCTTCTTCTCCCACATTTTATGTTCGGGACCAGTTGCCAATGTTTTTAGATCTCCGGCCTTTTCGTCGATAGCGAGTTTGATGATTGCTGTGAAATCGGGATCTGTCATCTCCCTGCCCTCTTGCTTCATCTCCATATAGTAGAGGGCTTTGAGCCATAATTCACGCTCTTCTTTATTGTAGAAAATAAGAGTGGGTAGTAGCCCTGACTGCACGATGTTGGGACCAAGGGCATTGATGTATCCTTTGTGGACTTTTTCGAATGAAGCTGTAGTAGTATCTACAATGCCGACACTTTCAATGGCATCCATTGCTATCGGGATAAGCTCTTGTATCTTCCTCTTGTCCATCTACTTCTGAATTTTTATTATGTTCTCAATCTTACAAAAACCATAACCGATCGAGCCATTCGCTCCTATCTGTACCGGACTTTCTTGGAGTATCTTGTCAAACTCCTTAAATATCTCCTCATCGTCGTAAGATACAAAGAAGACAAATCGAGCCTCAGAAGGGATGACTTCCTCGTACCAAAGGTTTTGGCTCTCTCCGTTATCCAAATTGTTGCGGGCAATGACCGGAAGTTGTTCGAGCTCAGCGAGGAGATTTTCATTTTCTGTCAAATTAGGCTTCGCCTGATTAAAGAGATCCTCTACTCCAAGAAGTTTAGCCAAATTTTCAATGGGCTTTATTAGTTTATTATTTGTCCTGAGTATATATGTTTCGTTTCCACCTTCAGTACGAACAGGATAGCCGATCAGGTTGGCTTGGAAAAAGGTGAAGTGTCCTACACTGTGAGACAGGTCTTTGTTATTGGCATCACTTCCAAAGACGTGTCTTATGTGAGGAAATTTCTTACTGCTGAAGTATTGTCTCAGAGCTCCTTTCAGACTTGAAGAATAGATGCAGGGAAAGCCTGTCGTTACATCCCGTTGGACACAATTATCTACGACTTCGTAGGTAGCATCACCCTTGCCGACATGCATGTTGGTAAGGCATCTGATGGTATAAATAGCTGTTTTCATATGTTATAGGTTTATTTTTCAGGTTGTAATGGGTCGATGACTATGGCATGATTGTAACCGATGGTATGGAAGTTGATGTTGCTTTTGAGAGCTTCGCGGAAATCTTCCGCTTCTTGCTCGCATTTGAAATAGAAGACCGATCCGGCTGCATATAGTTCTTGTTCGTAACTCAGGGCAACTTCTGGCTCACATTCGTTTTGCTTCTTTTCTGCTATGACATCCTCTGATGTTCTTGGTTTTGAGGCACGGTTTTTTGTCATGTTGTAATACTTCTTCGTGTCTATGTTGGTGAGGAGACATGCAAAGTCTTTCAACGTTGTGATGCCAAAAGTAGCTTTAGAGACCTGCTCCGGCTTGATCAATGCATCCGACAGCAGGACTACGGTATAGTGTTGCTTATCACTTGTAGAAGGTGGAGCAGCTTTCGATAAATCGAAAGATTCCTCCGAGACTTCCATCACGAAAGGTTGTCGTTCGCCACCAAGGTATACTATGCGTTTGTCTAAAGCAGGGAATTTGATCTCGCTGTTGGTCTCCAATAGAGTCGCAAAGTAGAAGTCATGTGGATCACTATGGGGGTTCTTATCTTCTCCTTCATCAATAAACTTATTGAATTTATAGAATGTCTGACGGAAGAAAGAGTCATCTTGAGTCGAACCTTCATAATCCTTTCGGATTCCTGTGCGTTCGTCAGGTGTGAAAAATTTTTCCTCAGGGATTATTGTACCTTTCTCTAATGATACCCAGCAAGATTTAAGCTTAACTTTCGCATCATACTTCTCAAGAATTGGTGGACACCCCTCTTCGCAGGATAGTGAGAGTAGCTCGTAAGAAGTCTTTTCTTCTTCTTTTTCTTTGTATCGTTTTCCCATGGGAATAAAACGCTCTCCGGTAGCCCTGTCTATGATGAAGACAGGAGATATTGACTCAATCTTACCGAATCTCAATCTCTCAGTGGCAAAGGGAGTAAAGCTCTGCGAGCCGATCTCTTGCTCTGCGAGCCTTGGCTTTGCAATCTTATTGTCCTTGAAGACATTATTCCCCGCTATTTGTAGCAACTGATACCTCAGCAACCCCAATAATGTCGTCTGCTGTGGGAAGTATGAAGAGTGAACAAAGTAATTGGCATTATCGTTGCCAAAGGTCTTCTTTTGCCCGAAGAAAAACTTGTCTATCGGTGTGAGTCTAACGAGATAGGTCGGCATATTATTTCTCATCTTTAGCGGTTACAAACTGACAGTAGCGCAGGATGCCATGTAAAAGCGCCTTCTTTTCCTTTAGCCCTTGGGGTGCATCTTTATCGTTGTACATCTTGTAGATGAACTTTTGAAGCCTATCGAAAAATCTGTCTTCCTCATGATGCTCCTTATGTGTGCTCTCATCGAAAAAGTTGTCAAAGACAGCTTTTATACGTCTTTCATCCTTCACCACACTATCGGTGAAGATGACCTCATACATCTCCTCAATCCAATAGATGAGGCTGTTGATCATAGGTACATCTCCTTTGAATGCCTTTATGAGCTCACAAGCCTCTGCATATAGGGTAGTAGGCTCTTGATCCGCAGGAACAGAGGTAGAGTGCTTGCAAGGGAGCCGAAACTCTATCTTTTGGCCACTGTGTTTTTGGATGGATATCGCCACGGCATCTTTGCCTTTAGCACTTTTGGCCTTTTCCTTCATATCATCAGCCACCTTGAGAGCTTCAGACATAGGGCTTTTGTGGTAGAAGATGCTTACTCCGTATGACATCGACAACTTCTCACTGGTTTGGAGTTTTTCCCAAAATTCTCGGAAGCATTCGTCTATGATATCGATGAGCCTGAAGATGTCTTTCTCCGACTCGCCTTCCAATATTGGAGTAAAGAGCTTTAGGTCATCTCCTCCGATGTAGACCGGAACTGCCTTGGTCTTATCCATTAGCTTTTTGGTTACATTGACGGAGAAGTCAAAAAACAACTGAGCAAAGTCTTGCATTTCTTCCCGATTCGAAAGCTTTTTGATGTACTTACCAAAATTGTCTCCATCAGCATTTATGATGGCTAAGTATTTGTAGCAGTTGCGATAACCTTCTTTGTGCGTCAGTTTTGTGTAGTCAATTTCACTTTTATTATTCAGGATCCCTTCAATCTCCTTTTTACTAAGCCACCCCGAAACAGCTATCTCCGAGGTGCTCTCAAAGGCTCTTGATTCTCCTTCCTCCCTGAAATCTTTCAAAAAATAAATTTCGTGATCCTCAATAAACTTTTCCATGTAATCCTTGCTCTGAGGAGAACTTTTGCTGAAAAGTTCTTGTGTGTCCAAGTACTCGTTGAGCGTTTTTAAGACACCGGAGTCGAGGCCTTTTAGGGTAATCGTGGAGATGGAGATATAATTTTTTAAGTAATCCTGAAAGTCTACAAGTTTTCTTTCTCTGTTTGCTTTAGTTACCAAAGTGTTCTTAAACTCTTCCGCTAACTCTATTAAGACCTTTTCCTTAATCTTTTCGATGTCGGCTTTAGCATCCCCTGCTATAAAAAGTCTATCAGGGAATAGCCCCACTTTGTGTTTTAGACCTCTGAAAGAATCGTCGTCCTGTGGAAGACAAGGCGATATAATCAAGTCTCTATGGGGATACTCCTCCAGAAGTCTCTTCATTATCCACGAAAACATATAGCTCGCAGTCCAAAAGGCTTTCACGCTACGCGCCTTTTCAATAGTCTTGTATATCGGTCCGATTGTTACAGCTGTGTAGGTATTCGTACTCATTTTTTTAGACTCGTATAAATACGTTTTATATCTTCAAATATTTTTTTCCCTTCTTCCGTTTTTATGGGAGCAATTCTTTTCTCTACATCGATATTTGAAAATATATAGTCGAGAATGTCGTTTAGTTTAATATCACGCGGAACAATCATTTCTAATGGTTCTTTGATAGGCTTTGAAGGTTCCTTGAGGGAGTCTTCCCCTTTCTCTTTTTTGAATGCATTCACAAACACCTTGCTACCCAAGAATTCTTCAAACCCTGTATCTTCGGTAAATACATCAAAGAAGACGACGCATTTGTCTCCGATAAAAATGGGCTTAAATTGAATTGGTGACTTTAGACGATTTATTTCCTTGCCGTCTTTACCCCTGCAAGTCTTGCTGATATTGAATTGTTTCCAAGTTTCGTTTGTCGATAGTCCAAGTAAATCCCTAAAATCATACTTTTCGTCATCACGGTTGATATCATTGATCTTATGGATTTGCTCTTCTTTTTTCAGTTGTTCTGGGAAGAAGTGTTGCTTGATACTTCTTTTATCCCATTGCTTTCCTTTATGGGTCGTGGCGTAATAATGAAAAGCCGACTTAAAATAGAGGAGAGAGACCAACTTTTTATCTTTACTAGAACGATACTCATTTATTCCACTTCTGAGACTTTTGTAAAAGTAATTTATGCTCTTTAGGACATTATTGTAATCAGTTGTCTTAATATCAAAAGAGTATTTGTAGAGACTCCTGATGTTTGAGATTTTCTCATCTTTTATTGTGAATGAACCATAGCCTTTAGATTGTCGAGATCCAAAATTATGAAGGAGGAAGAACCTTGCCATGTTTTCTTCAATAAGTTTCTTTAGAGTCTCATCTTTTACCAAGATAATCATACGTACTCCGTTATCGGAAAAGATTAACTGTTTGGGCTTCTTTGACTTTAGATTGCCAAAATACATTGGCGTACGATCAGCACTTATCCGTTTTGTATTGTGAGGAATGAACTTTATTTTGAAGTCCAGGCTCGGATGATGTCCTTTTTCTGTTCCATTTTTGATTGTCGATTGAGGTATTTTTTTTTCATATGCTCTCAATAGAAACCTATCCAGTTTTGGCTTGACTTCCGAAGCTCGTAAAGTTGCTCCATCATCCGTTGCTTGGAAGTGGATGATGGGAGTGTGTTGTTTGAGTTCAAATTCTAACTTGTGCATAAAGTCTTGTTCTCTTGATTTAAGGATTTAACCTTGGTATCACAGCATATAGATTTTCATGCTTTGCTTGGGAGGATGACTGGGCCTTGTTGATTATGATTTTTTCTGTTCGTCCTCTTTGTTTTTCTGTTGTTTTCCGAGTCGCATTTCTTCCATATCCTTTTGAGCATTTAGTTCTGCTTTCCTGGTACGATACTTATAACGTCTATCAATTCGCATAACAAACGCCACAGTTAAACAGATTGCTACAATCGACCAGAAAATAAGTTGAGGCCAGCTATTGATCATACACATAATGTTCTCTTATTTATTTTTTGTTTTGAAATGGTATTTAATGGGGAAGTATAGGCATATAGCTATGACTATTGTTGTTATGAAGTCTCCGACACTCCACTGCCAACTGTTGGTGTTATTCCATGCGAATAGGCGGTCAAACCAACCATTATAGCCAAGGGTGTTGATGCCCAGCACTCCGGTAATCAGAGCAAGAGGCAGATACAGGTTGGCAGTTTTGTTCAAGGCGGTTTGTTCTTCTATCTCGAGATAGTTGAATAGCTCTGTCATTTCTCCATCAAGCGCCTTGGCATCACGCTCGATATTCATTGCCTTTTGGAAGAGCTCATACATCTCGATGCCTTGTATTTGTGATGTGACTTCTCTGAAGAATACCTGATTAAGAAATCGGATATAGTTTTCGTATAGTTCTTTGATATGTCTCCCTGCTTTTTTCTTCCGTCCCAGTATCTGTTCGGTAAGATTGGTGATTTCTGCACTGAAGCGTAGGACTCCGGCGCGTTGAACAAGGTTGAGTATTGCCATTTGATAGTATATGCTCATGAAGTGAGCTTCTATCGGAGGAAAAGTTGACAGGTAAACAGAAGAATCCCTTGTGATCCCTATAAGTGTGCCGTTCTCCACCCATCGTGAATATGTGCCTTTCTTGATTTCAGATAGCTGTAGATCAGAGTTGGCAATCCCCTTGCCATTTCCATCTCCATACATATACCGGTACCAAAAGTCTCTTTCATAACCGCTCTCGTATGCGTACCCGTCATTGGCTGTAATACCATGGAGGGCTGCAATTTTTTGTTTGGGACAGTCCCTTTTTCTTCCTACTCGGTTGGCGAGATGGCCATTTTTGTAGTGACTCAAGAAGTACATCCTATCATCCATGATGGGAGAGATCCGGATCGTACCTGCACGCTCATCCTGGTCTCTGAAGACAAATTTACTCCAACTGTCTCCCAATCGGTCTGTTTTCGAATACCCGAATACCTGTCGAATATGATCCGGTGGCAGGAAGGGGCTGCGGTGGTCTATTTCTCCTTCAAACTGACTGAAGTCCTCATAAAAGTCCAAGACTCCGATATGGCCCGAAATTGAATCAGCAAGGAAGACTTCTTTGGCCTTAAGTCTTTCCGATTTGTCTAAAAATTGTGGATATAGACGACGCCCGAAGTCATTGATCCGAAGGATATCAGACTCATCCTTATAGGAGTCATTGTGCAGGGTAAAGGAGACAAGCCCTACCCCTGTATCAAAGATATGCACCGATATCTTCGTTAGCCTTAGATCATAAGTCCTATTGATGCCTGCTTTAATATCGATAGAATACTTGCCATTTTCATCATGCAGTTCGTAAAAGTACACTGCTTTATTCTCCTTTGTGCCATAGATAGAGTTGCGGACAAAGGGATAATAGTAGGTGTATTCATTGTAATGTATGGCAGAGTCGTTGATCTCAAAAAACGTCCTCTTCAACTTCGTCTCTTGTGTGAATATCCTATCAAAGGCCTCTATGTCTGTACGTTGATTGTACGATAGATCCTCCTTTTTCGAAACCTTATGACCGATGTAGTCCCATTGAAAAGGAAAAATGAAGATATGTCTGCTGTATGGCATATTATTATCCATGAGTCTGAAGTGAAAAAGGTGAGTATTTTCATGCCTCACCATCGGTTAAATATAGCCGAAGAGGAGAGTATTTCCTCAAAATTATTGTCAGAAAACTCCTGCTTTTGGAGTCATAACAAAGATAAAAAATATTTAATAATATCAAGGTGTGCCTTCTGAAATAAAAGCAACTAAAAACGATAAATTAACGCCAGTTCGATTTAAGCGCAAGTAGGAAGTTTAGGATTTCTGACGATTTCA
>NZ_JAUMXC010000005.1 GCF_030529325.1 Porphyromonas sp. | reverse complement strand
TAAGCCAGCTGAGTTACAGTCAGCCCCATTTGGCCACTCTGGTAACTGCCCTTGCTTCGACATAGAAGCCATGAAGAGTTTTCTCAAACTCTCTGTGCAAAGTTATGATAAATAATTTACAAAGCAAACTCTTTAACCAGTTTTAGTGCTGTCACAGCTGCCTCGTCCCCTTTATTTCCGTGCTTTCCGCCCGCACGATCCAATGCTTGTTGCATCGTGTCGGTTGTCAGTACACCCAAGATAACAGGAGTATTATGGTCCACATTAAGTTTTCCAATATTCACAGCAACAGCTTCTGAGATGTACTCAAAGTGCGGAGTTTCTCCCCTCACGATGCAGCCTATTGCTATGACTGCACTTGGAGGCGTTTTTCTTTTTGCAATGTGAGTACAAGCGTATATCAACTCAAAACTACCTGCAACATAGTGTATTGAAATATCTTCTTTTTGTACTCCGCTTTCGGTCAGTTGTCTGACTGCGGCATCAGCCATTGCATATGTCACATCAGAGTTCCATTCCGAAACTACGACACTGAACTTGTGCCCTTTGCCTGACGGAATTGTTGATGGTTCATGGTCAGAGAGATTTTTGTATACTGTTGCCATGGGTAATTGGGATTAATGATTTAGATAATCTTGTTAGTTAAATTTGTGCGTTGCCAAACCTCCTTCTGAAGTTTCTTTGTACAGACTCGGGAGATCATGTCCTGTTTGTCTCATTACATCAATGACCTGATCGAATGATACCCGATGGGAGCCGTCTGAAAATGTCGAAAAAGTATTAGCATCAAGAGCTCTTGCTGCGGCGAAAGCATTCCTTTCGATG
This sequence comes from Porphyromonas sp., assembly GCF_030529325.1. Taxonomy (GTDB): domain Bacteria; phylum Bacteroidota; class Bacteroidia; order Bacteroidales; family Porphyromonadaceae; genus Porphyromonas_A. The sequence continues at coordinate 67,038 of NZ_JAUMXC010000005.1, read as the reverse complement.
CAGGGAATCTGAACCAGCCCACAGACCGGATCACAAGTCAACCCCAGATGATGCTCAAGTCCCATTTCTGCGGCATATTCGATTTGCCTTATGCTTCCTCCAAAAAGTTGACAAGATGCTGCTGCTGCCATAGAGCATGCGACTCCAATTTCGCCCTGACAACCAACTTCGGCACCTGATACCGAAGCATTGGTTCGTGCAACATTGCCAAAAATACCGGCAGTTGCGAGGGCTCTATATATACGTTTGTCCGGAAAATCTCTTGATTTTTGAAGGTGGTATAATACAGCCGGTACTACCCCTGATGAGCCACAAGTAGGAGCAGTGGATACGATTCCTCCGGAGGCATTCTCTTCTGCTACGGCAAGGGCATAGGCGTAGACCATACCTCGAGTACTGATATTGTCTTTGTAGCCTTTGGAACGGATCATGTATTCCGAAGCTTTCCTGCGTAGATTGAGCCCACCGGGGAGTATCCCTTCGGCTTCGAGACCTCTTTCTATTGCAGCCTTCATCACTTTCCATACTTCAGCAAGGTAATCCCATATTTCGCCCCCCTCATGCATCTCTACATACTCCCAGTAGTTTACGTGATTTTTGTAGCAGAAGTCCATGATGTCAGCCATCATGTGGTGTGGGTATACTTGAGTGGCTCTGCGTTCATCGAAGTCCGGATTAGCCAAAGAGCCCCCTCCTACACTGTACACGATCCACTCATCTTGTATATTTTGATCTGTATCTAGTGCCGTAAACTTTAACCCGTTTGTGTGAAAAGGCAATACGATCTTTGGCTCCCAAAATATTTCAGTCGGAGCACTTGGTGTCAATACATCGAGTATAGCAACATCTGTGAGGTGTCCTTTCCCCGTTGCTGCAAGTGATCCGTAGAGAGTGACTTGGTATGATGCAGGTATCGATGTTTGTCGGTTGACAAACATTTCAGCAGCTCTCTTGGGACCCATTGTGTGACTGCTTGAGGGTCCATTTCCTATCTTGTATATCTGGCGAATTGATTCCATTCAGGCTATGTGTATATGCTGGAAGTGCTATGTTCTTGGTTTTTCCTGCAAAGATATATATTTGATACGAATTCTTACTGCATTTGCTTATAAGTTGAATTAGTCTTGAACGTACATATGTTTGGTGAAATTTTGTTGCAACAAAAGGGCGCAATTACTTGTTATACGTTTGCCGAAATCAATAACAATTACTCACATTATAAAAAGAATTAAATTATGTACACATTAGTAGGCAAGAAAGCTCCAGCATTTTCTGCTACAGCAGTTAAGGGCTCTGAGTTTATTGAGAACTTCAGTCTTGAACAATTTATCGGAAAGAAGTATGTCGTATTTTTCTTCTACCCTATGGACTTTACCTTTGTTTGTCCAACCGAATTGCATGCTTTCCAAGAGAAACTTGCAGAGTTTGAAAAGCGTGATGTTCAGCTTGTCGGTTGTTCTGTAGACTCTCATTTCTCTCACTTCGCATGGCTCAATCAAGATCGTAAGCAAGGTGGAATCAAGGGTGTTCAGTACCCAATCGTTTCAGACTTTTCTAAGACAATCTCCGCAAATTATGGTGTCCTTGCTTCTGAAGAGGAATATGATGAAGAAGGTAACCTCGTTTGCATCGGTAACCCTGTTTCTTACAGAGGTTTGTTCTTGATTGACAAGCAAGGTGTTATTCGTCACCTTCTTATCAATGATCTTCCTCTCGGCCGTAGCGTTGATGAAGCTATCCGTATGGTAGATGCTCTTCGTCACTTTGATGAGTTTGGTGAAGTTTGTCCTGCTAACTGGAGCCAAGGTAAGGATGCCATGCAGGGCACTCACGAAAGTGTCTCTGACTACTTGAGCAACCACTAAATAGATAACATCTTGTCCTGAAGTGTATTTTAGGCATATTCAGGAGAGATACATTAAATCACTCATCCGTCTGTGGGTTTTGACTCGTAGACGGATGAGTTTTTTGTGCCTAAATCTTAATTTGGTATCTATGGAATGAGGCTTGTGTTGTCTTCTAAAAAAAAGAAGTCTAAAGTTCAAACACAAGGTGCCTACCTTGATTAATCAACGTGCCTACCTTGATGACGCAAGTTAGGCATCTTTCTATCTCTCCATCTTTTTCGGGGGACTTACTCCGGCTTCTGATGCTAAAAGAGGGCACACTATAAAATTGAATTACAGCGTGCCCTCTTGAGTATTTGATAATTGTCTTTATCGTTATATAGGTTTCGAGTAGCCTAGTGGTTTATGAGGATTGTAGTGTATGTCAAATGTCGCAGCTATGGTACGTACAAACAAGTGTGCTGAGGAGTTCATGATGACAGCGTCTGCCTCGATTCTGCATAGTCCATCGTTTATCATCCTTAACAGTTCATTATATCTTAGAAGAGATATATCTGACAGCTTTGAGTAATCTTTTCCATGCTGTTTGGCGATCTTCAGTGGGGAGGTTCTATAATTGCACATGAGATCGTTGATAATATCCCTTGCCAAGCGTTCGTCGTCAGAGAGGCGATACCCTATATTAGTAGGGAGTACTCCCTTGTCTATGGCCTCATAGTACTCCGGTATGCTTTTGATGTTTTGTGCATAGGAGTTGTCCAATTGGGAAATCCCTGTCGTACCAAGTGCAAATACCTGACCGGATATGGCTCGGGTGCAGTATCCCTGAAAATTGCGGTGTAGAGTATGCTCTCTGAGAGCAATAGCCAAGGGATCATCCGGACGGACAAAATGATCAAGCCCAATCACTTCGTAACCCGACTGTATAGCGATCTGAGTAGCCGCTTCATGCATGCTTTTCTTGTCTGACATTTCGGGCAGGCCGAGATCCTCAAGCTCTTTTTGTACCGAGTATATCCAAGGAACGTGTGCGTATGAAAATGTAACAAGCCTGTCCGGATTGCACTTTACTGCAAGTTGCATACTCTCCGCAAAGGATGCCGGAGTCTGGTGAGGTAATCCGTATATGAGGTCAAGATTGACTCGCTTGTGGTGTGTATGTATCTTGTCTACAATTTTGGCTATGGGTAACTTGGAGGGTGTCCGTTTGACGGCCTTGAGGACATCTTCCTTGAAGTCCTGAACTCCCAGACTATATCTCGTAAATGGGAGATCGAGAAGGTAGTCCCAGTCTTCCTCCTTGAGATAGCCCGGATGACACTCTATAGCTATTTCTGCATCCTCTTTGAGCTCGAAAGATGAGATGATCCTTGTGAGTATCTTTTCGATATAATGTAGAGGTATAGCTGTCGGAGAGCCTCCTCCGAAGTGTATCTGTGATATCTTTCGATCTTTCAATATGTGTGGGATCAAGAGATCAAACTCCTTGAGTACATAGTCTATATATAGAGCAATGCCATCCTTTTCCTGCGGGAAGAGCTCCTTGTTGCATGCGCAGTAAGAGCATATCTTTTTGCAGAATGGTATATGGATGTAAAAGGAGAGATCCGAAGCCCCATGAGTATTGGAGTAGGAGATGTCCTCTATGTATCGCTCGTGAGTGTAGTCTGTTGTGAAGAGATTTGCCGGAGGATAACTTGTATATCTGGGGACCGGTACGTTGTATCTCTCGATGATCTCTTGTGAAAGATGTGACGGTATGTTGTTGTTTTGCATATGTATATCCACTGTTATTCAGACGCCTCTACTCTGTGACCTATGAGGGTCGCAGAAGAAGCCTGATCTATTTTTACATATACAAACTGACCTATCCTCGCATCCCCTTTGTCAAAGACTACAACTTTGTTTTGTTGTGTGCGCCCGAAAAGCTGTTCTCTCGACTTCTTTGAAAAGCCTTCGATGAGGACCTCAAAAGTTTTGCCTATATCTCTCTTATTGCTTTCTTCAGAGAGTTGGTTTTGCAGGTTGATCATGCGTTGGAGGCGATCAAGTTTAACTTCCTCTGGAACATTGTCTTCGAGTTTTTTTGCGGCATAAGTCCCCGGACGCTCAGAGTACTTGAACATAAAGGCAGAGTCATAGCCTACTTCTCTCATGAGATCCAATGTCTCTTGGAAATCTTCTTCTGTCTCGTTATGAAATCCGCAGAATATATCCGAAGATATACCACAGTCCGGCATGGCTTCTCTGATCTTTGCAACCCTGTCCAAGTACCACTCACGAGTGTAGTTACGGTTCATGAGCTTGAGTATTTTGTTACTTCCTGACTGAGCGGGGAGATGAATGTGTTTGCAGATATTGGGATGCTTGGCCATTATGGCTATCGTCTCATCGCTCATGTCCTTGGGGTGAGGTGATGTAAACCGAATGCGCATCTTGGGGGCTCTTGCGGCGAGTATGTCAAGCAATGCTGTAAAGTCTACGACTTCTCCTTCGGGATTCTTGTACTTGTAGGAGTTGACATTCTGTCCCAGTAGTGTGACTTCTCTATATCCTTTTTCTACCATTGCATCGAGCTCATTGAGGATACTTTTCACCTCGCGACTGCGTTCGCGTCCCCGTGTGTAAGGTACGATACAGTAGGTACAGAAGTTGTTACATCCTCTCATGATGGAAATAAATCCGGAGATATGCAGACCTTCTATTTTGAGTGGGATTACGTCTTTGTATGTCTCTTCCTTGGAGAGTTCGATATTTATGGCTTTTTCACCCTTTTCGGCTGCTCCGACAAGGTTAGGTAGATCCAGGTAGGAGTCAGGACCTACAACCAAATCTGCATGGTGTTCGTCTATGAGAGTTTGTTTGACCCTCTCTGCCATACATCCAAGCACTCCGATGATCATGTTGGGGTTGTGTTTACGTCGAAGAGCGTTTATCTGGCTCAGTCTATTATAGACTTTTTGCTCTGCATTTTCTCGGACAGAGCATGTGTTGAGGAACACCGCATCTGCATTGTTGATGTCTTCGGTCATCTCATAACCGTCCATTTGCATGATGGAGTGGACTACTTCGCTATCTGCCAAATTCATTTGGCAACCGTAGGTTTCTAAATAGAGTTTCTTTGCGGTAGTATTCTCGTGAAGATTATCGTTTGTATTCAAACTCATTTTGTGGAATAAATAGTAATGATTGTTTGAGTAAAAATGTGTCTCCGAATTTGTTTGCGGAGAAAGTAATAAGTACATTTGAAGACAAATGTACGAAAACTAATGCTATTAGCTTTTAATTATGATTCTTATAGGGTTTATTTTTGTAATATTTGCGATTGTGTTTTTTTATCTGAAAAAGCAGATGTCGGCGTATCAAGATGTCGAACAAGGAAAATTGATAGACCCCGAAGAACCTGTATATGAGTATGAGATTCAGGAAGAAGGGGCTGTCCGAGAATGGATCCTAACTGATGAGAAACCAGCGCAATATGATTATGATCGAGAGGTAGTCGTGATGAAAGAGGCTCCACGATCGGTAGGCTTGAAGCAAGAACTTCTTCAAGTCCATAAACTCGAGGATGAAATCGAAACTTACGGAGACGATATTATAGATAATGATCCTCAAGAATTGCGACGAGCTGTAATTTTAAGTGAAATATTGCAACGAAAGTTTTGATATATTTGTTACTCTTGTAGCAATCACTCTTCATAGAGGATAATATAAACACAAAATTATTTTAGAACTAAAAAGTAATACTGAAGAATCATGGCCTTAAACTTTATTTCTGCCGAAGAGGCTGCAATGTTTGTCAATCATAACGATAATGTGGGCTTCAGTGGCTTTACGCCTGCGGGTTGTCCTAAGGTGGTCTCACAAGCTATAGCTGAGCGCGCCCTCCGTGAACATGAGGCGGGACGTCCGTTTCAAATAGGAATGTTTACCGGAGCATCGACAGGGGATAAGCTTGACGGTGCATTGGCGAGAGCAAATGCTATAAAATTTAGAACTCCATATCAGTCCAATAAAGACCTCAGAGAACTGTTAAATTCGCGCGGTACTCACTACTTTGATATGCACTTGTCTCTCCTTCCTCAGGAGTTGAGATATGGTTTCTTGGGCAAAGTTGATGTGGCCATCATCGAGGCGGCTGATGTCACTGAAGATGGAGAGATCGTACCTACGGCTGCCGTAGGCATCTTGCCTACGATCTGTAGGTTGGCAGATCGCATCATTGTTGAGCTTAATGATAAGCATCCCAAGGAAATTCGTGGTGTCCATGATATTGCTGAGCCTAAGGATCCTCCTTGTCGTGAGGCTATCCCTATCTACAATGTCTCGGATCGCGTGGGGCAACCTTTTGTTAAAGTCGATCCACAGAAGATTGTTGCCGTTGTTCGTACTTCTGAAGACAACGATGAAGGTGAGTTTGCTCCCCTTGATGATGTCACAAAGGCCATCGGAGAAAATGTGGCTAAGTTCTTGGTTGATGAGATAAAATCGGGAAGAATCCCTGCTTCTCTTCTCCCGGTGCAGAGTGGTGTCGGTAATGTTGCCAATGCAGTATTGGGAGCTATGGGAGACAATCCTGACATCCCTAAGTTCCAGGTATACACTGAGGTGATACAAGATGCTGTTATCGGCCTGATGAAGAAGGGAAAAGTTACCTTTGCGAGTGGTTGCTCTCTCTCAGTATCAAGAAGTGTTATCAAGGATATCTATGCAAACCTTGATTTCTTTAAGGATAAGTTGCTTCTTCGTCCGCAGGAGTATTCCAATCATCCTGAAGTAATCCGTCGCCTTGGACTTATTACTATCAATACAGCCCTCGAAGCAGACATTTTTGGTAACATCAACTCTACACATGTCATGGGTACTAAGATGATGAATGGTATCGGTGGTTCGGGAGACTTTACAAGATCGGGATACATCTCTATCTTTACTACGCCTTCTACTGCTAAGGATGGTAATATCAGTGCATTTGTGCCCATGGTTGCACATATGGATCATAGTGAACACTCTGTCAAGATTATAATCTCTGAGTATGGAATTGCAGACCTCCGTGGTAAGTCTCCTATCGAGAGAGCTGAGTGTATCATTGATAATTGCGTGCATCCTGACTATCGAGAAAATTTGAGAGAATATCTTGCTCTCGGAGTGAAAGGGCAAACTCCTCAACACTTGGGTGCTTGCTTTGAATATCACAGACAGTTTATGGAAACTGGAACAATGAAAAATGTCGATTGGTCAAAGTTTAAAAAATAAGCATGAGACGCTGTCTTAGTTTTACTCTCGGCTGTGTTTTTTTCGTTCTTGCACTATCATGCACGACAACGAAGAAAAACACAGCCGAGAGGCTATCATCTCCTCCAAAATTTCCTGTCCCTCCGGCTACTATGATTGAACCCAAGGATAGGGCTTCGTTTATTGTTAGAAATGTGTGGAATGGTTATGACTCTCTTACAATTGATTTGTTTGAGTCAAAAGACGCTTTTGAGCAATTTATGGTAGACTACTTCGCAATAGGTTCAATTGCTGAAGGACAGGCTTTTTCTGAATCTATAGCTACTGCTCTATCTAAATCTACATCAGAGTTTTATGCACATTCTATGGACATTGGCGAGATGTACTTAGATCATGCTAACTCTCCGATATATAATGAAGATGCTTACGCTATTCTCATCATTCAAGCACTTAAAAGTCCTGTCCTCTCCTATGCTGATAGTGTCAGATTTGTCCATCGATTGGAGATGTACGAAAGAAATAAGCCTGGAGAGATTGCCAGGGACTTTGCTATACAGGAATTTGGTGGGGGAAAAACTGCCCTTCATCAGATAAAGTCTCCATTGCTGGCATTGATGTTTTATGAGCCTAACTGTGAAACATGTTCAGAGGCATTTGATCATATTGTATCGGACAGTGTCATAAAAAAAGCTGTTGAGACCGGACGTATGAAGTTGGTCTGCATATATGCGGGAAATATGATGACTGATTATGAGCTCTCTCGAAGTAAAGTTCCGGCATTTGTTACGCTTGGACATGAGTTTGAGCAGAAGATTGAGAATGAAGAGCTATATTTCATTCGAGCGTTTCCAACTATATATCTTTTGGATGAAAACAAAAGGGTTTTGAGGCGTGATATTACAGTCGAGGCTTTGAGTGACTGGCTTAAAGAAAAATAATTAGTGATGAGAGGTATTATACTTGCCGGAGGTAGTGGGACGCGTCTGTACCCAGCAACGCTACCTTTTTCCAAACAACTAATCCCCTTGTATGACAAGCCGATGATATACTATCCTTTGTCTGTGCTCATGTTAGCGGGGATCAGGGAGGTATTGATTATCACAACTCCGGATGACAGGGGACTATTTGAAAAACTCTTGGGGGATGGATCTCAGTGGGGAATGGAGTTGACCTATGCTGTCCAGCCTAAGCCGGAAGGTATTGCCCAAGCTTTTCTTATCGGAAAAGAGTTTATAGGTACAGATAGCGTCTGCCTTATCCTTGGTGATAATGTTTTCTATGGACAATCTTTTACTCACACACTCAGAAGAGTGCTACAGCATGTAGAGCAAACAGGTGATGCTGTAATCTTTTCTTACTATGTAAGAGATCCAGAGCGATACGGGGTTGTAGAGTTTGATTCTGAGCATCGCGCAATTTCGATAGAAGAGAAGCCTCAAACTCCAAAGAGTAATTATGCCGTTGTAGGTCTCTACTTTTATCCCCCCTCTATAGTCGATGTTGCTGCGAAGGTTAAGCCCTCAGCAAGAGGTGAACTCGAGATTACCTCGGTCAATCAATATTTTCTTGAGGCTAACCAACTTCGTGTCGAACCCTTAGGCCGTGGCTTTGCATGGTTGGATACAGGTACACATGAATCATTGTATGAGGCCGGAGATTTTGTCAGAGCTATAGAACAGCGTCAGGGACTCAAGATTGCTTGTCTTGAAGAGATTGCTTTGACTAATGGGTGGATAGATAAGGGGATATTGCTGCCAATCATCGACAGATACAAGGGAAGTGACTATGCCTTGTATCTTGAAAGTTTGATAAATCGCTTTGGTTAATTTTTAGGTAAGGGTGCTCTCATATCACATCCTTCCTTATATCTGGAACATCCGAGAGCTGTATTTCCTCGTATGATTGTTCCTTTGCCACACTTGGGGCACTTGTCTCCTTCTTTTAGGAGATTGGTGTCCTTTTTATTTGTCTTATCTGTAGCTCTTTGATGTGCTGATTCAAGTAAAGAGTGCATCGAGCGATTGTCGAGCTTTACTTCCAGCATAAGGTTGGATACCATTTCTTTGAGTTCGTTCAGGAACTGTTCCGGTGCGTACTCTCCCTTGTCTATCAGCCTTAACTTATACTCCCATTCTCCTGTCAGACGGACACTTTTCAGAAGCTCATTATCTATGATATGTATCAACTCCATACCCATTGGGGTAGGTATGAGGCTTTTTCTTTCTTTCCGTATATACTTTCTTTTGAGAAGAGTCTCTATTATGGCCGCACGAGTAGAAGGACGTCCGATTCCTTTTTGCTTCATCGCATCCTTGAGCTCTTCGTCATCCACAAGTTTGCCGGCAGTTTCCATGGCTACAAGTAGCGATGCTTCTGTATAGTTTTTAGGTGGCTGAGTCTCTTTTTCCAAGAGATCCGGCTTATGTGGCCCATGTTCTCCTTTTGAAAAGACAGGGAGGGTTCTCTTGTCCTCATTCTCTCCGCCCTCTTCGTCATCTGACGTTGAGAAGTCATATACTGCTTTCCACCCCAAGTCTGTTATGACGCGTCCCGTTGCTTTGAATTCTATGCCACCGATATCTGCCATTACTGTAGTACCCTCATATTGCATATCAGGGTAGAAGATGGCTATAAATCGTTTGAGTATGATGTCGTATACATTTTGCTCAAATACAGAGAGTCCTGAAGGCTGATATCCCGTTGGTATGATGGCGTGGTGATCAGTTACTTTCGAGTCATCGAAGTGTTTTTTTTGTTTGGGAAGTTTTTTTGATTTCAGAGGCTCTATCAAGTGTGGCACGATCTGATACAGCCCATTGAGGATGCTTGGGCATTTATCATAGAGATCGCTTGTCAAGTAGGTCGTGTCTACGCGAGGATAAGTCGTCAACTTTTTCTCATACAGGGACTGTATATATCTGAGGGTCTCTTCAGCCGTGTAGGAAAACTTTTTGTTGCACTCTACCTGAAGGGAGGTGAGGTCAAATAGTCTGGGAGCTCCCTCTTTTCCCTTTTTTACTTTGATATCAGTTACTGTAAGATCCTTTGATGCTATCTTATCGATGATTTCTTGTGCTTCCTGGACAGTTGTATAGCGTCCTTTTGTAGAAGCAAAGATCGCCTCCCTGTAAGTCGTCTTTATCTCCCAGTAAGGCTCGGGTTTGAAGTTTTGTATTTCTTCATATCTCTCTACTATGAGAGCGAGGGTAGGGGTCTGTACACGTCCGACAGACAGAAGTTTCTCTCCCGGTCTTGAGAACTTTAAAGTGTACAATCTGGTGGCATTCAGTCCCAGGATCCAATCCCCAATAGCTCTACTAAGCCCGGCATAATATAGATTTTGAAACTCTGATGCATCTCGAAGATTTTGAAATGCCTCTGCGATAGCTTCCGCTGTCATTGACGACAACCAAAGCCTTTTTACGGGACACTTACACTCTGCAAGCTGAAGAACCCAGCGTTGTATCAACTCCCCTTCTTGTCCGGCATCCCCACAGTTGATGACCACAGAGGCTTCGCTCACAAGTCTCTTTATGGTGTTGAACTGAGCCTCTATCCCCTTGTCTTCGATAAGTTTTATACTGAACCTTTCAGGGATTAATGGTAGGGAAGATATAGTCCATCTCTTCCACTCCGGTTTGTAGTCTCCAGGGTCTTTGAGGGTGCAGAGATGTCCGAAAGTCCATGTCACCCGGTAACCATTGCCTTCAAAGTAGCCGTCATGCCGGGAAGTCGCCCTTATGACTTGGGCAATTTCTCTTGCAGCTGAGGGTTTTTCGGCAATGCATAGGATCATGTGGATACTGTGTTTTGTGAGACTTCTACTGACTTTACCCCTTTTGTATCGGATAGGGGCAAAGTTACATGAATTGAAGTAAACTCACAAAGACCTTGATTCAGTATAATATCAGTCCCGAGATCCCGGCCAATATGATGAGAAGGATGGGGTGCAGCCACTTTTTGAGGACAAATACAAGGACGATGCCAAAGAGTAGATAGCTCTTATAGTCGATAAAGTTTTCAGTATTGATCAACAATAGTGCTGCAGCTGCTATAAGACCCACAGCTGCCGGTCTCAGGCCGGTAAATATCGCATCTATGTGTTTATTGTGTCGAATCTTCGCGAAAGACAGGGATATAAGCAGCACCAATACGAAAGAGGGTAAACTTACCGCAAAAGTGGCCAGTATACTGCCCCAGATATTTCCTGTTACTGTATATCCTATATATGTGGCACTGTTGATCCCAATGGGGCCGGGTGTCATTTGCGATACTGCAACGATGTCCGTAAACTCCTGCATCGTCAGCCAACCATGCTTGTGTACTACCTCCTCTTGTATCAAGGATAACATGGCATAGCCACCTCCAAAGCCAAACAAGCCTATCTTCAAGTACACCCGGAGTAGTTCGAGATATATCATATCGGACAGCTATTTGTGATGATTGATTCTTTTCTTGACAAACATGATATACATCCAGCCCAGTGTTCCTGCTACGACGATGACTGTTACGGGGTTGATCCCCCAATGCCATACCAATACTGCAGATAAAGCGGGTATCCATGTCAATTTCCACCCGAGTTTCATTGTCCTCCAAGTGCTGACCACCGGAGCTGCTATGAGTGCCACCACGGCCGGCCTTATACCCTTGAAGACTTTCTCTACATAAGGGTTCTCTCTGAACTGTGTCAGGTACATGGCTATGATGAGGATAGTGAGCATACTTGGCAGAGTCGTCCCAAGTGCACATACACATGCTCCCCAAAAGCCCTGAAGTCGATATCCAACAAATATGGAGATATTGACCGCAAATACCCCGGGTAGAGACTGAGCTACGGCAAATAGGTCTATAAACTCTTCGTCCGTCATCCATTTTCGTCTTGAGACGATCTCTTCTCGTATGAGTTGAAGCATGGCGTGGCCACCCCCAAAGGTAAATGCACCTATGAGTGTAAATGTCTTGAAGAGTAGCCATAACCGGCGTTTGTCCACTGCTTTGTCCATTGTCCGGGTTCTCTTATTTGTACTCTCTATTCGCGATCTGAGATAAACAAGAAAAGCTATCCAATATATTTCATATTGGATAGCTACTGTAGCCCATAGGGGAATCGAACCCCTCTTTCAAGAATGAAAATCTTGCGTCCTAACCGATAGACGAATGGGCCAATATTTCTTTGAGAATCCGTACTCCTACATATTAAAAGGGTAGGGTACATCTTCTGTCAAAATCTTAAAGAGCGTTGACTTGCTTAGTAAGCTTTGACTTGAGGTTCGCCGCCTTGTTCTTGTGGATACGTCCCTTAGAAGCCATGCGGTCAAGGAGAGAGGTGATCTCCGGCAACTTTGCCATAGCTTCTGCCTTGTCTGTTAGGTTTCTGAAGTTGCGAACCGCATTACGCATAGTCTTTCCGTAGTATCTATTGCGTAGACGACGAGTCTTATTTTGTCTGATTCTTTTAAGTGCTGACTTGTGATTTGCCATGACTACTTTTTTGTTTTCTTATTCTTTTTATTTGTAGCCCATAGGGGAATCGAACCCCTCTTTCAAGAATGAAAATCTTGCGTCCTAACCGATAGACGAATGGGCCAAATTTTACTCCTTAAGATCTTAGTGAGAGTCTCACTTGTTGGAGTGGTTTTGCGTCTGCAAAGATACGGAATAAATTTTGATACTTCCAAATCTTTCATAGAAAAAGTTTTGGGTTGGGCAAAACTTTGTGGTTTGGAGTGTCTCTTTGGAGAGAGCAAAGCAACAAAGAGCGTTAAGGAAAGTCCTAATACGCTCTTTGTTCCTGAGGCTTTAGGCAGAAATGTATCTGCCTTGTGCCTTGTCGAAGCTTAGCGACGGATGCCGAGCTCTTTGATAATAGCACGATATCTTTCGATATCCTTGCTTGCGAGGTAGTCAAGCATGCGACGACGCTTACCTACTAGCATTTTAAGAGCTCTTTCAGTACTATAATCCTTTCTATTGACCTTTAGGTGTTCGGTCAAATGGGAGATACGGTATGAAAACAATGCTATCTGGCTCTCAGGTGAACCAGTATCAGTGTTAGACTTTCCGTGCTTCTCGAAGATTTCTTTCTTTTTTTGTGAATCTAAATACATGATTCTAAAAGGTTTATTGCTTGAAAGTGTTAATAATTTTGTCATCCTCTCCATATGGATGGGCCGGATTAACTCCGCAAAGATAGGGCTTTTATTCCTTATACACAAGAGTTTTGGATGGTTTTATATGTAATGATCAAAAATGCCTTTGAGTATTTTTTGTTTTTGACAATTTATTCTTCGTAAGAAATCCTTTAGTAGTGGGGCTCCCAACTTAATATCCAAAAAGAAAAGTGGAGTGAGCAACAAAATTGAAGGTTTGTGGCTTACTCCTTATTGGATATTTTTGACGAGAGTAGAACTCTCGAAATTAACGTGGCTACCTTGATGAATTAAGATGCCTACCTTGATCTATCAGGTTAGACAACTTTTTCATCCCCCTTGGGTGCGGGTTAAATCTTCGCAGTCAGATTAAATTAAATAGAAAAGGCTGACTCTTTTGGAAAGAACCAGCCTTTTTTCTTGCTTTTCTTTATTTGTCGTTAAGCGAGGAGTTGATCGAAGTTGTATGTGCGTACAAATTCGGTTGCGTCCTGTATCAATTTGTACATGACAACATCATCGTGTACCATAGGTACAGACTTGCGGAAGTCGTTGTGTAGCTTAGTCAACTTTTCTGAAGTTATGGCTTCTGCACCTCTAAGGTCAAATGCCTGAGCTCCGTTCATCAACTCAATACCAAAAATCGTTTCAAGATTTTGGATAAGAGGCATGAGCTTTGTTGCGGCATTGGCACCCATAGAAACATGATCTTCTTGTCCATTACTGCTCACGATACTGTCTGAAGCAGCAGAATAGCAATACATCTTGTTTTGGCTGACAAGCGAAGCAGCTGCGTATTGAGGAATCATGTAACCGGAATTGAGCCCGGGAGCTGCAACCAGAAATTCAGGAAGACCTCTCAAACCAAGTATTAGCTGTGCCACTCTGCGTTCCGAAATGTTGCCAAGCTCTGAAAGTGCAATGGCGAGGAAGTCATAGACCAAAGCCAGTGGCTGTCCATGAAAGTTTCCTCCGCTGACGATGAGATCATTTTCAGGGAATATAGTAGGATTGTCTGTTACAGAGTTGATCTCACGAGTGACAACAGAGCTCACATAATCAATGCTGTCATAGCTGGCTCCGTGCACCTGAGGGATGCAACGGAAAGAGTAGGGATCTTGGACTTGAGCCTTGGCTTTCGATTGCATCGGACTCCCTGAAAGTAGGGATCGCATCTGCTCTGCAACGACTTGCTGTCCTTTGTGAGGTCTGACGATATGCAGACCGGCTGTAAATGGAGCGGCAAGGCCATCAAAAGCTTCGAGAGAAAGTGCTCCGATACAGTTAGCCATCTTCATGATGCGACGAGCTTTGATCAGGGCATATACTCCGTGCGAAGACATAAACTGTGTACCATTGAGGAGGGCTAGGCCTTCTTTACTTTTGAGCGTAATAGTCTTCAATCCTAATTCATTAAAGACATCGATTGAGTTCCTTTTAACTCCTTTGTAATACACTTCTCCTTCCCCAATGAGAGGGAGGAATAGGTTCGATAGTGGCGCAAGGTCTCCTGATGCTCCGAGAGAACCCTTATCGTAAACTACAGGAGTGATACCATGATTGAGCATTGAAACAATGCACTCTACCGTATCTACTTGAACCCCGCTATAGCCGAGTGAAAGCGCATGAGCTTTGAGAAGCAACATGAGACGCACTATCTCAACTTTTACTTCATTGCCGCAGCTGCAAGCATGACTCTTGACGAGATTTTCCTGCAGGGTGGTAAGGTCCTCAAGAGATATCGAACGGTTGCACAATGAGCCGAAGCCTGTGGTAATACCATAGAGTGGACGGTCAGACTCCTTGACTTTGTTGTCAAGATAGTCGCGGCATTTTTGGATACGTTCTCTCCCTTCTTGAGATAGCTCTACCTTGATGTCTTGAGAATGGATAAAAGTTTCAAGACCATCAAGTGTAAGATCATCTTTGCCTATGATAAAAACCTTACTCATGGCATTAGAGTGCTGCGTAGGTCTTTTCGAGAACTCTACGTTCGACAACTTGGACTTCTTCTTCCATCTTCTTAGCTTCTGTAGCCAAAGAATTTACGAAGGCTTCGTCTTTGATAGACCCGAGGTTGATGCGAACATTGAGGAGTGCGCCGAGAACTGCAGTACGTGCACACATCATAGCTACACAACCATCTGTGATGGCGTTTTGATTCCCTCTTTCTACCACGGCTTCAATAAGAGGTAGGAGAGAGAATGTCTTCTTTGCTACTTCCATTGGTACTTGAGCCGCATGCTTTGTTGCTTCTTGGATCGCATCGCTGCGCTTAGCTTTTTCATCATCTGTCTCCTTTGGTAGCTTGAATGCATCAAACACCATATTGTAGGCATCACTATCTCTGTCGATGTCAAGGATAAGTTCATTGAGGATGCTTTCAGCCTTCTGAGCGATGGTCTTCATCTCTTCCTCTACTTCGACATATTTCTTTTTGCCGATAGTCAGTTGAGCTACCATCTGAGCAAGGGCTGCAGAGATAGAACCACATAGTGCAGAAACGCTACCACCGCCGGGGACGGGATCTGATCCTGCTGTTTTATCAATAAACTCGGTTATTTTTAGATCTTTAAGCATATTAATTTTAGGTTTACTTTGATTGAATATTAGATATTTGATTGTGATACGGGATGCCGTTTTTTACTGTAGTCTTCACGATATTCATCCCAAAGTGATAGGAAAGGAACTTATATGACGGATACTGTAGAATGATGAGATCTCCCTTTTTGCCGACTTCAATGCTACCGACTTTATCGTGCATGTCTATTGCTTTTGCTGCATTGATGGTCATTGCTGATATCGTCTCTTCAATGGTCATGCCCATATTGATTGTCGCAAGAGCAATCAACAATGGAATAGAGGCAGAGAAACAGCTCCCGGGATTGAGGTCCGATGCTACAGCCACAGCACACCCTTCGTCGATCATTTTACGAGCTGGTGCATAGTCAGCCTTGAGACTGAATGCTGTGAGGGGAAGAAGGGTCGCGATAGTTTCGCTTTGAGCAAGGGCTTTTATCCCTTTTTCAGATATTTGAAGAAGGTGATCTGCTGACAGGCAGCCCAATTCAGCAGCTAACTCTGCACCACCAAATGGAACAATTTCGTCAGCGTGCATCTTGACCTTCATGCCCATTGCTTTTGCTGCATCAAGTAGTCTCCTTGTTTGAGCATGATCAAATACTCCCTTTTCAGTGAAGATGTCGCAGATATCGGCCAAACCTTTTTCTTTGACGATAGGGAGTACTTCTTTGACAATATATTCGATATATCCCGTGGGATCACCCTTGAACTCTGTAGGTGTGTCATGTGCTCCCATAAATGTCGGGCAGATATCAATCGGTTGACACTTGCCTATCTCATTGATAACTTCAAGTTGTCGTATCTCGGTCTCAAGATCCATCCCGTATCCGCTTTTGGCCTCACAAGTTGTAACACCCATTGAGAGCATATTGTAGAGATGAAGGAGGGCTGCTTGTTTGAGTTCCTCATGAGATGCTGCACGAGTAGCTTTGGTTGTTGAGGCTATACCTCCACCTTTTTGCATGATGCTCATGTAGCTTTCGCCTGCAAGTCTCCATTGAAACTCGTCTTCACGATATCCGCCGAAGACAACATGAGTATGGGAGTCTACGAAGCCCGGGAGGACTGCTGAGCCTTGTGCATCTAAGCTCTCAATGCCTTTGGTCATGGATTCGGCAACTTCACTTTCTTTGCCCGCAAATGCAATGACACCATCCTTGATAAGGACAGCGCATGGGCCTTCGATTACTCCGATATCACCCATCGCCTTGGCTCCTTTTCGGTAGGAGCCTTGGCAGGTAATAAGTTGTCCGATATTGTGGATATAAAGATTCGCTTTCATAGCAGAATTTATTCCATCATTCTGGTTTCCAACACTTGGTCTATTGAGAAGTTTTCCAAGCCCAAGTAGTATTCAGCTGTGTCGACAAGAGCAGCAAGAGGAACGAGTCCTACGATCTCAGCTCCCACGATCTCTACTCCGTATCGACGAGCCTCAATGCGGATAAGTTCGTGAGCACGGTACACAGATGTTTTAGTATAATCTGTGAGATTCATAGACACCTGCGTGATGTGCCTGTCCGTAAGTTCGACGCCCATGGCCTTACAGAATCTAAGACCACCACCGATGAACCGTACTTTCTTTGCAATTGCATCAGCGATTGAGAGATCTGAAGTGTTCAAGTTAACGTTATAAGCGACAAGAGGCATACGTGCACCTATAGCCACAGTTCCTGCTGTAGCATGGCGTTCGCATGGGCCGAAGTCCGGATGCCATGCCGGATCTTTGATCTTTTCAGCCATTCCTTCAAATTCGCCCTTACGTATTTTTGCAAGGTTTTCACGATCAGGAGATGTTGCAGATTTTTCATAAAGGAATACAGGTACACCTACTTCTTCTCCGATGACCTTACCAACTTCTTTAGATAGTTCGACAGCTTCATCAAGAGATACGTTACGGATGGGGATAAATGGTATGACGTCCACTGCTCCCATACGTGGGTGCTGACCTTCATGCTTGTTTAGGTCAATCTTTGATACTGCAATCTTTGCTGCAGCTATGACAGCAGTTTTGACTGCTTGGGGTTCTCCTACGATGGTGACAACCATGCGGTTATGATCTTCATCGTTACTATAGTCAAGTAGTTTGACTTCAGGTGTTGTACGGAATGGCTCAAGGATAGCTTCCATTACCGCTTTGTCACGACCTTCGCTGAAATTAGGAACACACTCTATGACCCTTTTATTATTCTCCATAATAGCTTGTAGTGATTATTGAGTTATTGATTAGTTTGTTTGTGTTTTTTACGTTGAGTTGGTTGATCTCGCTTTATTATTAGATGAGAGAATCGATAATTTCATCATCTACGAGATAAGGCATCGTGATGTGATAGCCGGAAGAATGGCTTTCATTAAATGCCTTGCTTGTCTCCATTGCATTTGTGTTGCGAGCCCAAGAGCGACGAGCAACACCTCCCATTACGTCCCAAAGCATGGCTGTGCGTAAGATAGTGTCTGCTCGCTCTGATCCGTCAAGTACCATACCAAAGCCTCCATTGATTGACTTTCCAATGCCAACACCACCACCATTATGCAGTGCGATGAGACTCATCCCTCGCGCGGCGTTACCGGCAAAGCATTGCACCGCCATGTCTGCCATGACATTGCTTCCGTCTTTGATATTTGCTGTCTCTCTGAATGGAGAATCTGTACCACTCACATCGTGGTGGTCACGACCAAGCATGATCGGTCCGACTTCTCCTCTACGAACCATGTCATTAAACTTTAGAGCGATCTCAAGGCGTCCGAGAGCATCTTGATAAAGGATACGTGCCTGAGTCCCGACAACCAAAGCATTCTTTTCCGCATCTCTGATCCATATCCAGTTATCCCTGTCTTGCGGGCGGCGGTCAGGATTTATACAATCCATGGCAGCTTTATCAGTTTTAATCAAGTCTTCGTGTTTACCACTGAGACAAACCCATCTGAATGGACCATAACCATAGTCGAACAGCTCTGGTCCCATGATATCCTCAACATAGCTTGGCCAGATGAATCCATCTTTGTCATCTATACCATTCCTCGAGATTTCCATGACTCCGGCATCATAAATGGACTTCATGAATGCATTACCATAGTCGAAGAAGTATGTGCCTTTAGCCACGAGTTTTTTTACAACTTCAAAGTGGCGCTTTAGACCTTCATCCACAGCAACTTTGAAGGCCTCTCTATCATTTTTTAGGAGTTGAGTACGCTCTTCAAACGTCAAAGAGGCAGGACAATATCCACCTTCATATACTGCATGGCAGCTTGTCTGATCGGAAAGAAGATCGATATGTATATTCTTTTCGACGGCATATTCCAATAGATGAACGATATTGCCAAGGTAAGCTATCGAGGTAGGACCCTGAGCTTTTGCTGCAAGGTCAAAAGCTTCCTCGATGCTACGCGCTATGTGTTGCACCCAGCCTTGGTTGTATCTCGTCATGATGCGAGACTCATCCACTTCAGCTACGATAGAAATAGCGCCTGCAATATCAGCTGCTTTAGGTTGAGCTCCACTCATTCCACCGAGCCCCGATGATACAAAAAGTTTTCCACTCAAGTCTCCATTTGCACCGATTCCGAGACGTTGGCGGCCGGCATTTAGTAGGGTGTTGTAAGTGCCATGGACAATCCCCTGTGGCCCTATGTACATCCATCCTCCCGCAGTCATCTGTCCATAGTTGGCTACTCCCATTTGAGCTGCAACTTCCCAGTCTTTGATGTTGTCAAATAAACCTATCATCATCGAATTTGTGATGATTACACGTGGTGCATCGGGTTTCGATTCAAAAAGTCCGAGAGGATGGCCGCTTTCTATGACAAGGGTTTGATTTTCTGTAAGCTCACTGAGATACTTCATGACAAGTCTGTATTGCATCCAGTTTTGGAAGACTTGTCCTGTCTCTCCATAAGTGACAAGTTCGTAAGGATAGAGCGCTACGTCGAAGCATAGGTTATTGTCTATCATTACTTGAAAAGCCTTGGCTTCAATACATTTACCGGGATATTCGTCAATGGACTTCGCATTTAGGTTGCCCTCAGGTCTGAACCTATAGCCATAGATCTTTCCCCTTGTTTTTAGTTCTTCCAAAAATTCAGGAGCTAATTCTTTGTGTAGCTCCTTAGGAATGTACCTCAATGCGTTACGGAGGGCGACTTTTGTCTGTTCTTTAGTCAGACGGTAGCCTCTGTCCGGGGCTCTTCTGATCCCTTCTTCAAATTTTGGGTACTTTGGAAGTTGAGAATCTAAAGTAAACATTTTCGTGTTTCCCATATTTTTTTATGTTTTTATAGTTGAATTTTTCGTTTAATATGCGCTACGGTACTTATCTTCCTCTTCATCATTGATAATGCTCAGGTAGCTTTTGTACCGGCTTGGTGCTATCTTGCCGTCAGCCAGAGCTTGAAGGACTGCACAGTTTGGCTCATGGGTATGTGTGCAGTTGTTGAACTTGCATTCTTCAGATATCCTGAAAATTTCAGGGAAGAAATGCCCGACCTGCTCTTTCTCAAACTCGAGAGTCCCGAAGCCCTTGATACCGGGCGTGTCTATTACATATCCGTTTTCAGAACCTTCTAATGGGATCATTGTCGAGTAGGTTGTCGTATGCATCCCTGTGTTATGAGCCTCCGAGATATCAGCTGTTTTAAGGTCGGCATTAGGGATTATTTTGTTGATAAACGTAGATTTCCCCACGCCGGAATGCCCACTGACAAGGGTGACCCCGTATCGGATATGTTGGAGTAGGGCATCTACCCCTTCCCCTGTGATTGCAGAGACCCCAAAACACTTATAACCAACTTCCTCATAGATTTTTTTTAGAGTTTCCATATCCTCAAGATCTTTGTGATTATACCTGTCTATCTTGTTGAAGACAATAGTAGTCTCTATATTGTAAGCCTCAGCCGTTGAGAGGAATCTGTCTATGAATGTTGTGGTCGTAACCGGGTAATTGACCGTGACCAAGAGTAAGGCCCGGTCAATATTTGCCGCAAGTATATGTGCCTGCTTTGATAAGTTAGATGAGCGGCGTATGATATAGTTAGAACGCGGATGGATCTTTGTGATCCATCCCGCGTTCTGTAGATTATTATCCTCCGAAACCTCAATGGAGACATGGTCTCCCACAGCTACAGGATTGGTAGTGCGTATACCTTTGAGTTTGAATGACCCCTTAACTTTACAAATAAAGGTTTCGTTCTGCACTTTTACCGTGTAGAAACTTCCTGTGTTTGTTATGACTACTCCTTCGCTGTATGTGACCATATGTTAAGCCTCGACTACCAAGAACAGTGCCGATGTCTCGCCTGAAGAGGTCTTGATAGAGGTTAGACTGTCATGATTTCCTTTTCTTTTGCAGCGTATAGTTCGTCGATCTTTTTGACAAACTGATCATGCAACTTTTGGACATCTGTCTCTGCATTCTTTGCAGCATCTTCAGGAAGACCCTCCTTTGTCCCTTTCTTGAAGAGGTCTATCGCATCACGGCGCGCATTACGGATACTGATCTTTGCATTTTCAGTTTCACCCTTGACTTGTTTTGCCAACTGCTTACGACGTTCTTCTGTGAGGGGTGGGATGCCAAGACGGATGATTTCACCATTGTTTTCCGGAGTTATACCTACCTCGGAGTCTATGATGGCTTTTTCGATGTCTCTGATGATTGATTTTTCGTATGGTGTGATGATGATAGTCTTTGCATCAGGTACAGTAACATTTGCCACATTGTTAAGTGGAGTGGGGGATCCGTAATATGGGACGAGGATATCATCCAAGATTTTAGGATTAGCTCTTCCTGCGCGGATCTTTGCCAACTTTTCGTCCAAGAATGCAATTGTCTCTTGCATGTTCTCCTTAGACTCTTTCAAAATCGTTTCAATGTCCTTCATAAATCTGTTATCTCTATGTAATGTTGATTATATATCTCCTTATAATGTGACAAGCGTCCCTATCTTTTCTCCATCCATGAGTCTGATAAGGTTGCCCGGTGTATCCATATCAAAGACGACAATAGGCATCTTGTTGTCCATACACATTGCCGTTGCAGTGAGGTCCATCACCTTTAGGTTTTTCTTGTATATCTCGTCATAGGTGATCTCTTCGTAACGTGTTGCTGTGGGATCTTTTTCCGGATCTGCAGTGTATATCCCGTCCACACGAGTACCCTTGAGCATGGCATCGCACTCGAGCTCTATTGCGCGTAGAGAAGATCCTGTATCTGTTGTAAAGTATGGATTCCCCGTACCTGCTGCACATATAACCACTCCTCCGGATTCAAGTTGCTCAATGGCCTTCCATTTGTCATAAAAAGTGCCGATAGGCTCCATACGTACAGCAGTCATTACTGATGCGCGGATTCCTTTCTCCGCCAATGCAGAGCTCAGAGCCAGGCTGTTGATCACAGTTGCCAACATTCCCATTTGGTCACCTTTTACTCTGTCAAATCCGGAGGCCGTGCCCGACAGTCCTCTGAAGATATTACCTCCTCCTATGACAATGGCCACTTGTACTCCTTTTTCGGAAATCGTTTTGATTTCGTTGGCATATGTCTCAAGCCTGTTATGATCTATACCGTAACCCTGATTCCCCATGAGGGATTCACCACTAAGTTTGAGTAATACGCGTCTAAACTTTGGCATGAATAGTTGTCGTTGTTGAAGTTCTTATTATAAACTCGTGCAAGCAAAGATAACAAGTTTATTTGACATCTAAATCTTTTTTATTGCCTATGATTCCTGATTGCGTCTATTGCTTTCCCCAAGGTTCAGATTGGTGCTTAAATCAAAAAGACGAGAATGTCGGTTTGTGAAGAGATGCTTTACGAGCCTGAAAATGTTCTACAACTTATCCTGTTCAATCGAGCATAAAAAAACTCCCACAGATCGCTCGGATCTATAGGAGTCGGAGTTTTGGCAAACTATATCTTAAGCTTCTGCTTCAGCCGGTGCTTCTTCAGATGCTTCTTCTGCTACCGGAGCTTCTTCTGTTGCCGCTGCTGCCTCAGCTTCAGCTCTTGCTGCTGCTTCAGCCTCAGCCTTTGCCTTAGCTTCTTCTGCACGCTTTTCAGCGAGAGCTTCAGCCTTAGCCTTGTTTACTTCTTTTTCTGCTTCAAGACGCTTTTTGTCTTCAACTTTCTTTGCTTCAAGAGCTTTGTTCTTGATAGAAGCAAGACCTTCTTTTTTGTCCTTCAACCATGCTTCAAACTTAGCCTTTGCTGTAGCTTCATCAAATGCGCCCTTACGCACACCACCTTGGAGGTGCTTCATGAGGAGCACACCTTCTTTAGAGAGGATACTGCGGACAGTGTCTGATGGTTGTGCACCTACATTCATCCAATACAAAGCTCTATCGAAGTCCAAATCTATTGTAGCAGGATTAGTATTCGGATTATAAGAACCTAATCTTTCAATAAATTTTCCATCACGTGGAGCCCTGCTGTCTGCGACAACGATCTTGTAGAATGGATAGTTCTTGCGACCGTGTCTTTGCAATCTAATTCTTGTTGCCATTAAATTGTTTTGTTTAGCTATTTATAAAACTTTGTATGTATCCATAACCCGGGAATACATCCCAATTTAGGATTTGGGTGCAAAGTTATTGATAATCTTTCAAATAACAATGCGTTACTTCTGTTATTTCCTTTTTTGTTGCTTCTGAAGCTCCATTTGTTGCTTTTGCATCTCTTCGAGGCGCTGCATGAACTTCGATTTCTTCATCGGCTTTTTCTTGTTTTCTTCCATCTGAGCAAGCAGTTTCTCCTCATTGATTGCAAGTCTGAATACACCGGTCTGAGCTATAGATATAAGCATCGAGAGTAGGTAGTAGTAGCTGAGACCTGATGCGTTTTGGTTTAGGAACACAAAGAGCATGATGGACATGAGATAAGGCATGAACTTCATGGCCTGCATACCCGGAGCCTGGGGTTGGTTGGCTTGGCTGATCTTCATGTATACTACCTGAGTGATGGTCATGAGGAGACAGAACAGACTGATGTGGCTACCGACGAATGGTATCTCAAATGGCAAACGGATAATGTCATCGTAAGTCGAAAGATCACTTGCCCAAAGGAAACTTTCACCGCGAAGATTGATACTTGTTGGGAAATATTGATACATCGCGATCAAGAATGGCATCTGGAGAAGCATCGGTAAACAGCCGCCCATTGAGCTTGCTCCGGCTCTTTTGTAGAGCTCCATAGTTGCTCTTTGGCGCTGCATCATATTGTCATCCCCCGGATACTTCTTGTTGATTTCCTCCACTTGTGGGCGGAGTACTCTCATCTTTGCTTGTGCAATGAAAGACTTGTATGTGAATGGGCTGAGGAGAATCTTGATGAACAGAGTCAATAGGAATATGATAAGCCCATAGTTGGAGAACATCTTCTCAAGGAAGTTGAATACAGGGATGACAAGCCAAATATTGATAAATCTGAACCAATCTCCCATGTCTACAATCTTTGCAAACTGAGTGCTTTTACCCATTTCTTTGTCGACTGCCTTGAGGAGAGAGTAGTCGTTAGGGCCGAGATAAATGGTAAGGGCCGGCTGTGGTTCTCCCGATTCTTCCAAAGCCAATACAAACTTAGACTCAAGAGTCTTGAGGTAATCTGTGCCTACATTGACAGAGCTACTGAGCGAAACACTTTCAAGCCCTTTGTCACTGTATAGTATTGTGGAGAAGAACATGTCTCTGAACGCAATCCACTTGACAGATCCGCTGATATTCTCTTTTACATCCTTGCCGGTATTCAATTTTTCAACATCACCTCCGCTGTGCTCATAAGCGAGACCGGAATATCTGGCTTCAGTTTTATCGCTTTTTTCGTTTTGGTAGATTGGGAGCTTTATATGTCCATCAAGATAGAGAGCATTCGGAGCAATAACCTTATCAAAGTTATTGTTTTCGATCCGGACATCGACTCTGAATTTATCTCTCAGATGGTAGATAAATGATAGCTCCTGTCCATTATCTGAAGCAAGAGTCATGCGTACAGTCTTATCATCAATCTTCTGTGATCTGAAAAATAGATCTTTGGTGTTGATGATACGGTTGGAGGCTGTGACGAAAGTATAGTTGAACTCGGCCTCTTCGGGACGAATGAGTCTCACATTTTCACCCTTGTAGTCTTTGTATGTCTTTAGCTCGGTAGATATGAGTGTTCCACCCTTATTTGAAAATGCAACTTTTATAGAGTCATTTTCGAGAGTAACTACTTCTTCGACCCCTGATGCTGCAAGAGACAAGTCTCCGAACACACGTGCTTGATTGCTCATACGAGCAGAGTCGCTCATCTCCTCTGTGACTGTTGCCGTAGAGTCTTGGGCAAAATGTGTGACTTGGGAGTCTGCCTCTGCCTGAGCCTTTTGTGCGGCTGCAATAGAGTCGTTGTATCTTTTTTGTTGTGCAAGTTGCTCTTCGGAGGGGCGTCCCAGCCATGTGAATAGTACAAGTACTAATGCCATGAGGACAAACCCGATGATCGTGTTTCTATCCATTCGATGTTGTTTGCTTCTACTGTTTGTATGTATGCAATAATGCTTTATTGTTGAGATTTATTTCTTTTTCTTACTGTCATGCTCTGAGATACTTGCTCTCATAAAGGACATGAAGAGAGGGTTGGGTTTGACAACGGTGCTGTTGTATTCGGGATGATATTGCACCGCCACATACCATTTTTTGTCCGGTAGTTCGACCGCTTCGACAAGACCTGAGTCGGGATTGTGACCTGAGAAGATGACACCTGCGGCTTCAAAATCATCTTTGTACTTATTGTTAAACTCAAATCTGTGCCTATGTCTTTCCTCAATGTCTGTTGCACCGTAGGCTTCTGCTATTTTTGTCCCTTGTGTCAAGTGGCATTTGTAAGCACCAAGACGCATTGTGCCACCAAGGTTGATGACGGATTTCTGATCCTCCATGATGTCGATGACTTTGTGTGTGGAGTTGGGATCAATCTCTGTGGTATTGGCATCAGACCAACCCAAGACGTTGCGAGCAAACTCTATCATTGTACATTGCATGCCAAGGCATATCCCGAGCATTGGGATGTCATTTTCTCTTGCATACTTGAGTGTCTGTAGTTTGCCGTCAACACCCCTGGTACCGAATCCGGGCGCCACGACTATACCGTCAAGATCTTTGAGGGCTTGAGCTACGTTTGTCTCATCGATCCTCTCTGATTGGATGTGTTTGAGGTTGAGTTTGCGATTGTTGTAAATCGCCGCTTGTTGTAAAGCCTCATCTATCGACTTGTAGGCATCTTGCAGTTCGACGTATTTTCCCACAAGACCTATGGTGACTTCGTCCTTAGCTTCCTGTTTCATTTTTAGGAAATCCTTCCATGCTTTCATTTCAGGTTTTTCACCTACCTCCAGTCCTACTTTGCGCAGGATCACTTCATCCATCTTCTGATCTTGGAGTACAAGTGGGACTTCGTATATCGTAGGAACATCGTAAGACTGCACTACTGCCTCAACGGGGACATTGCAGAATAGAGCAACCTTGGCAAGTATATCGTCTTTGAGTTCGTGTTCTGTGCGGAGTACAAGGATATCCGGTTGGATACCAACCTCTTGGAGATGCTTTACCGAGTGTTGAGTAGGCTTGGTCTTGACCTCACCTGCAGCTGCAATGAATGGAATGTAAGTAAGGTGCACACAGAGGCAGTTGGAGCCTAACTCCCACTTCAGCTGGCGAACACTTTCCAAAAATGGTAAAGACTCGATGTCGCCGACAGTACCTCCAATTTCTGTAATCACAAAATCAAACTCACCCTTTGACCCAAGAAGTTTTACGTTTCGTTTGATTTCATCTGTAATGTGAGGTACTACTTGAACAGTCTTGCCCAAGTAATCTCCACGACGCTCTTTCTGTATTACATTTTGATAGATACGTCCTGTCGTGATATTGTTGGCTCTTGTTGTGGAGATGTTGAGAAACCTTTCATAATGCCCCAAGTCCAAGTCTGCTTCGTGACCATCAGTGGTGACGTAGCACTCTCCGTGTTCGTAAGGATTGAGTGTGCCGGGGTCTATGTTGATATATGGATCAAACTTTTGAATTGTCACCCTATATCCCCTTGCTTGTAGGAGCTTACCGAGAGATGCGGCTACAATGCCCTTGCCAAGAGAAGAAACGACTCCGCCCGTAACGAAGATGTACTTTGTGCTACTTGAAGTATTCACTGTATCAATGATTTTTAGAGGTTGATAAAAGCGCGGTTTCGGAAATATCAGGGCTCATTCCTTTCAACTAACCCTTTGATATTTATTGTACCCAACACACAAAGTTACGATAATATAATGTGAGTTCGATGTCAGGAGTCGCATATTTTTTCGTTTGATTTGAATTTTATTTCCAATATTGGCTCAAGTGTACTTTTTAAACATGCTTTATTAAACAGCACTGAACCAAATTGCTACATTACCGGTAGGGTTCTTCTGATCTTTATTCTTTGCTTCGTATTCAGCATGGTTGATGTATATTGTATACTTTATTATCGGCCTTTTAAAAGGTTGTCTAACTTGAGAGATCAAGTTAGACTCCTTCATTCATCAAGTTAGACACCTTGATTTGTCACCTTCTTTACCTTTTCATCAATAACCCTATTTGAGGCAGGGTTTGAAGGGATAGATTATTCTATCTCTCTCGGGCATGAGGTTTGTTTTTGCAGTCATAGCGTAGACTATGGTGAAATAAAAAAAAGGTCTGTGTCATCCTAAGTTGACACAGACCTTGATTTGGTGTTATTGACGTTATCGTCAGATTAGTTGACAGTCTTTTCTTTGCCTTGAGAAGTTACGACCATTTCGAAGTAACGGTGATTCTTCAAGAAGTCTTTCAAGTATTGTTGGATACTTGCAGGTGTGATTTTCTTGAGAGTATCAAGATAGATCGGATGGTTGTCTTCCTGGTCAATAAATTTAGAAACCATTATATTCAACCAATAACCATTTTCTCTTTGATTTTGGTTGTAGTTGTTTTCCATATTCTTGACTGTTTTGTTGAAGAACTCCTCATTGATTCCATGTTCTGCCATTTCGTTTAGCTCCTTCTTGATCTTATCGTTGAGATATTGGGACTTCTCAGGAGCTGTCTGGAAGTTGATGATGATAGTGGCTTCGCCTTCCGGATACTTGCGTACGCTACCGCTTGCGCTGACACCATATGTTCCTCCTTCTTCTTCACGGATAGACTTTAGATACTGTTGAGTCAAGATCTCGCCCAATATCTGCATCTTCATGCGGGATTCAAGAGAGTATGGAACTTTGCTTACAAATATATCGAGAACGTTCGCCATCTTAGTGTCTATTTCTTTGTTGAAATGCTTGATCACTGCCTTTTGAGTGATAGCTTCAGCCTTGTTGAAGTGGCTTACATCTTTTCTTTCCACAACAGGAAGAGCACCGAGATATTGCTCTACCAATGGCTTGAGTGTTACTTCGTCAAACGTACCAATGATAAAGAATGAGAAGTCGCTTGCGTCAGCGAAGCGTTCACGATATATCTCCATGATACGATCGTAGTTTACTTTATCAAAATCTTTTTCCTTGAGAGGTACGCGGAGAGCAACACCAGGATAAAGCATCGCCGGGATAGTATCAGAGATAGAACTCATCGGATTGGCTGCTGCACTTCTGATACGCTCGATAGCATTTTGCTTAAATGCTTCAAATGCTTCCTTGTCACTTCTGTTTGCTGTCATTCTGAGATATACAAGTTGGAGCATAGTTTCAACATCTGTGTTGCTCGAAGCTCCTGATACTGTCTCATAAAACTCTCCAACCTCTGCTGAAGCTGTTGCTACACGACCGGTCAACGCTTTTGATAGTTGGATAGTGTTGAAGTTGCCCACCCCACCAAGAGACGTTACAGCGCCTTGGAGTTTGATGTTTTCTACTTCTTTGTCTACATTAAGCATTCTGAAACCACCGGGACTCATACCTGAGAGGATGATCTGATTTTCCTTGAAGTCTGTCTTTTTGAGGTAAACCTTTACACCATTGCTTAGTGTCCAAAGAGTAGTTTCATAAGGTAGATCTTTCTTCACTGAGATAACTTTACCTGCTTTTGGTAGGTTTTCGATAAGTTTCTCGTTCGAGACTTCTTCCTTGTATGGCTCTACTGTTTGTTGAAGAGCTGCATTATATTGTGAGAGTAGCTCTTCAGATGTTGGGTACTTTAGGCCTGCTTTTTCGGGACCCATAAGTGTGATGAGGAGATTTTCACCGTGAGCTACTTGCTTGAAATACTCATTGACCTGCTCCACTGTAATCTGAGGGGCAATCATGCTTAGAAGTTGGTGTTCAACTTCAACACCTGGGATACGGCCTCCGTCAGTGAAGAAGTCTTTGTACTCTTCTGCGTACGCGCCATTAGTTTTGTTGGCTTTGTTTTTCAAACTTTCTTCACTTGACTTGAGGATATTCGTGCGAAAACGATCATATTCACTTGCTGTAAATCCAAAGTCTTTAGCACGCTTCATCTCAGCAATAAGAGCATTCATGGCAGTGAGGTATTGTCCCTCTTTTGCATAAACGTCAAAGCCCAATGCATCTTTAGTCTTTGCCAAGCCCATGTACTTACCATTGGACATAGACGCAGATAGGAATGGTGCATTTGGTTTTTGTAGGATTTCCGAGATACGCTCATTGAACATTGTTGAAATAGCAGCACTGAGATAATCAAGTACAAGACCTTGTACTGAAGACTTGACCTCTTCAGGAAGAACATCTCTGCTGTAGCTGAATGACAAACCTGTCAATGTCGCTTCAGGGTCTGTAGCGATGGCAACGATAGGTTCCTTGTTATCCGGAATTTGTGTGTAGAATCTTTCTGCTGCATTTTCCGGCTTCTTGACATCGGCAAACTGTTCTTTGATCTTATTTTCGACATAATCTACATCAATGTCTCCTACAATGATAAGAGCCTGGAGATCCGGACGGTACCATTTTTTGTAGTAATCTTTGATCTCTTTGTACTTAAAATTGAGGACAATATCCATTGAACCGATAGGAAGGCGCTTACCATACATGTTGCCATTAGGGAATGCCAAAGGAAGTATCTTTTCGATCATTCTCATATTGGCATTTTGGCTACCTCTCCACTCTTCATGGATAACACCCCTTTCGTCATCGATTTCCTTGTGATCAAGAGTGATGTTGTTGCTCCAGTCATGAAGGATAAGCAAACAAGAGTCTACGATGCCTTGTCTTGTTGTTGGGGCATCCATGATGGTGTACACTGTTTCATCAAAACCTGTGTAGGCATTTAGGTTGGAACCGAACTTAATACCGATGCTTTCCAAATAATTGATGAGATTTTTACCGGGGAAGTTCTTAGTTCCATTGAATGCCATATGCTCAAGGAAGTGAGCCAAACCACTTTGACTATCTTCTTCAAGCATTGAACCCACTCTCTGTGCAATATAGAAGTGAGCACGTTCTTTGGGTTGTTCGTTGTGACGGATAAAATAAGTCAGACCGTTGTCCAACTTGCCATATCGTACCATCGGGTCGATAGGTAGTGGCTGAAGCTGTCCTTGAGCAAAGGCACTCTGAACGCCTAATGCGACAAAAAGCAACAGCCCAAGACTTTTAATCTTGTTTAAGAACATACTGTTAATTCTTTGTTTTTAGGTTTGTAGTAATTGTTAATTCAAAATTTAATCACAAAGCTATAAAAAAAAGTACTATCGCAAGTATATATTGCATAGTACTTAAATAAATTCATTGTGAAAATTGTTTCTGATGTTTCTATTGGAGGAGGAATGATGTCCTGATGGCGTGCTCTATTCCTTGCGTCCGCCTGAAATCATACCTGAACCATAGCACAAGATCGAGTCCTTATCATATATGGTGCAATACTGTCCCGGTGCAATTCCTTGAACAAGATCGGCAGACTTCACTTCGTAGCCATAGGGTGTTGTATACAGTATGCCTTTCGTAAACTCCGGTGTGTGCCTCACTTTGAAAGTAATGTCAAGATCGGAACCGCCTTCAGGCATCGGATTTACAGAGATAAAGTTCATCTCACTCATCTCTATTATGTTGCCATATTGCTCGATCGGGTCATAACCTCTGCTCACGAAGATAGTATTGGACGGGACATCCTTACGTACGACAAACCACGGCCCACCGCTAAGGCCTAGTCCTTTGCGCTGTCCTATCGTGTGGAACCAAAATCCCTCATGTGTTCCTATTTTTTTGCTTGTTTCTATGTCAACGATATCTCCCGGCTTTGTTCCAACATATTTTCTCAGAAAATCATTGTAATTGACTTTCCCCAAGAAGCATATCCCCTGACTGTCTTTTCTTGTTGCTGTCACCAGGCCTTCGCGTCGGGCAATTTCTCTAACTTCGGCCTTGGGCAGAGCTCCGAGAGGGAAGAGAGCTTTCAGAAGTTGAGGATACGTGATCTGGGCCAAGAAGTCGGTCTGATCCTTAATCAAATCCCGTGCTGTGGCAAGGAAATGAATTCCATCAATTATCCGTTTATCTGCGTAATGCCCTGTTGCAATAGCATCGTATTTATGCCCCCAATATTCGTTGAAATACCCAAACTTGATGATTCTGTTGCACATCATGTCAGGGTGGGGGGTCAGTCCCGCACTCACGGTATCTATCATATACTTGACCACATAGTCCCAGTACTCGTCATGGAGAGAGACAATCTCCAGAGGACAGTCGTACTTACGCGCCAACCATTTCACCATCTCAATGTCTTCCTCCGCAGGACAGTCAGGGAACTCTTCCCCTTCCATTCCGATACGTATATAGTATAGGTCGGGGCGTATCCCTTGGCTATGCAGCAGGTGAAGAGCTACCGAACTATCTACACCTCCTGAAAGAAGTAGTGCAGTCTTCATGAGATCTTGGATCCCGGCAGTGTGTCAGATAGTGTTGTCAGCAGCGTAAGTTTGCCTTTAGGATCAACAGCCGATAATATCATACCTTCAGATACAATGCCTCTGATCTTACGTGGTGCAAGATTGGCTACAAAGCAAACTTGTTTGCCTACTAGTTGGGATGGATCACTGTAGTGTTCTGCTATACCTGAGAGTATGGTGCGCTTTTTTATACCATCATCGATGATGAAGTGGAGTAATTTGTCGGCTTTAGGCACCTTTGAGCACTCCAATACCGTTCCCACTCTCATGTCCACCTTAAGGAAATCTTCGAACGGTACATCGGGCGCTATCGGATCTGCCGCCGGTACTTCATTGGCTTTATTTTCCTTACGGATAGCTTCTAATCTTTCGATCTGAGCATTGATGACTTCGTCTTCGAGTTTGTCGAATAGCAAGGTTGCAGGCATCAATTGCTGTCCCTCATGTAGAAGTTCAGAGCCAACAATGTCCCATGTCGGCTTTTGCGTCATTGCAAGCATTTCGCGCAGCTTCTTCATCGAGAATGGCAAGAATGGTTCCATCAAGATTGCAATGTTAGCAGACAATTCTAGAGAGATACTCAGTATCGTTGATACCCTGTTCATATCTTCCTTCGCCAACTTCCAAGGCTCGGTGTCGGCAAGATATTTGTTGCCAAGTCGTGCAAGTCCCATTGCCGCACGTTGAGCATCGCGGAAGTGATAGCCATCGAGCAGTTTTGTTACTTCATCTTTTATCGCAGTGATTTGAGCTATGACCTCCTTGTCATATTCCGTAAGGGTATTCCTTGCAGGGACTTTTCCTTCAAAATATTTGTGTGTCAGTACGATTGCACGATTGATGAAGTTCCCCAATATTGCTACAAGTTCGCTGTTATTGCGAGCTTGGAAGTCTTTCCATGTGAAGTCATTATCTTTGGTCTCCGGAGCATTGGCAGTAAGTACATATCTGAGTACGTCCTGTTTGTCTGCAAAGTCTACGAGATACTCATGTAACCATACCGCCCAGTTACGGGAAGTTGAGATTTTGTCCCCTTCAAGGTTGAGAAACTCATTGGATGGGACGTTATCGGGGAGGATATATGATCCCTCCGCACGGAGCATTGCAGGGAACACAATACAGTGAAAAACGATATTGTCTTTGCCTATGAAGTGCACCAGCTTTGTGTCCTTATCTTTCCACCATAGTTCCCAGTCATCCGGACGAAGTTCTTTGGTATTGGAAATATAGCCTATCGGAGCATCAAACCATACGTATAGGACTTTGCCCTCAGCACCTTCCACAGGTACAGGGATACCCCAGTTGAGGTCACGACTCACGGCTCTTGGACGAAGTCCGAGATCAAGCCAACTTTTGCATTGACCGTACACATTGGGCCTCCATTCCTTATGCCCTTCGAGGATCCATTCTTTCAGAAAAGCCTCATGTTTGTCAAGTGGCAGATACCAATGAGTTGTTGCTTTCATGACCGGTTTTGATCCGGATAATGCTGATTTCGGATCGATGAGGTCTGTTGGGTTCAGTGATGTGCCACATCTTTCGCACTGGTCACCATAAGCCCCGTCGTTGTGACAGTGAGGACATGTGCCTATGATATATCTGTCTGCGAGGAATTGTCCTGCCTCCTCATCATAGTATTGCTCGGATTCGATTTCGAGAAATTCGCCCTTGTCATACAATTTACGGAAGAAGTCCGATGCCAGCTTCTTATGTGTATCACTTGTGGTACGAGAGTAGATATCGAAGCTGATCCCAAAGTCTTCAAATGACTTTTTGATCAGGTTATGATATCTGTCTACAATATCTTGGGGTGTTACACCTTCCTTTTGCGCACGGATGGTGATGGGTACACCGTGCTCATCCGAGCCTCCGATAAATAGGACATCATCGCCCTTCATCCTCAGATATCTCGCATATATGTCTGCCGGTAGGTACACACCTGCCACATGACCTATATGTACCGGCCCATTGACGTAAGGCAGGGCTGAGGTGATGAGGGTGCGCTTATAGTTGTTGTTGCTCATATATTGATAGTGTTTTACTTATTTTGTAGCAGGTCACAAAGTTACAAAAAATGAATGCAAATGTCTTGATCTTTCGGTGGTAATCATATATGTTCCATATTGATCGAAAAAAGAAAGAAGACCTGCTGCTTTGTGCAGAAAGTCTTCTTTTTCTTAGAAGGGTGGAAGACGGGGTTCGAACCCGCGACACCCGGAACCACAATCCGGTGCTCTACCACTGAGCTACAACCACCATATCAATTCAGTTGCTGTGATTTTCCTTAACAGCGATGCAAAGTTATGAATATCCTTTCAAATATGCAATACCTTCAGGAGAGTTTTCTCTTTGTGTAAGGCATTCAATCTTACTTTTTGTCTTTAAAGTGTCCGTCAGATTTCGGCGTCATAACGTTTATCACTTTGATAAAGTGAGACGAAATAAAGATCTCCCTCAAAATGGATTATTTAGAAAAGCTGTAGAAGCGTTCAAATCAATGTGTCTAACTTGATGAATTAAGTTGCTTACCTTGATACCTCAAGTTAGACAACCTTTTTCCGACCCTTGGTACACATATTATCACGGATGTGTCTCTGCCTCTTTTCTCGATGAGTACGGCATCTTTTTCCCATAACCTATGCGCAGCAAGATCGTAGGATACTCATTATCTATATCGAGTGTCTTTGCCATTATTCTTGAAAGCTCTTGGACTTCATTGGGTTGATTCATATAAGCATGCACTATGCCCATCTCCGTGGATTTGAGGAGGAAAAACTCCAGTATCCTACCCAGATTTATCCATTCTTCGATCGTGTTGTGTCGCGTTGTAAGTAGTGTGAGATGAGAGGAGGAAAGTATCTTTCTTTTGTCACTTTTGTTTTGCATCTTCTCGTTGATGGCTTGTGACATAATAGCTTTTGCAATGAAGCAAGGCAGGTTGGGAGCTCCGAAGACTGCGTAGCTGAGTCCATCTCTTGTTGCATCTTGGTGCTTTTTGTTGTAGCGCATCCATTGTTTCAATTCATTTTTGAAATCTTTATCTCCCATCTGTCTTCTGTTTCCCTCGTAGATTATTTCTGAGATGGCTTCAAATTCCTTCGTGCCATTTTCGAAAAATCGAAGTTTGATATCGTGGGTTGTTTCAATTTTCCTAAGTGTCTCAATCTGATCTTTAGGAATTTTATTGCCATTATAGATACTCCTATTTGTTTGCCTGATATTTATCTGGGACAACAGAGAAGAAGGGCGGCTGCAGCCTTGTTTGGCGAGTTCTATGTGAATTGCACCATTTTTAGTGATGGTCACCGTTGGCTCATAGCCCCTATGCAAAGCCGTAATACAGAGGTTTTCGGTGGCACATCCGAGACTGATAAATAGTTCTCTATTATCGGGATCGACTATTGGTAATGATCTCGTGAAATCAGGGAGAATGTCAATGCTTGTCGCTCCTACCTCGAATAACCAAGGCTGTGTATTGTGTCCCGAAGGTGCTTTGATCGCTTGTTCGATCATAAACGCGTAGTCCGGATTTTGTGTAAGTACTTTGTTCATCTCTCCTATGCATAAAAAGTGAATAACCTATTTTCCCCACTATTGCTGATGAATAGCCCTAAAGTTAACTCGCCTATTGGCAATAAACAAGAAGAAATCGGGGATTTTAATATTTTAATACTATCGTGATGTTTTCTTTGTGAAGCAACTTTTAATAATTGTCACGATTGTGTCTGAGTGTGAGCTTAGAGGAATCTATTTTTGCTCAGAATTTTTTGCAGGCTTTATGACTACACATTATATACCTTTAGGTTGGTATTTGGGAGCGAAAACTTGTATCTGTCCGCAGGGTTTCGATGAAAAACTGTAAATTTGTAATTATATTAGGCGTGTTGGGCGTGGAGGTCATACTATAGCACGCATAAAGATTTGATATTAAGATAAATGAGATTTAAAGATAATAATAGTTCTTCGTGCAATAAGATGACTGCCAGAGGGTGTTGCGGTTGTATGAAGAAGAAACTGAATACGTTTGATTACCTCAGCGACTTGCCGAAGGGGTGTAACGTTGAGGATTATGTGGAAGTGCAGTTCAAAAATACTCGTAAGGGGTATTACCTCAACAGCCTTAAACTTCCACTTTTTAAGGGGGATGTCGTTGCAGTAGAAGCGACTCCGGGACATGACATCGGTACGGTATCTCTCACGGGAAAGTTGGTGGAACTGCAAATGCGCAAGGCCAACTACCGGAATAATGGCGAGCCTAAGCGCATCTATCGTATTGCAAAACAGACAGACATCGACAAGTTTGAGGAGTGCAAGGCTTTGGAGCATGATACAATGATACGCTCGCGCCAGATCGCGCTTGATCTCGGATTGGACATGAAGATTGGAGATGTTGAGTATCAGGGAGATGGACAAAAAGCTATCTTTTACTACATTGCGGATGGACGTGTGGATTTCAGACAGCTTATCAAGAAATTGGCTGAGGCTTTTCATGTGCGCATAGAGATGAAGCAGATCGGTGCGAGACAGGAAGCTGCTCGTATCGGAGGGATAGGGCCTTGCGGACGACAACTTTGCTGTTCTGGATTTTTGACCAACTTTGTTTCTGTCGGCACCAATGCTGCAAGACTGCAAGACTTGTCGATGAATCCACAAAAACTGGCCGGACAGTGTGCAAAGCTCAAGTGTTGCCTCAACTACGAGGTGGACGTCTATTTTGAGGCTCAGAGGCGGATGCCATCTCGTGAAATAGAACTTGAAACTTCGCAAGGTGCTTATCGTCACTTTAAGGGGGACGCTCTATCCGGAACAGTGTATTACATCAATAAAAATCCGAAGGAAAGTGGCGAAATCATAGGTCTATCCACGCAGAGGGTGTTCCAAATCATCAATATGAATAAGAGGGGGGATAAGCCGTTTTCTCTTCAACTTGATAGTGAGGGAACACAACGTCCTGCACCTTCGACAGATATTCTTGATGAGAATAGTTTGACTCGATTTGATTCTGTGGCGCGTCGAAAGGGACGTAATCGAAGAAAAAACGCCGAAGAGCGGAGAAGTGATAATCCTTCTCATCGTCCCTCAGGCTCGAACGAAGGACAGGAAACCTCTCATTCTGAGAACAGACGCCAACATCGAAATGGTAACAGACCTCACAAGATGAAGCAAAGAGAGGACGGGCAACACAAGCCATCAGGTAAAACTCAGACTGCAAAGGAGGCTTGACCTTTTGTGGGATGGAGGATGACACTTTACTATGGGTAGGTGGTATAGATATATGAAGGGTTGGATGAGTGGTTGGTTACTACTCATCCTCTTTGTGTCTGCCTGTGCCAGACCGAGAGTATATGCGGAGTATAAGCCCATAGACCCCAACGGATGGGATATGACGGATGAGATATTCTATTCCTTTTATATCGAGGACACGACAAGGGCTTATGAGATGACAGCCTCTCTCAGATATTCTCCTGATTTTACCCCCAAGGTCCTGCCTCTCGGCTTGGTTGTGGAGGATCCCAAGAGACAGTTTCGGACTCAGGTGCTACAGTGGCATTTGGAACGCTCGGAGCTACTTTCGACTAAGAATGGATACAACATATTTCAGTCTACTTATAAGATCGACTCGCTCTGGCATTTTCCCAATAAAGGCCTTTATACAATAAGCTTGAGACATCTCTCTCAAGATTCGGTTTTGACAGGGCTTGTTGAGTTGGGGCTGATAGTAGAGTCTCGAGACTGAACCATAACTACTTCTCATACTGTTTGAACTATGATACCGGACAATGTTGATCTGACAGGCAGCCCTCTCTTTGCAGGAGTGGAGCATGGCGATGCCAATGACATTTTGGAACGTTGCATGGTTGGTACTAAGGTGTGTCACAAAGGAGAACATATTGTGAGGCAGGGAGATCTTGTAACGCATCTTTTACTGCCTGTATCCGGCTTCGTGCGTACTGAAATGATTACAAAAGAGGGGAATGTTGTGGAAATAGACTTTATTGAAGCCTTGAGGCCGCTTGCCCCGGCGTTTCTCTTTGCAGATCGTAATATCTTTCCGGTAGACGTGATAGCTGCGGAAGAAACGGTTGTGTATGTAATAGACAAGACTAAATTACTGGCTCAGATGCAGGATAATGATAGGCTGTTGTTGAACTTTGTGCGATTGACTTCGAATATTGCGGTCTTTCTATCAAATAAAGTCCAGATGATGTCCATCAAAAGTGTCAAAGGCAAACTCGCCCTCTATATCCTTGAAAACACATCAGTAAAAAGTCCTTCATTCAAATTGACACGCACACTTACTCAGTTAGCAGAGCACTTCGGAGTACAGAGACCTTCTCTTTCTCGTACCATAAGAGAGCTTGTGGGAGAAGGCGTGATAGAGTGGGACAAGAAGGAAATAAAGGTTCTCAGTAGATTCAGGTTGGAGTGTATGATCTGATTGAGTCTACTGTGTCACCCTTCTTTGAGGAGCCGTTGCCGCTCACGTAAGTACCATAGCATTGCCAAAAAACCTTTGAGCGTTGTCGTGGCTGCTATTACAATCCAAATAGTTTCTACAGAAGGAAAATATTGAAGAGCTACAAGGCATATAGGAATACGTAAGAGATTGCCTCCGATGCTGATTGCTGCGGGAGGAATGGTCTTTCGGATACCGTAGAAAAATCCTTGAGTAGTTATCTCAAGCATCATGAATAACTGTGAGTATCCACTGATACGCAGGTATATTCCTCCTGCCTCGTATGCAATGGGATCAGGAACTATGAGGCTGAAGAGACCTTCGCCACCAAAGACATACAAGGCTGTCGATCCTAATCCAAAGATAAAAGTCATCCTTAGAGTGAATTTAAAAGCATCTATCACTCGAGAGAGCTTCTTTGCTCCGTAGTTTTGGGAGATGAAGGCACTTAACGCAGTGGAAAAACCCTGGGCTGTGTTCCATGATATGGCTTCCAGTTGCCCTCCTGTCGTAAGAGTCAAGACTCCTATATGTCCTCCAGCAAGAGACGCAAGGCGTCCGAGATACATATTTATAAAGGCAAAAAGGCTATTGAAAAGGGCTACAGGGATGCCTATCTTGAAGATCTTATAGCAGGTCCCCCATGATAGTTTGGCAAAGAAAGAAACTCCTCCCAACAGTCTGTCTTTGTACTTGATCTGAAAAATAAATAGCGCACAGACTATAATTTGTGCTAGTACAGTAGCCACTCCGGCGCCTTTTGATCCCATTCCAAAGGTGAAAATGAACAGCGGATCCAAACCCATGTTCAGAAAGAGTCCTACAGAGCTGATTATAAACGGGATCTTACTATGACCGGTAGCGTTATATATACCTGTGAGTGCTGCACTACAAAAGGTAAATGGAAGTCCTATTGATGCAATCCTAAGATATACCAAGCCCTCGCTATGGATACTTGGCTCTAACTCATAGAATTTCAAAAGATATGAGCCAAAGACAAGAAAAATTCCTGCTAATATACTTCCTATTATGAGTGATAAGTGAATATTGTGATTAGCGAAGTGCAATCCACTCTTTTCGTCTCGCTTCCCGACAGAATGGGCTACGGTAACTTCGCTACCCACTTTGTTGATAAGTGATATAGATATAGCCAGCCATAAGAAGACCGAGGCCGCCCCTACAGCTGCAATGGCTTCACTGTTGAGCCTCCCGAGCCAGGCCATATCCGTAAAGCTGTACAGCATCTGTACAAAGGAAGTGCCCAGTATTGGAAGGGCAAGTTTGAACAGGTGTAGAGGGATACTTCCTTCTGTCAGTATCCGTACTTCTCTCGCTGCTTTTTGTGACATCGTATTATTGTTTGTCTTTCTTGGTGGAGAGCATACCACAAGCTGCAAAAATATCTTCTCCCCTCGAGCGCCTTGTTGTACACCTTATTCCATGCTCATTGAGATAGTCTTCAAATGCTTGTACAGCCCGAGGTGATGGTGACTGTAGGTCTACATCGGGAATGGAGTGATAACGTATGAGATTGACTCTGCAGTCAAGTGGTGCGAGCAGCTTCCTGAGGGCTTCTGCATGTTGAAGCGAGTCATTGAATCCATCAAATAGAATGTACTCGAAAAAAAGTCTCCTTTGTCCCGAAAAGTCATATTGCTTGAGAGTCTCTATGATGCTTTGAATGGGGAAAGCCTTTTCGATCGGCATAAGTGAGAGTCTTTCCACACTGAATGGGCTGTGTATGCTGATTGCAAGATGACACTGCTGTTCAGATAGATACTTTTTTAGACCTTCCTTAGACCCGATTGTACTTACGGTGATACGCTTAGGACTCCATGCCAGTCCCCAGTCTGCTGTCATTATCTGTAACACCTTGGCTACGGATTCATAGTTATCCAATGGTTCTCCCATCCCCATAAAAACAATGTTGGTCAGCTTGTCATGATGAGGAACACTGAGGATTTGATTCATGATGTCGGAGGGACGCAGATTCGACTTGAAGCCCATCTTGCCTGTATGACAAAATGAGCAGTTCATCTTACATCCTACCTGGCTGGATACACACAATGTAGCCCTGTCTGCTTCAGGTATGTAAACTGTTTCTATTGCTTGATCCGGAGCATGAGTAACGCTGAATAGATATTTTTCCGTGCCATCCTTAGATATCTGTCGAGCGATAATATCGTGTCTGCCTATTGTATACTGTTCATCTAATTTGTCACGAAGAGCTTTAGGGAGATTTGTCATTTCATCAAAAGAGGTTGCTCTCTTCTGATACAACCACTCTATGATTTGTTTTGCTCTGTATTTGGGTTCTCCTATGCTTGTTATGATTTCTTGCATCTCCGCAAGTGTCAAACCAAGTAATATATCTTTTTCCATTATGGTAGTGTTACTTTGTCAATGTCATTTTCGAGATTGTACCAGATGTATCCGACAGGTGAAGTATATCCCATACTTTGGAGCAAATTCAAGTAGTTATCTACCTGTCGTCTGTACTTTTGGTTGCGGTGTACGCCAAACTTGTAGTCTACCACAACCGCTTTATCTCCATTTATTATCAACTTATCAGGACGATAATTGCCTGCTTTTGTCATAATATCTTGTTCTGTCAGAGATATAGAAGAGCTATCAACTGTAAACCATGTCCCGATGGTGGGGTGTTGCATAGCTTGAGTAAACTTGTCGGTATAAATTTTCTTGTCTTCCTCACTAAGCCTGTTGAGGAGAACTTCTTTTTCAATATTTTTTTCAAAGTCTTTGAGAGTTTTGGTGCGAGACAATATCTCGTGCATAATGATTCCCTTTCGGCGTTCTTCTTCTGTTTCAAGAGATAAGCCGTAAGCTTTTCGGCTAAGAAGTAGATCCTCATAACGTGGAGATGCGGTCAGCCCCTTAAGTTCATTTTGGCCTTTCTGCTCTTCTTCTATGTCCTTGTTTTTATGGGTCTCATTACCATAATAGGACGTAATGATGCCAGTATCAGGATCTTCCGCCGTATCTATAGGTAAAAGCTCATTGATGAGGTTCAGTCTGTTGGTTATTATGTCAGCAGAGTTATTCTTTAGGTTCGTGTGAGTATAGACATGTAACTCACTTGAAGCTCTTGTAAATGCCACATATAAGAGATTGAGCGTATCAGTGTAGTCTGCTTCAAATTGAGTCTCAGCAATACTTGAAAGATAGCTCTTTGCAAACTTGCTATAGTTTGTCGGGATGATGTAGAATGGAAGTAAGCCAAACATCGGTGGGAGTACATCTGCTGTGACTATCCGTGGAGCAGCAGAACTCTTCTTTGTGATTTCCCATGATGCAAATGGTAGAAACACAATAGGATACTCCAAACCTTTGGACTTGTGTATCGTTGTTATGGTGATACTGTTTGTCTGTCCCTCACCCATGTTGACCATGGCCTTGTCTTTATGCTCTTCCCACCATTCAACAAACAGACTGTATGATCCCATTTTTTGTGATGAGAAGGAGAATATGATATCCAAGAATGAACTGACGTAAGTTTCATCCTGCTCCGGTACAAAAGATATTATCTCTATGGCCTTAGATACGGATTCATATATAGTTAGTCCGTACGACAATATGTTCAGCAACCGGGCTTTAGTGAGAGCTTTACGATTATCGGATAGATGGTTTCGATACATTCGGATATATCTCTCGATATGTAGAGACAATTCTTTCTCGTTCTCCTCCTGCCCAGGCGATGCAAAGCACCTGAGTAGACACATCAGTAACCTCACTACTATAGAGTTGTTGATCAGCAGTGCATCATCTGATAGAAATCTAAAGGATACTTCGTGGTCATCGGAATATTTCTCAGAAAGGGTGGAAAGGAGCTCTGCCAATATCATGCCTTCTGCTTTGTTACGCACGAGAAAGGCTATATCAGAGGGAGAGTATCCTTGCTCTTTTTGGAGATGAACCAGCTTCTCTTCTATAGATGCTGCAATATCCTCTATCTCTATTTTCCTTGCAGGGGGGAGTTCGGTGATCGTCACATATCCGTCCGAGCTGCGGTTGTTGGGAAATTTTTGAGTCGCTCCCTTGTAGGAATCTTCGTGCGCTTCTAAATCTTCTGATTTTTGAGTTAGCTCTTTTTCAAACTGCTCTTTGTAATATCTTTCAAAATCATACGATTGTTCGAAGAATGCGTTGTTGAAGTCTATGATATTTTTTTCGCTTCTCCAGTTGTACTCCAACATTTCCTCCTCTACATGTTTCCCAAACTCTTTATTTACTTTGTAGCCGAGAAGGGAGCTGTCTGTCCCACGGAAACGGTATATACTCTGTTTCACATCTCCCACGATCATGTTGCGATTGCCATTATCCAAGCTTTCTCGGAGTAATGGCTTGAAGTTTGCCCACTGCAAGGGGCTTGTATCTTGAAACTCATCTATCATGTAATGATTGATACGAGTCCCAACCTTTTCGTATACAAACGGTAGCTCCGAATCGTTTATGATGGCATTCAATAGCTGATTTATATCAGAAATAATGAGGCAGTTATTTTCCTTTCGATAGTTTTCTATATCGTGAATCAGTTCAATCATTCCCGGTACAGCATCTATATACTTCAGCAATAGTCCTGCTGTGATGACCTTTTCCTGGGACTCTTGGTGAACCTT
The DNA here is from genome assembly GCF_030529325.1 of Porphyromonas sp. GTDB lineage: Bacteria > Bacteroidota > Bacteroidia > Bacteroidales > Porphyromonadaceae > Porphyromonas_A. Next base: position 24,261 of record NZ_JAUMXC010000005.1, on the reverse strand, counting down.
GATGACAGCACGTACCTTTTCCCTGATTTCTGTTTCATGTCGGTCAAAAGACTCTTTTATAGAAGCACTTGCACTTTTTGCATATAGTGGGCCTTCCTCATAACCTATACTGATGAGGGAAGAGTTGAAGCCTTTTTTTTCATCCTCAAGAAAGAGTTTTGCAGTTTCATCATCGGCAAGCAGATCCCCAAATTTTGAGAGATATTTACGAAAACTACTCTGAGGATCTATACCATTTTGAGCAAAAAACGAGACAATCCCTTTGCATTCATTTATAAACTCCTGTAGGCCCTCTTCTGCTATTTGTTTGAGCCTTTTTTTTGCCTCACCTATTTGGCTTGGAGTAATACTACTCAAAGATTTGATTATGGCACTGTTATTTTCGTCGAAAAGGAGGGCGTTGGCCAGGCGCTTGATGTCTTCAAAAGTACTCGTATGGCTTTCATTTTCCAAGTTTTCCTGATAAATCCTGCTTATCCATTGATGCAGGGTCAGTATACTCTCGGACTGACCATCCAGCCTATCTATCAGACTTTCAAGAGATAAGGTGATGACATTTTCGGAGTCCATTTCTATCCCGAACGCGCTTTGGCGGTTCATCTCCATGGCAAAACTCCTTACAATCTCTTGAAAGAATGAGTCTATGGTCTGTACCTTGAATGCAGAGTAGTCTTCAAGCACATTTTTGAGGATTATGCGAGCCTTCCGGGTAAGCTCATCATCTCTTAGTGCGCTATTTTCTTTTATCAGATCGTATATACTCCCTTTTTCTCCAAGACTTATTTTATATAGTTCAGAGAGGATACGTTGTTTCATCTCGGCGGTAGCTTTATTGGTAAAAGTCACTGCCAAGATCTTTCGAAAAGCATAAGGATCATCCGCATTTTCAAAGAGGAGTTTGAGGTACTCCGCTGTTAGAGTGTAAGTCTTTCCTGATCCCGCTGAGGCTTTATATATTTTGAGAGGGAACTCCATTTCTCACCTACATGATTATCCTTTTCTCTTTGTTTTGGTATAACCCCATTCTATCAAAAGGGACAATACCTTGTCCACATAAGAGCCTTGTACTATGATATCTCCATCTTTGACACTTCCTCCGACACCGCATGCCGTTTTGAGGCGCTTACCTAAGGCTTCAAGATCAGACTGTTGTCCCTCAAAGCCGGTTACAAGCGTTACGATCTTACCCTTTCTTGCCTTTGTATCAAGCTGCACTATCAATCTCTGATCGGATGTCGGTAGTGTCTCGATCGAAATAATATTTCCGAGTTGTATTTTCTGAAGTAATTCGGTGTTGGTAGAGAAGACCAACCCATCACTTTCGCTTCCTTTTGAGCTTTTATTGTTTCTTCCCATCATCAGTTTGATCAGGTGTCACTTTTGCACCTTGATGTTCTTACTGTCCCTTTGAGGGGTAAGCAGTTTTCGGTATGTCTCTTTGTTGGAGAGAATTTCCAGAGCTTTCTCAAATGTTGGATCACTTTCCAGACCTACAGTGTATTGTCCGGACATACCAAAATAGTGAGAAGCTAATGAGCTCCTCAATTGGCTGATGATCATATCCTTGTGTTGTGCAAGATCTTTACGGAGTGAGGGAGATAGGGCTTTTTCAAGCTCTTTGAATGCCTCTTTGCTTTGTTCTTTGTATCCTTCAAATTCTGCAAGTTCCCTGAGACGATTGAGGGCATTGAGACTTAGTTTACCATACTCAAACTTTTGTTCCTCGAGATAAGTCAGAAAGTCTTCAAAGTCTTTGTCTGTCACACCGATATCTTGGACTGATTGGGGAGCTGCCGTTCCCTTTCTATTGACAAATAGTTTGTTTGCAAATTCAAAGATGTAGCCTCCTCTGATCATATTGAATACAGACACCGGTAATATCTCATCCTGTATTTCCAAGTCCGGACGTATCCCACCTCCATCTTTGACTATCCTGCCGTTCTTTGTTTTGAACTGATTGGCAAGGCTGTCGGGAACCGATGCTACCGAGCCATCAGGGTTGCGGTGAGAGTAGTCGAGTTGCTGGATACATCTGCCGCTTGGGATGTAGTAGCGTGCTATTGTTACCTTCAATATCCCCTTATTGGGGAGTGGACGAGTGGACTGAACCAAACCTTTTCCGAAACTTTTGCTACCAAGTACTACACCTCTATCGAGGTCTTGCATTGCACCTGAAACAATTTCGGAAGCTGAGGCTGAGCCGCCATTGATGAGTACCACCACCGGGATATTGGTGTCTATAGGCTTATCTGTCGTATAGTACTTCTGAGATGTTTCGGGCAACTTCCCTTCTGTATAGAGAACAAGGGTCTTTTCCGGCAAAAACATGCCAAGGATCTTGATGGCATCATCCATCACTCCGCCACCATTACCTCTGAGGTCCAGTATGAGTGATTTCAGCTTGCGTGTACTGTTGAGTTCATTATAAGCTTTGCGCACATCCTCCGCACTTTTGTTGGTAAACGAACTGAGTCGGATATATCCGATATTGTCACGATAGATTCCCCTGTGTACGACCTGATCCACCACTACATTATCTCTTGTCAGGGTGAATTCTCGCTCTTTTGTTTCACCCAACCTCAGTATTTTTACTTTTACTTTGGTGCCTACTTGACCTTTTAGTAGCCCGCTCACCTTTGTAGCAGTGGCAGGAACAACAGGGACTCCTTCGATGACAACAAACTTGTCTCCCATTTTGAGGCCGCTCTTTTCCGCCGGAGTACCGGGCATGGGCATTTGAACGTACACGGCGGAGTCCTTCTCTTGGATATATGCGCCTATTCCTCCATACGCCCCTGTTGTCATGAAAATAAAGTCTTTACTTTCATTGTCGGTCATATACTCTGTGTAAGGGTCAAGTTGAGATAGCATTGTGTTGATACCTCTCGCAGATATCCCCTTTATGTCTACGGTGTCTACGTACAGGGTCTCTACTCCTGCCAGTACAGATCTGAATACTTGTATGGCTCTTCCAATCTCCAATTGGCTATCTGCTTTTTTTGACTTACCTGTATTTTGTCCATACGATGTCAGCGATGACGTCAGCACTGCTAACAGTAGTATAGAAAACCTGAAAACTCTTTGTAAGTGTATCATTGCGTAAATAGTGTTTGAATATCTGTGAATTTGCGCTCGATAGGAGGTGTATCTTTATTTGTCCTCCAATTGTCAGAAGTTGGGGCAGTGCCTATTCTGTTCATTATTCATCCCTCTCACATCCTGTCCCCACATCAGTTTGTTGCGGAGGGTATCATAGAATGTGTGGATGGGGTGGCGCACTATACGTACTTCCTTTTCCGATCTCCATACTTTTATTTTGGCTGATCCGGGCAGTGGTGTGCTATATCCATCAGAGGATAATAGGATTGCATCATTGCGGGTGGTTACACTCATTTCCAAGACTACATTATCCGGGATTACGATGGGGCGCATATTGAGAGTGTGTGGAGCTATAGGCGCCAAGAGTAGGGTGGGGCAATAAGGATGAATTATCGGGCCTCCTACACTAAGCGAATATGCCGTCGAACCTGTGGGGGTGGCAATAAGAAGCCCGTCTCCCTCAAAAGTGGCGACTCTCTCTCCATCCACAGAAGTGTGTACCCCGATCATACTTGCAGTATCTCTCTTGAGTATTGCAACTTCATTGAGCACAGGGGGAAGTCTTTTGATTACCCCATCTGCTTCTGTAGATATCTCGAGCATACTCCTCAACTCTGTCTCGTACCTGCCTTCTATGATGTCGTCCCACATCTGTTTCAACTCATTTGGGCAAGTCCCCGTGAGAAAACCGAGGCGTCCTGTATTGATGCCAAGTATTGTTGCAGATGTCCCGGCAATTAGTTTTGCAGAACGGAGGAATGTCCCGTCTCCGCCGAGACTGATGAGGAGATCTGTCTGAGGCTCTTTTCTCACTGCCGACGAGAGTTCGGCCGGAAGTTTGATACCTGTGCGGCGAAGATAATCGAAGAATCCACTGTCTATCCTGAGTCTGTGCCCTCTGCTTCCCTCAATTATTGTGCTCATCAACTCACTTAAAACCTCTTGTGAGCACTTTTGATGTATAGATCCTATTACGGAAACGATCATGCTTATATTGTTGTCGATTTACAATACCAAAAAAGTATTACCTGAAAAGATATCTTGCGACTTCGTCAGAAGTAGCTTATCAGAGTAAAGGTACATATTATTTTTATGATAGGTAGTGGATGTAGGTTGGATTATTCTTAGTTCGCGAGTATTGTACTCTGTTTTGTTGTTAATCTTATTTGGCTCTTATTGTGTGTGATTTTTGCGTTAACGTATTTAAAATCAGTTACAAAATGTCTATGAAACACTTTTACTCGTGTTTTGGGACTCACCTATCCTCAGATTCCCGTCTCATCAATGATCTCATAGGGCCTGAAAAAAGTTGTCTAACTTGATGCATTAGGTTAGACAACTTCATTCATCAAGTTAGACACATGAATTTTGACCCTTCTATACCTTTTTCTTTGGTTACAGATAATATGCTAAATTTGTGGATAAATATTTAGTTGTTGATGAGTATATTAGCTGCAATATTACTTTTCTGCTTTGTGTGGGTTCTTATTTCCCTTGTCTTTTACAGAAAGAGGGAAGATACTGTGTCTGTATCATCGGATCATTTGTCTCACACTCCATCTACGGAAAATCCTTTTTTCCCTCCTAAGGCCGATGAGCAAGAGGACGTGAAATATACTGTTGTTGATATTCAGACGAATGGGCTTATTGAAGAATCCGGTATCTCTCCCGATCCTTTGCAGGTATCTTGGATGCATCTTTCAGAAGATTTTTCCGTGTTGGATCACAAGACTGTTTTGATCCGACAGGATAATCTTGGTCCTGCCGAGGCAAGGAGAGTGCACAAGATCGGTGCAGATCAACTTGCTAAATTTGGGCTTGGAGAGTCCGATGTTTGTAAGATGATGAGTGATGCCACCGGTGATGGTCAGACGCTGGTTTTTTACAATGCGGAGTTTGATGTTCAAGTGCTTTGCCGTATGATGAGAAAGCATTTGTCTGTTGAAGCATTCGAAGTATTTGCTCGCAAAAAGACCATATGTGTTATGCGCTTTGAGGAACATCTTTTAGGCCAAGAATATCGATATGTCAAATTGCCTTTTTTGGCAAGTAGTCTGACAGGAATCTCTCAGAAATCCCTTGAGGATCATCCTGTGACATCATGGAGAAATGTCTGCCTTACCCGTTTGTGTTTTAAGGTGCTTTGTGAACGCCACGATCTTCATTATCCACCTCCTGAATCATTGACAAAAACAGCTTGCTACTATCTCAAGTCGGCTTGTGAGTGATAGGTCTGCGTGTAGGGGAAGAGCATAGAAAATTTGTATCTTTGCGGCATTATTGCAAGCAGTTGGTGTGTATGAATGATTTCAGACAGTTTGAGAAGATCGTAGTCGTCACCGGAGGCGCCGGTTTTATTGGTAGTAACTTGTTGTTACGCCTTGTTCCAAGATATCCCGAGTATTTGTTCATCAATGTGGATGCGCTTACGTATGCCGGAAATCTCAAAAATCTTTCCTCTCTTGAGTCTGCCGATAATTATATTTTTCGGAATATAGATATTACGGATGCGACAGGACTCGAGGCTTTGTTTTCAGAGTTTGGAGTCACTCATGTGTTACATCTTGCAGCTGAGAGTCATGTCGATAGGAGTATAAAGGATCCTCTGTTGTTCGTTCGTACCAACGTATTGGGGACTGTAAACTTGCTGAATACGGCTTTGGCAAAGTGGGAAGGAAATTTTTCTGACAGACTCTTTTATCACATCTCGACAGACGAAGTTTATGGAAGCCTTTCAGCTACAGACTCTCCCTTTACTGAGAATACTCCTTATGATCCGCATTCGCCATACTCGGCAAGTAAGGCCGGTTCTGACCATTTTGTCCGGGCTTATCATGATACATATGGGCTTCCTACGATAATCAGCAATTGCAGTAATAACTATGGCCCGTATCAGTTTCCTGAAAAGCTAATTCCCCTCTGCATCCTCAATATCCTTCAAGGTCGGGATATACCCATCTATGGAGATGGATGTCAGGTGAGAGATTGGTTGTATGTCGATGATCATGTGGATGCGATCGATGCTATTCTCCACAAGGGCAAAGTCGGGGAGACGTATAATATCGGTGGAAACAATGAGATGAGAAATATTGATATGATCAAGATGATAATCTCTCTCATGGACAAGGAGATGGGTAACTCGGACGGGCATTCCCTCAATCTGATGACATTTGTTAGAGATAGGTTGGGGCATGATGTGAGATATGCCATAGATGCTTCAAGACTCAGGAATGAAATCGGATTCGTCCCAAGGTATCTTCCTGAAGAGGGACTTCAACACACTGTGGAATGGTACTTGCAACATCAAGATTGGTTGAAAGAGATTATCTCAGGCGAATATAAAGACTATTATCGCAAAATGTACGATCTCTGACTCCCCACAATTAGGGAGTCTTCTCTCAGTTATTTAATCTGTTATACAGCATTCTTTGTCTCTGTTTATACAGATATTTACAATGTATATTGCGAATAATTATTACCTTTGGCGAAATTAGAGAATTATACCTATAATTGACTATATGGTGAAGCTCCTCGTGACATCCTTGCATTAGGAGCATAGATATATTTTTTAATTCAATATTATGAACAAAATCGTAAGTAAGGAGTACCTTTCCGAACGTGTTGTCAAGTTTGAGGTTGAAGCTCCTCGCATCGCTAAGTCTCGTAGAGCCGGCCACTTTGTCATCATCCGTGTGGGCGAGAGAGGCGAACGTATCCCCCTAACTATTGCTGACTCTGACGTGCAGAAAGGCACCATCACAATGGTTGTCCAAAATGTTGGGCGTAGCTCAGCAAAATTGTGCGAACTCAACGAGGGTGAATACATTCATGATGTTGTGGGTCCCCTCGGTCAGGCGACACACGTTGAAAAGTTTGGGACGGTTGTCTGTGCCGGAGGTGGTGTCGGAGTAGCTCCTTTGTATCCAATCGTCCAGGCTATGCATAAGGCCGGTAACCGTGTGATTGTAGTGCTGGCTGCTCGTACCAAAGATCTTGTGATCATGGAAAAGGAGATGCGAGAGCACTGTGATGAGGTTGTCGTCATGACAGATGATGGTAGCTACGGTAAAAGGGGATTGGTTACCGATGGTATAGAAGAAATCATCAATCGAGAGAAGGTTGACCTATGTGTGACGATAGGTCCTGCTATCATGATGAAATTTGTTTCTGCATTGACTAAAAAGTATGAAGTGCCTACAATGGCTTCCCTAAATACTATCATGGTGGATGGGACCGGTATGTGCGGAGCTTGTCGTGTTACTGTTGATGGACAGACAAAGTTTGTCTGTGTCGATGGGCCTGAGTTCGACGCTCATAAGGTTGATTTTGATGAGATGCTCATGAGAATGAGTGCTTATAGAGATGCCGAAACACGCAAATAAGTCTGGAGAAGTTTTTCACAACACTAAAACATCTATACAAAAATGGTAGACCAACTGATTACGGAAAGACGTAAAGAAGAGTGGCGAGAATCTCTCCGTAAGAGTGTGAAGACAAAGGATCGAATGGATGCCGTACGTGTGCAAATGCCTGCACTTGACGGCAACTATCGAAACAAAAATAATGAAGAAGTAAATCAAGGCTTATCTCCGGAAGCAGCTCAAGCAGAGGCTCTAAGATGTCTTGACTGTGCCAATCCTACTTGTATGGAGGGTTGCCCTGTAAGTATACACATCCCTACTTTCGTCAAGAACATCGAACGCGGCGAATTTTTGGAAGCTGCGAGGGTCATTAGAGAGACAAGCTCTCTACCTGGCGTTTGTGGTCGTGTGTGCCCACAGGAAAAACAGTGCGAAAAGAATTGTATCTATACTCTAAAGCTCGGTAAACCAGCGGTTGCTATCGGATATTTGGAGCGTTTTGCTGCGGATTATGAGCGCGAAGCTACTCTTTCCGGGACTGTTGATATTCCTGAGCCTACGATTGTGCCAAATGGAATTAAGGTTGCTGTCATCGGTAGCGGGCCTGCCGGTCTCTCATTTGCCGGTGATATGGCAAAGTATGGTTACGATGTAACTGTATTTGAGGCTCTACATGATGTTGGGGGAGTGCTAAGGTATGGTATCCCTGAGTTCCGACTCCCTAATAACATTGTCGATTTTGAAATAGACAAGTTGCGTAAACTTGGAGTTAAGTTTGAGACCAATTGTATCGTGGGTAAAACGATCTCTTATGAAGATCTCCATGAAGAGGGTTTCAAGGGGATATTTGCAGGTAGCGGTGCAGGTCTGCCAAAGTTTATGAATATCCCCGGTGAGAACCTTGTTGGTGTCATGTCAAGTAATGAGTACCTTACTCGTGTCAATCTTATGGGTGCATTCGAGAGGGATAGTGAGACCCCTGTTTCTCGTGGTCGCCACGTTGCCGTCATTGGTGGTGGTAATACTGCAATGGACTCGGTGCGTACTGCAAAGAGACTCGGTGCTGAACGTGCTATGATTGTTTACCGTCGTAGTGAGGAGGAAATGCCTGCTCGTCTTGAAGAAGTTCATCATGCGAAGGAAGAGGACATAGACTTCCTTACTCTTCACAATCCGATCGAGTATCTCAATGATGGTACGGGTAAGGTCTGCGCGATGAGATTGCAACGTATGCGTCTCGGCGAGCCGGATGCATCAGGTCGTCGCAGTCCGGAGCCTATTGAAGGTGATATCATAGAGATCCCTGTAGATGAGGTGATTGTAAGTGTGGGAGTATCTCCTAATCCTCTCATCCCTCGTACATTCAAGGGACTTGATGTTACAAGGCATGGTACTATCGTCGTCGGAGAGAATAAGCAGTCTGATCTAAAAGATGTCTTTGCCGGAGGAGATATTGTCCGTGGAGGAGCAACGGTTATCTTAGCTATGGGAGATGGTCGTGATGCCGCAGCGGGAATGCATGCATATCTATCCGAACAGTGATAAAATAATGAAAAAGCCCCGCTCTTTTAGGAGTGGGGCTTTTCTGTATAGAGAAGAGAGATTTATGGATACAGTGAAGAATGATAGAAGCACGACGATCGGCTATATTTCGGCTATCGTTTCAGCATGCACGTTCGGATTTATTCCTCTGTTCGTACTACCTCTCTTTCATGATGGGTATTCTGCTACCGATGTATTGGTTTATCGTACACTCTTTTGTAGTATCGGTTTGGCTGTTTACATGCTTTTTGCGAAGATCCCATTTACCATCTCATGGAAGGATGTCCCTTTCTTTGTTCTTGGAGGAATATTTTATTTCTGCTCAGCATGGTTTCTACTCATCGGCTATACGTATATATCGAGTGGATTGGCGACGACCATACACTTTTCCTACCCGTTTTTTGTCGCTCTTATTCTCCTTGTTCTCTTTGGGAAAAGACCTTCCTTCAAGTCTATGCTTGCTATCCTTCTTGCAGTGGGAGGAGTCGCGAGCATTTCGATGTTTTCGGGGACAGAGCTTGATCCCTCTACTTCATTTGCAGGCATTGCGATGATACTATTTTCAGGATTCACTTATGCTGCATATATTGTTGAGTTGAAGCATACAAGACTCTCCCGATTTCCCGGATTTCGAACCACATTGTACGTGATGTTTGTAGCATGTGTCATGTTTTGTGTAGTTTCTCTTTTCAATCAAGGTTACATTCAACCTCTGCGTGCTGTAAGCAATTACACTAATGCTATCCTCCTCGCGCTTGTTCCCACTATTGTGTCCAATCTCACACTTATTGTTGCGGTCAAACATATCGGTTCGTCCAAGGCCTCAGTATTGGGGGCATTGGAGCCTCTTACAGCTCTCGTCATCGGAGTGATGATCTTTGGTGAAAGCCTCAGTATTGGTGGGATGGCAGGTGTAGTTTTAATATTACTTTCGGTCTACCTTGTTATCAGAGACAAGCAATAAATACCGATCATTACTTTCGCAAGAATGTACACTTCAATTTCATAACATCCTTAATGGCAAGAAATAAAAAATCTCCTATCACAGTAGAAAATCTAGAAATCAAGACAATTGCAGCAGAGGGAAAATGTGTTTCTTACCTTCCGGACGAGCGAGTTGTCTTTGTCCCGTTTGTAGCTCCGGGAGATAAGGTGAACATCCAACTGACGAAGCGGCGCAAAGCCTATGCTGAAGGCAGACTCTTGAGTATAGTTGAGCCTTCGCCACATCGTATTCCTGCCCCATGTCCTCATTTCACGGTCTGTGGTGGTTGTAAATGGCAACATATTCCTTATCAGATGCAGTTGTCTGCCAAAGAGCAGCAGGTCAATGACCAGTTGCAGCGGATAGGTAAAATAGAGATCAAGGATGCACGACCTATAGTTGGTTCAGAGAAGATTTATCAATACCGCAATAAACTCGAGTATACCTTCTCTAATCGCAGATGGCTTACAAATGAAGAGATCGGCACGATTGACGATATACATCAGAGAGAAGGGCTGGGATTTCATATCCCGGGCATGTTTGACAAAGTCCTTGATATCAAGACTTGTCTACTCCAAGATAATATCTCTGACAGGATTCGTCTTTTTGTCAAAGATTTTTGTCATAGTCATGACGGGTATCCATTTTTTGATCTTCGTGAGCAGACTGGCTTTATGAGGACCCTGATGATCCGAAATACTACCATCGGAGGGCTTATGGTTGTGGTGGTCTTTGCACATGAGGATGAAGCTAAGAGGGAGGCTCTTCTTTCTGCTCTCAAAAAACAGTTTCCTGAGATTACATCGCTCATGTATGTCATTAACGAAAAACGGAATGACACCTTTGGTGATCTTGATGTGCACCTATATAGTGGTGAAGATCACATATGGGAAGAGATGGAAGGGTTGAGGTTCAAGATAGGTCCCAAGTCCTTTTATCAGACCAATAGCGAACAAGCTTATCGTCTGTACTCTCTCACTCGCCAACTTGCAGATTTGACCGGAGAAGAACTTGTGTATGACCTTTATACCGGTACCGGTACGATTGCTAGCTTTGTATCTCGCAAAGCCCGCCAGGTCATAGGTATTGAATATGTTCCTGAGGCTATTGAGGATGCTCGAATCAATGCTGAAGTGAATGGCATAGCTAACACTTTATTTTATGCCGGAGATATGAAGGATATATTGACGGACGATTTTGTCAATCAGCATGGACGTCCGGATGTCATCATCACAGACCCTCCACGTGCAGGGATGCATGACGATGTTGTAGACGTCATCCTCCGTGCGGCTCCCAGGCGGATCGTCTATGTGAGTTGTAATCCTGCAAGTCAGGCTCGTGATGTAGCAAAGATGTTACATGCGTATGATGTTGAAGTTTCTCAACCGGTGGATATGTTCCCTCACACTCATCATGTAGAGAACATCTTGTTGATGACTCATAAAGAGAGATAAATTGATATTTAACACATAACAAACATGGGACAACCCTCGTACTTTCGGGGTTGTCCCATATTTGATTTTGAGAAGAGGAGATACTTCCGACATATGGGGAGATCACCAGAATACTGAGTACTTTTGGGTAAAAGGTCAGCTCCCCTCAAAATCTATATGTCTATTTCGATGAGTCAATGCGTTTACCTTATTTTATCGACCTGGAGAACTTTTCTTTCGATACATTCAGGGGGAATAAGAATAGGATACATAGGGCAACCCTATGTATCCTATCTTATGACTTAGTGAAATGCTGTTTACTCAACTATAGTAACCCAGCCATGCTTGTCTTCAGCGTCTCCGTACTGGATTGCACGAAGAGCATTGTACAACTTGGTACATATAGGACCGGCCTCACCATTTTTTGAGAAGACATAGCTGTGGTTGTCATCCAAGTCATCAACACGTAGGATAGGACTGATAACGGCTGCTGTACCACAAGCTCCAGCTTCATCAAATTCAGCAAGTTCTTCCACAGGGATCGGACGGCGTTCAACCTCCATACCAAGATCTTCAGCTACCTGCATAAGGCTTTTGTTGGTGATAGAAGGAAGGATAGACTCAGACTTTGGTGTAATGTATGTGTTACCCTTGATACCGAAGAAGTTTGCAGGACCGCACTCATCGATATACTTCTTTTCTTTTGCATCGAGGAAGAGGACTGCAGAGTAACCTTTTTCGTGTGCAATATGTCCGGCCTTGATACCTGCAGCATAGTTACCACCGACTTTGATAGTTCCCGTACCAAGAGGTGCTGCACGGTCATATCCGCGTAGGATAGCCATAGGGGTAGGCTTGAATCCATCTTTAAAGTAAGGGCCTACCGGAGTAACGAAGATGATGAACAGGTATTCTGTCGCAGGGCGTACACCTACTTGAGGACCTGTACCAATCACAAGAGGTCTGATGTAAAGTGATGCTCCCGATTCGTAAGGTGGGAGGTACTCGATGTTGAGTTTGATCACCTTATTCACCATTTCTTTGAATAGCTCGACAGGTATTTCCGGCATCATGATGCCTTCGCAAGAGCGATTCATGCGGAGAGCATTTTCTTCCACTCTGAATAGGCGAGCTTTGCCGTCTTTCCCCTTGAAGACTTTGAGGCCCTCAAATGCTTCTTGTCCGTAGTGTAGGCAAGTCGCAGCCATGTGCATACTGATGTTGGTGTCTTGAGTTTGCTCTACTTCACCCCACTTACCATCACGGTAGTAACATCTTACATTCCAAGCTGTTGGATAGTAACCAAAGCTTAATTTTGACCATTCAATTTCTTGCATAGGTTCGTTCATTTAAGTAGTTAGTTATTTAGGTGTTTTATACCTTTTTCTTTACCGATTTTTGTTTCTTTTCAAGTTGAGCCTTGAGAGCCTCGATCTCTTCACCTTGATTCTTGATCGTGAGTAGAAGAGCATTCAACTCTTCATTTTCTATAGAACTCGGATACTGAGCTTCGACCCTTAGGTGAAAGTCACTTAGGATATTCATATAATTGTTGAATGCATCATAAGGCCCATCGTATGGACTGAAAAGTCGAACATCCTTATTTGTCGTAGTCATATATAGAAAATGATCACTGCTTTGCAAATATAGCCAATCTTGTAATAATCTTCTATCTTGGCAGAGACGAGTTCGTTCTCCCCATTGGATAAGTTTTGTAAAAGCCTCTGATTGCAAACTGTTTCCCAGCCATGTGCTGGTATTTTTTTCTTCTTCTGACCATGAGATAGCCAAGGGGATCGAGATCGTACTCACAGGCTTGTACCTTGCGATAACTTCCGAGGGGGTTGCAAACTTTAACCCTTTCTCAAAGAAGTAAATTGGAAGCGCTTTGAAGAAGTCAAAAATACCTGAACTTGTCGGCTGAGCTTGCCCGAAGACCTCGTAAGCCATATCTATGTAGATGACTTCTTCATCCTTTGGTAGAGCAGAGATCCAGTCAGCAAACTTATCGGCTGTCAGAGGATATTCGCTCCAATCATATCGACTAAAGTTTTTTAGGATGTCATCACTAAATCTACGATTGCGGAGGAGTAGGGGCATGCCTTTGCTTGTGGCGGATTGATAGATATAGTTAGGACTTTTCCAACCGAGAACATGCTTGGCGCCTTCGGTGATCATCCCCTTGAATCCCATCTCTTCAATCTCCTCCGCTATCTCATCTGAGTAGAGCAACTCTGTGTTTCGGAATACTGCCGGTTTCTGCCCAAACATCATTTGAATCTTCCGTGAGTGCATCTGTATCTGAGATCTGAATTCTGCAACATCGCCGAGTGATGATAGGCTATGAGCATATGGTTCTGCAAGAAATTCAACACATCCGGTATTGCTTAACTCAACAAAACTATCAATGAGTTCCGGAGCGTACATCTCTATCTGACTTATCGCTGTACCTGACAGAGCAAAAGAGACTTTTACTCCCCCATTACTTTTTTTGATCATATCAAGCAGCATCTGGTTGGCAGGCAGATAAGACTCCCTGGCTATACGCTTGAATATCTCTTCGTTTTGAAAATCATCAAAGTAGTAATGGTCGTTACCAATGTCAAAAAAACGGTAGCGTTTTAGTCTGAACGGTTGGTGAACCTGAAAGTTAAAACATATGTTTTTCATAAACTTATCGTTTTTGTCTTTTTAGTATGCGCTTGACATGCCTGTTATTTTATCATAGATGCGGCGCACTTTTAATCCTGCATCTTCCCATTTGATACTATTGACCTCTTTCAGACCTTCTTCTTTTAGGAACTGATTAAATGCGGGATAGGTCACTAGCCCATAGATGGCGTCTGCCATCGCGTCTGTGTCCCAGTAGTCTACTTTGACCGCATAGTTTATAATCTCGGCACAACCGGACTGTTTGGATATGATAGAAGGGACACCACACTGCATGGCTTCAAGCGGGGATATTCCAAACGGCTCAGATACAGAAGGCATCACATAAACATCACTTGCTTTGAATACTTCGTAGACTTGATTTCCCTTCATAAACCCCGTAAAATGAAACCGATCTGAGATGTTTCTCTTTGCCGCAAGTTGTATCATTTGGTCTGTCATATCTCCACTTCCAGCCATGATAAATCTCACGTTCTTTGTCTTCTGCAATACTTTCGAAGCTGCTTCGACAAAGTACTCACATCCCTTTTGCATCGTTATACGGCCAAGGAAAGTGACGACTTTTTCCTTTACACCTCTTTTGTCCGGTATTGAAAGTATTGACGGACTTAGAGGTGTTACAGCATTGTGTACTGTTGTTACTTTTTCGGGACTTTGGTGATATTTCTCTATTACGGTAGATCTCGTGAGGTCGCTGACTGTTATGATGTGATCTGCATGATCCATACCATCTTTTTCGATGTTATAGACGATAGGGTTGACATTTCCCCTGCTTCTGTCAAAGTCCGTCGCATGGACGTGTACGACGAGAGGTTTACCTGTTACAGACTTTGCATGGATCCCGGCAGGGTATGTAAGCCAGTCATGAGAGTGTATTACATCACATTGGATACTTCTTGCGATGACTCCTGCAACGATTGAGTAATTATTGATTTCTTGATGGAGATTGTCCGGATAACGCCCGGAAAATTCAATACAGCCAAGATCATCAGTCTGAATGTAGCTGAAGTCTGCGTATATGTGATTCCTCAAGTTGTAGTAAGTGTCGGGAGACAAGAGGTGACCAATGCGCTCTTGAATATAATCTCGAGTGGAATCTTTCCATACAACCGGAACTTGGGAGGCTCCGATGATATTTAAAAAGGATCTGTCCTCATCGCCCCAAGGTTTGGGTATCACGAAAGTCGTTTCTAAGTCCTCTTGTAGGCTCATCCCTTTGGTCAATCCATAGCTTGCTGTGCCTAATCCTCCAAGTATATGGGGTGGGAACTCCCAACCAAACATCAATGCCTTCATACTTTAGCGTCTTTCGCGATCTCTACTTATTTTAAAATCTTGTCTCACCATTATCTATCTCTGTATGTTCATAAGATCCTCTTCCATATAGTAGTCATTGAGGCGGTTTTGTATCCTTAGTATTGCTGACACACTTCCTGCATAAGATATGCCGCTTCTCCCTACAAAAGGAGGTGTGCCATCATACATCTCGCTGATGGTTCCTATGCCATGAAGAGTCAGCTCATCTTCAAAAGATATGAGTAACCTTTCTACGAATGAAATCCCGCTGTGTTTGAATAATTTGAGATAAGCACTCAAGTATGGATACATCAGCCACGGCCATACGGCTCCTTGTACAGAGGCATAGGCACGTTCTCTAAGAGTGCCATTGCAGTAGCCCTTATAATCCGGACTTTTAGGACTCAATGATCTTAGACCTTTTGGAGTGAGCAGCTCTTTTGTTGTTATATCCAATACTGCTCGTTGCATATCTCTTGATAAAGGCGAGTACTTCAACCCTGTTGCAAATATCATATTGGGTCTTACGTTCCAATCTTGAGAACGTCCCTCACAGACATAATCGAACAAGTAGTTGTGTTCGTTCACAAATACCCGCACAAATGACTCTGCGACTTTCTCTATCAAATGTGTGTAGGTATCGTCCGTGATGTCAAATAACTCCCTGCAGAAGCATAGGGCATTGTACCATAACGCATTGAACTCAACTATGTACCCCTGTCTATCAACAATTGAGTGTCCGTCAATTTTTGAATTCATCCACGTGATAGGACTCCGATCTTTTGATATGGTGTAGAGAAGGCCATTTTCCATCCTACGCATCATTGGATGACGACTATCCATCAAATACCGGATCATTTCTCGTACCCTCTCTCCAAATTTGGATCTCGTCTCATCTATACCTCTCCATTTCATATAGTCTTGTATCGATGTGATGACCCAAAGAAGGGTATCCGGAGCTTCTATACCTATGATATCTTTGTCGCCTTCGCCTGTTTTCATGAAGTGATGTATTGCAGGCCATGCTGTGTTAAATATCTTGTCAAACCGTTCTGGTTTTCCTATACCGAAAGTACATGCCGTGAGATTAATGAATTGATCTCTTGCTCTGATGCCAAACCACGGGTAACCTGCAAGTAGATAATGTTTATCATTGTTTTTTTGCAAGTAAAATTGATCTGCTGCATTGATGAGACAATTCGTGAAATTGTTGCGAGGAGTTCGCTGTTCTATATTTTTCTCAAATATATCATCCAGCTCTTTTGGAGATACCGGTGCATCACCAGCAGCAAAGATGATAGATTGCCCCTTTTTGATGTTGCATTCGAAATAGCCCGGGTTAGGTAGATCTTCAGTACAAGCATGACCTCTTTCCAATTCTCTCTCATAGAGGAATCCTTTGTACCATACAGGCATATGACTCCATGTGACCGGAGATGAAAATTGCATATACAGTTCGGGGTAGCCCTCATACAAATTCATCATAATCCCATTCTCAACCTCTTTGAAGTTCCAGTTGATGGCGTTGTTTTCGCTTGTCAACTCTTTGGTACTTCGGAATGCCAGGATTGGCCTGAATCTAAGTGTTGTGGGAGAATGCGCATCAAGCAAGGTATACCGTATAAGTACTCTGTTGCTATTTGCTGCAAATATGAGCTCTTTTGATAGTATCACGCCTCCCACACGATAGAGTATCTTGGGTATCGTGTCGATATCAAACTCTCTTATGTATTTGTGACCATTGGGTGCCACGGTACCGTCCTGATACTTATGTACTGCAAGATTGAACTCCGCCCCATGCTGTATGACGGTCTCATCAAATGATGAGAGCAGTACACTGCTATGTTCATCTGCAAAGCTGTTTGGGACCACCAATAGACCATGATACTTACGAGTGTTGCAGT
Source organism: Porphyromonas sp. (assembly GCF_030529325.1). Classification (GTDB taxonomy): domain Bacteria; phylum Bacteroidota; class Bacteroidia; order Bacteroidales; family Porphyromonadaceae; genus Porphyromonas_A. Next base: position 6,971 of record NZ_JAUMXC010000005.1, on the reverse strand, counting down.
TCAATATTGTAGAGGCATGATAAGCGCCTCTACGATTTGTCCGAAGCATTTCTTTGCTGAGAGATACCTCGAGATTACTCATATTGTTTCGGTCAAATTTTACGTATCCCATAGCTTTTGAACATACTATCAGTGTTGATACCTTTTGTTTTACTCAAATTTAGTCCTTTCTTTCGATATTCTAAAATAAAAAGAACTTCGTTTTTATGAAGATCTTCCTTGATATTTTACCTGTAACCGATTGCCATGAAGTTGCTGTTGACATTTAATGTGTATTTTTGAGATCTTTTGTTAATGTAATATCTTGAAAGTTAGTTTTATATGTGATTCCTTTTCGGGTGTCTTCCGAATGGAATATAAGATCCCTCTGTCTTGTTAGATTTAGTGATGTGGATGTAAAAAAGGACTCATAAATAATACAAGCTATGCCTGATTATACGAGTCCTTTTCGATTTATTGCGAGAATTTTTATCCTCTCAAAAAAAATCATTTTTCAATGTTTTCCAATTGATCCCATAGCACTGCCGTGCCGGTGGAGTTTACGATGACGCCATTTTCTATGGTGAGCGTTTTCAGTCCTTTTGACATTCCTAACTCCTTGACCAATTTTTTACTTTGGTTTGTCCCTTTTATGCATATCTCCGGAGATACTCCATCGATACTTGCGTACTGCTTAGCCTCTTCTGTGTTTGCGTCTATACATACCGAGATGACTTTATCTGGAACACCTTTGTGGCTCAACCAAGAGTTAACCATGCGTGACTTAGGATCACGCTTAGACCATAGTACTACAAGGGTCACATTGTCTGTGCCGATATCTTGTAGGTCTATGTCGTCCACCTTGATACTTGGGAGCATTTCCCCGGGATTGTATCCGGTATTTATCTTTGTTTTTGCATCTGATGCTGATATAAACAAGGTAGCAAAGATTGCAAAAGCTAATGAGAGCAACCCAAGAACGAAAGTTTTCGATCTCATAAATAATAAGTTTCGTTTCACCTAACCCCACCAGATATCCCATCACAGAGACCAATATAATGGGGCTTCCGAGTTTCGGACGGGTATCATCCGCTGATGATACAGAGGAGCAAAGGTACGAAAAAATACATGAAGTCCCAAATGATCCTCTTTATCAAGGCTTTGTGCAAATTGTGATACTTGAGAACTGTCTGCCTCTATCTGTATATGCTTGAGAGTCTTCGTGGTCTTTTGCTTTCTTTGGGGGGGCTATGACAGTCCTTGGATCAAGAGTTGCGTTCCAAGCTGTATGACGTGATGCCAAGCTCTTCGTAGGATTGAAGCAAGGCTTCTTCATCATCTGAGATAAGCAAGACATGATCTCCCTCTTTCAATACGGTATTCCCTTTGGGGATTCTGTATCGGCCATCCCTTTGTATCATGAGCGCGAGGGTGTGATCCGGAAGGGGAAGATCCTTGAGCTTATTCCCTTTTTCGATCATTGAACGATTGACGATGATCTCACTTAGTGCGCTTTTTATTTCGTCAGGAAGGTCAAAACTTGCAAACTTCTTTTCTTTTCGACTCCTGTCTATCAGGTCTAATTTTGAGGCCATAAAGGTCACTGTTCCTCCTTGTACGATGAGAGATACGAGGGTGATGAAGAAGACGATGTGAAATATGAGCTGTGAATGTTCTACCCCTGCAAGCCAAGGGTATGTGGCAAATATAATCGGAGCAGCTCCACGGAGACCAACCCAGCTGATGTATGTCTTTGCTTTTAGAGTGAAGAATTTTGGGAACGGGATCAATGTCAAAAATACTGACAGAGGTCTCCCTATTAGGATCACAAATACAGCGATGAGGAGGGCCGGTATCGCAACACTCCATAGATCTTTGGCGTTGACAAGCAGACCAAGGGTGAGGAACATGATCAGTTGCCATAGCCATGCAAAGCCATCAAAGAAATTGGCTATCGTCTTTTTATTTGATATTTTAGCGTTACCGACCACAAGCCCTGCGATGTACACCGCGAGATATCCGTTGCCTCCCATTCGGCTTGTGGCAGCATAGATAAATGAGGCACAAGCTAGTAAGAGGATCGAATACAAGGATGTGGAAGGCAGGACAAATCGATTGAGCATCCATACCGCAACTTTTCCAAGTAGGACACCGAGCAGAGCTCCCAGTACAAGCTGTTTTGAGAGTAGCCAAAGGGCTGTCCATGTATTAAATTCGTTTGCCTGGATTACTTGTATAAGGAGGATTGTGAGGAGAAATGCCATAGGGTCATTACTACCACTTTCAAACTCCAAAGTTGGTTTCAATCTCTGTTTGAGTTGTACACTTTTTGATCGAAGAATAGAGAAAACCGAGGCCGAGTCTGTCGAAGACATAACAGCTCCGCAGAGCAATGCCTGCGGGTAGGAGAGGTTCACTCCTTCAAACAATTGAAACAGGTAAAATATGAATGTCCCTGTAAGGACTGCAGTTATCAATACACCTACAGATGCCAATGCCGCTCCGGGACCTATGACGGGCCGTATCTCTTTGAATTCGGTATCCATCCCCCCTGAAAATAGGATGACTGTGAGAGCCAACACCCCTATAAATTGAGCTATGTCGGGATCATTGAGTTCTATACCAAAACCTCCGGACCCCGCCAATATTCCAACTCCGAGGAAGAGTAGCAGCGTGGGCATCCCTAATTTGAAGCCTGCTTTACATAGGAAAAGACCAAAAATGACAAGTATTGATCCGTATAATAGTAAGAACTCTGCGGTTATCGGCATATAGGGTTAATGTATTGATTCGTTAGGTAGACAAATATAGCGATTTTTGTCTATTGAATAGATTTTGTGCCGGGATTAAATTGTGTTTTTTGAAAAATCGAGTTTGATATTTCATGGACACTGTTTATTGCCTGCTATCACCGAAAAATGATGCGTGTTGAGAGAGGTATAGAACCTTCCAAATTAATGTGTCTAACTTGATGAATCAATCAGTCTAACTTAACGCGTCAAGTTAGACAACTTTTTTGGCCTGTTGGGACTTCTACAAAATAATATCCCCCAATATCCAATGGAAAGCTAATTTCTCTCCTGTCGGATATTGGGGGGATTTTATGTTCCTTGAAGCGTTACTTCTTAGCTTCAGATATTAGATTTCTTTCGGCTGATATCGCCAAGATAACCTCCATGATGTCTCTTAGAGTATGACTCATAGTCAAAACCTATTGCTGTCATGACTCCCACTACAAGGAGGTCTCCTATAACGGTCATTACGGTCGTGCTTGTCGTCGGGGTGAGGCCAAGAGGACAGACCTCCTTTGGAGCTCCTGTGAAAAGTGCAACAGAGGCATTTTCTGCAAGTTTGCTTTCAGGGTTGCCCGTGATACATATGTAAGCTATGCCGGGAACAAGGTGTTGTGAGAGATCAATGAGTTCAAGGATTTCTCTGGTTTTTCCCGAATTGGATATCAGTATCATGATGTCATTGGGACACACGATGCCCAAGTCCCCATGCTGTGCTTCGCTCGGATGCAGAAAAAAGGCAGGAGTGCCTGTAGATGAAAATGTGGTAGCTATATTGGCTGCTATTTGACCGGCCTTGCCCATGCCTGATGTGACGACTTTTCCTCCTTTTTTATGTACTTGCTCAACAATAAGGTCGATAGCCTCTGTCACTTCCGGTCCTACAGGAATATTCTGTACAGCTTCAGCCTCTTTCATGAGAATATCACGTAGGACTGCTGTATCCAATCGTGGGTTATTATCCTTGTTCATCTATATTTTTATGTGTTCTATTTGGTGAAGAACGATGATAACTAAAGAAGTTAATTTAGTAAATTTGTGCCATTAACAAGCTACAAAATTACAGATTATCTTGAGTACGACACAATTTAAGCGAGGCTATTTTTCTCACACGCTGCCCAATGGGCTTAGGGTGGCTCTTTTTCCCACTAAAAGTAAGGTTATCTACTGTGGTGTGGCGATCAAGGTTGGGAGCCGTCAGGACCCGGATGGTCTGCATGGATTGGCTCACCTTGCCGAACATATGATTTTTAAAGGAACGACTTGTCGTAAATCCTGGCATATTTTGAATCGGATGGAGTCGGTCGGTGGAGAACTTAATGCGTTTACCTCAAAAGAGGAGACGTTCGTCTATACCATTTCGCCACGGAGCGAGGTGCGCCGTTCAATCGAACTATTGAGTGATATTGTTCTGAATGCTACTTTCCCTGAACACGAGTTGGTGAAAGAGAAGGATGTGATTGCAGATGAGATCAATCTGTATAAGGATACACCGGCAGAGCAAATATATGACGACTTCGATGCTGTCCTTTATCCCGGTCATCCACTTGGTAATCCTATTTTGGGTGATGAGAATAGCCTCGGGCGCATGACTCAGAGAACTCTCCTCATGCATACTCATAAGTATTTTAGGGCTGAAAATATGGTGTGCTTTTGTATGGGACAGATCTCTGAGGAGCGTTTTGTGAAGTTGTGTGAGGCGTATTTTTACGAAGCTCCATCCGGATACTCGGAAGTCGGAGGAGATATCATTCCCTCGCCCTTAACGGTCTCTCAGATAATTGCTCATGACAAACCCACTCATCAGACCCATACAATAATTGGAAATCTGGGTCCGACAATGTTTGATAAACACCGCGCTGAGTCTTCTCTCTTGATGAATTATCTTGGGGGCTCAAGCATGAATTCCCGTTTGAATTTAGCGCTGAGAGAAAAGCGTGGATGGGTTTACAACGTAGAAGGCAGTCTTACATCTCTTACAGATACCGGTTGGTGGCAGATTTATTTTGGTTGTGATCCTTCAAACGCTGAAAAGGCAAGAAAGGTTGTCTGCGCAGAGCTTGACATCCTGATAGAGGCAGGGCTGAAGGATACGGCGCTTCGAGCCTGGGTAAAGCAAGTCAAGGGACAGTTGGCTTTGACGACAGAGCAGCATGAGAGTAGATTCCTTAATTTTGGTAAGCAACTTTTGCATTTTGGCTTTTATCGTAGCATAGATGAAGTCTCTTTGTCTCTTGATGCGATCTCTACAACCTCTTTGTTGAATGCTGCCACAGAGCTTTTTTCCACCCGACATACCCTCATATATCGGGGTATACAAGATTAAATATTATCTTTGATAACACAAACTAACCTAAATAATATCGTATACAATATGATTTTTGATATCGCAATCATTGGTGGAGGTCCTGCAGGCTACAATGCAGCGGCTGCAGCTGCCGGAAAGGGATTGAAGACTGTCCTTTTTGAGAAGAATAAGGTCGGAGGAGTCTGCCTCAATGAGGGATGTATCCCGACAAAAGCTCTATTGCACTCTGCAAATCTCTATGATGAGATGCAGGAAAGTTCTAAATATGGAATCAAGGTAGAGGGAACTCTCGCTCCTGATTATAAGCGCATTGTTGCGAGGAAAACTAAAATAGTCAAGAAGCTCATAGCCGGAGTGGCAATGAAGCTTGAAGCTGCCGGAGTTACGACAGTCAATGCGGAAGCAAAACTTGCCGGAGAGGACGGCGAGTTGCTCCGCATTCAGGCCGGAGATGAGTTTTATACTGCAAAAAAAGTAATCATTGCAACCGGTAGTGAGACAGTCATTCCTCCGATAAAGGGCCTCGAATCCGTTGAGTATTGGACTAGTCGTGAAGCTCTAGATGCAAAGGAACTCCCGGAGGATATTGTTATTATTGGAGGTGGCGTCATCGGTATGGAGTTTGCAAGTATCTTTACTAGCATGGGAGTCAAGGTCACCGTGGTCGAAATGATGCCTGAAATCCTTGGTGCTATGGATAAAGAAACATCGGCTATGTTGCGCGATGAGTATGCCAAGAAAGGGATTAAGTTCTATTTGAATACAAAAGTTGTTGAGGTCTCCTCCGATGCAGTCACTATAGAAACTCCGGAAGGTGTGGTTGAAGAGATACCTGCATCTCGTGTGCTTTTGAGCGTGGGGCGTCGTCCGGTGAGTCAAAATCTTGGCCTTGATACGCTGTCTATAAAGATGGACCGCAATGCCGTTGTCGTCAATGAGTATATGCAGACTTCGGATAAGAGAGTTTATGCAGTAGGAGATATTACGGGCTTTTCGCTTCTCGCTCATACTGCGATAAGAGAGGGAGAGGTGGCTCTCAATCATATTCTTGGAGGAGCAGATGATTCTATGTCATATAGGGCAATTCCCGGTGTGGTCTACACTCATCCCGAGATTGCCGGAGTCGGGCGTACAGAAGAGGATTTACAGGCAAAGGGTGAGCCCTATAAAGTTATCAAGTTGCCGATGTCTTATTCTGGACGCTTCGTAGTCGAGAATGAAGGTGGTAATGGCCTTTGTAAGATAATTGTGGGTGAAGATGACACCATCATCGGATGCCATATGATCGGAAACCCTGCTTCTGAGTTGATCGTATTGGCCGGTATTGCTATTGCGGATAGATCCAAGGTAGAGGAATTTAGGAGACATGTTTTCCCTCATCCTACGGTTGCCGAGATTATGCATGAGGTTTTGTTTCACTGATCGAGATTTTACCTGATTGTCATCATAGAACATATGATAAAGAGATTACCAAGTCAAGCATTGGTGATCTCTTTTTTATTTTAGTATATCTGTTTTTTTAGTCATATAGATTATGTCTTAGTGTGGTGTCGTAAGATGTTCTTTTTCCTATAGCGGTTGATAGAACTTATTGCTGCATTGAGTCTTTGAAGAGAATGAAAAAGTCGTCTAACTTCATGCTGCAGGTTGCCACATCGATTTGTTAAGTTAGCCAAATTAAATTTGAGGCTACTATATTTTTCTCTGTACTGTCATTGAGGTGTTGATCCGGTATTCATATTTTAAGGTATTCAATTTCCTTTTGCTGGGATCTCGAGTCTTCATTTGCTTGGTTCGTGAAGTTAATTCGGAATTTTGTGGCTCGTTTTTTTATTTCCTATTGTGAGAATAAAAAATCTTTGTACCTTTGCAATCACTTTGCAAGAGCAAGG
>NZ_JAUMXC010000050.1 GCF_030529325.1 Porphyromonas sp. | reverse complement strand
TCTTGTATGAAGGCTTGAGATTTTTAGGTGAATTTATAGGAGTGGCAGTAGTTGTAGTATGACTGTTGTATAACTTGTCAACTTCCTTGGTTCGGTATGTTATAATATAATGTTAACTTGAATATGAGTTAATAAAGTAGGATGCACCTTATCGAGATATATCTATCTTTGGTAGGGTGTGTTTTGTTTTGTAAACTATTGATATGGAAGAACGATTTCGCTATTTTATGACATTGGCTTATGATGGATCTCATTTTTTTGGTTGGCAGATACAACCGAAAGGCCGTACTGTACAAGGAGTCTTAGAAGAAGCTTTGTCTACAATATTGCGTGCAGAGATCAGCATTACAGGAGCAGGTCGAACAGATACAGGTGTCCACGCAAGATATGCAGTGGCACATTTTGAAACATCTATGTCTCTGAGTCTCGAGTCTCGTACTGATTTGAGAGATCACCTAAACAGGTATTTGCCTTCAGATATTTGCTTGTTCGGCATATATCCCGTATCCCAAGATGCTCATGCTCGCTTTGACGCGTCTTCTCGTTGCTACCGTTACTATGTAAGTTTGTCAAAGAATCCTTTTACAACCCAATATGAGACAAGGTTACGAGGATTTTATAACTTTGAACTCATGAATCAAGCTGCTGAGTGTTTGGTCGGGACTCATGACTTCACTACATTCAGCAAAAGGCATACAGATGTAAAAACTCATATTTGTACCGTTTCTAAAGCCATTTGGATACAGACGGCTTCAGATAAATGGTATTTCGAGATAGAGGCAGACCGCTTTCTGAGAAACATGGTCAGATCTGTGGTCGGAACACTATTTATGGTGGGACGGGGCAAAATGAGTCTTAATGATTTTAGAATTGCTTTGCAGGCAAAAGATAGAGAACTTGCCGGTACGACAGCTCCGGCTGAGGGTCTTTTTTTAGAGCATATCCGATATCCATTTTCTTTTAAAGACTGATACTCGTAAACTCTTTTATGAGAATAAGATAACGCCCGCAACTGTCATTTGCCACTGTTGCGGGCATTGTTTTTTTGATTGGGAAGATTGTTACCCCAACCTCCTAGCGATTATTAGTTGCTTTTGGGTGGTATTTCCCATTGAGAAGCAAAAGAGATAGTCCTCTCCTCCCTCTTTGATCTTAAAGTCCTTTATTACCTTTTCAGGAGATGTATTTAGATTCTTTACAATTACATTGAACTCTTTTTCTTTAAGTTCTTTTATTGCTTTCTTCCCCCAGGCAAAAGAGCTGATAACTTCAAATTTTCGACCAGGAAAGCTCTCAATAAATCTATCACTGAAGTAGAGATGAGTGTTAGGGTGTACTTGAGATACTTGCGATGAAAAATTGAAGAAATACTCCAAACCAATCTTTGCGACAGATGGATAAAGATCATAAATAAACTTTCCTAACTGATCTTTATATATGGGTTTCTCTCCTTTGTTGGGAGTTGTTTGAAGATAAAATGTTGAAGTTTTGAATAGCTCTATCGCAAATATCTTTTGTTGTTTTTTTGAGTCATTAGATCTAATATGGACCAATAGCTCCTTGCACTCTCTGTCAGATGATACCACATGTATATCAAAGTTCGTCTTTATAGCCTCTTTAAGATATGAGATGTCTATCATTGGGGATAGTTTGATAAGAATATGACAAGAGGGATGAATAGATGTAATTTTGGGGATTAACTCTCTGATGTTGGGAGTGCTGTCTTCAATAAAAAATGATCTCTTTTTGTCTTGAGCTCTTCTGTCCGGATCTATGAATATCAATTCCGGGAGATACCTTTTTATTAAATCTATGCCTTCTTCTTCTGCAACACCAACATGTGTCTCAATATTAGACAATCCTAATATCGAGAAATTGTGTGAGGCAAGATGTGCTCTATCGGGATCTTTTTCCAGGTAATGAGTTTTATTTACGGTTACACTTGAAAAAAGAGATGTATCAATCCCAAGTCCTCCACTCATATCTAGAATTACGCTATTGTGGGAGGGAACAAAACGAGTTTTGTATAGGGCGGTCTCATAACTTGAAGCTTGTTCGACCATTACTGGATCCGGGACCATGACATCCCTGTGTTTTGCCCATAGTGGAAGTTTTTTCTGAAGCTTTCTGAGTCCCTCAATACATTTTACAGCTTGTCTTACATCGATATCAGGGTATTTGTCCTTGTGAAGGATCAACTGTATAATATCTGCATCAGCGTGTCGATGTACAAAGTCTATGAGTGATTTATCAAACATTTTTCTCAATAACAAGGGACGAAGCATTCGATAATAGACGCTCTGCCATCAGGTGTGAGAATACATTCTTCGATGGAGGCTGGTATGAGGAGGGTTTCTCCCTGATGTAGATCTGTATTGCCTGCATCTGTTTTTATCGATATTTTACCGCTGATACAAAAGAGTATAGTGAAGGAATCCCTACCTTTAACTGGAAGCAGAGTCATACCCTGAAAATGCAGCACTTCTATTCTAAAGTATTCTGAGAGAATTGGAAGCTTGTTTTTACTATCTATATGAGAGGGGGCGAAAGCTTCTGCACTATAATCCAATACTTCGATAGCATCGTCTATATGCAGATCCCTCAAATTTCCTTTGGAGTCTTTACGATTATAGTCATATAGGCGATAAGTAATATCACTTGCTTCTTGGATCTCGAGAAGCAGACATCCCCTGCCGATTGTATGTACTTTACCGGCAGGTAGATAAAAGGCATCTCCCGGGTTTACTTCGTACTTGTTGAGGTAGGATATTAGAGAGTCAGTCTTTAGTATTTCTTTTAGTTTGTCCGGAGAGATATCCTTGTTCCATCCTTTACAGATGAATGCCCCCGGCTCTGTTTCCAATATGTACCACATTTCGGTCTTACCTTTCGATTGATGCTTCGTTTGTGCAAAGCTGTCATCCGGATGTACCTGAATGCTAAGATCATCTCCTGCATAGATCACTTTGACAAGAAGTGGAAATGAGGAGCCATATTTTTTGAAAACTGAGTCTCCGAGGAGCTCAGAACCGTATACTTGTATTAGATCGTTGATGTTTTTACCCTTTAGATTTCCTTCTGACACAACAGATACGTCCTCTTCCATGGAGGATATTTCCCAACTTTCTCCTACCATGGATGTGTCAAGGGTTACGCCTTTATACTCTTGTACTTTGGTGCCGCCCCATATTTTCTCTTTATATATGGGGATAAATTTCAAAGGGTATAGTTTGCTTTTACTCATATAGAGAGTTTTGTAGTATTATTTCGTTTTAGTACGAGTGCTGTGCGTGCGGGCAGGTAAAGGCTTAGGAAGCCTTTTCCTTCTCCGGTATATTCAGAGTCTGGAGAGGTGAAATGATTTATCGATGAGTCATTGTGTCCCTTTCCTCCAAATTTCGGGTTATCAGAATCTATGATTATGCTATATTCTCCAGTAGGTGCTAATATTTTATAATCTACGAAAGATCTTGTCGGGCTAAAGTTGAAGACATAGACATGTTCTCCTCTTGAATACGCCAAAATTTGATCTTTATCCTGACTCCATAGTTGATGGATGTCCAAAGCAGCATATTCTTCAACTGATTTTACATGTTGGATTATTGCGTTGTCGAAGGCTTCAAGCCAACTGTACTTCAAGAACCCGTTGTCTTGAAGAGACCACTGCCTACGAGCATATTTGTAGCTCCAATTGTTTCCTTCTCTTGGGAAGTCTATCCATTCGGGATGGCCAAACTCGTTCCCCATGAAGTTAAGATAGCCTCCATTTGTCGTTGTAAGACAGACAAGCCTGATCATTTTGTGGAGGGCAATGCCTCTCTCGACGGTCGCATCCGTATCAATCCGATCCATGTGAGCATACATCTCCCTGTCCATTAGTCTGAATGCAATAGTCTTATCGCCGACCAAAGCCTGATCGTGACTCTCTGCGTAGCTGATACACTTCTCTTCTTGACGTCTGTTTGTCAGTTCCCACCAGATTTCACTAGGATGCCAGTCTTCATCCGACTTTTCTTTGATTATTTTGATCCAGAAGTCCGGGATGTTCATCGCAAGACGGTAGTCAAAGCCGTATCCCCCGGTCTCTATTGGGGCTGCAAGCCCCGGCATCCCGCTGACTTCCTCGGCGATGGTGATAGCGGATGGTAGAACTTGATGTATCAATTTATTTGCAAGGGTAAGGTACATGATGGCATCACCATCTTGATGCCCGTTGTAGTAGTCCTCATAGCTCCGAAAAGACTGTCCCATTCCGTGAGAGTAGTACAACATGGATGTCACTCCGTCAAATCGAAATCCATCAAAATGAAACTCTTCCAACCAATATTTGCAGTTGGATAGCAAGAAATGCAGTACTTCGCTTCTTCCGTAGTTAAAGCACATTGAGTTCCATAATGGATGCATCATGCGATCCCCTGAGTGGAAGTACTGGGTATGTGTGCCATCAAACTTTGCAAGCCCTTCAACTTCATTTTTTACTGCATGTGAGTGCACGAGATCCATGATGACCAAGATCCCTAAGCGATGGGCTTCATCTACCAACTCTTTCAGTTCATCCGGAGTCCCAAATCTTGAGGATGGTGCAAAAAATGAAGACACTTGATAACCAAAAGACCCATAATAGGGATGTTCCATAATCGCCATGATCTGGATTGCATTATATCCCTTTTTAGCAATTCTGGGTAAGATGTCCTCCTTGAACTCCCTATAACTGCTGATCCCTTCTTTTTCCCCCGACATTCCTATGTGAGTCTCATAGATGAGGAGAGATGTGCCTTTTATTTGGGGTCTTTCATGTATGAACACAAATGGGGTAAGGGGGGTCCATACTTTTGCAGAAAAGAGATGAGTATGTGGATCTTGGACAACATATTTTGCCCAGGCGGGGATGCGCTCTCCTTCTCCTCCATCCCAACGTATCAGGAATTTGTAACAATCTCCATGAGATAAATCTGTCTTGCTGATATGCAGTTCCCAAATCTTATTTTCTTTTTCCTCAAATGCAAAATAGCTTGAGGGTTTCCATTCATTTTTGTCACAAAGTAGATATATTGCTGTGGCATTGGGAGCCCATTCCCTGAGTACCCACCCGTTTTCAGTTCGATGTAGCCCAAAGTATAGGTGCCCTGTTGCAAACTCAGAGAGGGTTAGATGGGTGTTGTTGAGCAGTTTTCGTTCCCTCATTTGTGCGTAGTCATGGCGAGCCTGTATGTAAGACTCATACGGACTAAGCCAAGGATCATTTTTGACAATGTCTAACATGACTCAACAATAATGTATTAGTTTTACAATCTTTCAGTCTATAAAACGTCTCAGAATATCTCCGTAGTTTTCTATCCTTCGATCGCGTAAAAATGGCCACCAACGGCGGACATTTTCGCTACGTTTCATGTCTACATCGATTACGGCTGTTGCCTCTTTATCAGTAGGGAACGTCTTCAACAACTCACCTTGAGGGCCCGCAACGAACGAAGTCCCCCAAAACGTGATACCGCCTGTTACGCCACTTTCATCCTTCTCAAAGCCAACCCTGTTTACAGAGATCACCGGAAGCCCATTAGCCACCGCATGCCCACGTTGCACAGTGACCCATGCATCACGTTGACGCTCTTTTTCTTCGGGCGTATCGCTACTTTCCCAACCTATAGCTGTGGGGTAGATCAACAAGTCTGCCCCGGCAAGTGCCATAAGTCTTGCAGCCTCGGGATACCACTGATCCCAACATACCAATATCCCAAGTCTGCCCACAGACGTATCTATGGGTCTGAATCCTAAATCTCCCGGAGTAAAGTAAAATTTTTCGTAATAAGCCGGGTCATCGGGGATGTGCATTTTTCGATACTTGCCGGCTATCGATCCATCTTTTTCGAGCACTACAGACGTGTTGTGATAAAGTCCGGGAGCTCTTTTTTCAAATAGCGAAAGCACAATGACAACATTTAGTTCCTTGGCTAGTTGTCCGAAATAATCGGTCGAAGGTCCCGGGATCAGTTCTGCCTCATCAAATAGAGAGACATCTTCTCTTTGGCAAAAGTAGAGACCGTTGTGCAGTTCTTGGAGGACGATGAGTTCAGCCCCTTCCTTCGCTACCTTTCGGATAGACTCTGCAAGGCGTGTTTTGTTGTCATTGTGGTCAGGGGAGTTATGTTGCTGGATGATACCTACTTTCATACTCTTTAATGGATTAGTGTAACAAGTCTTGGTGGATAAATCCCTTTGGGAATTGCATCGTAATACAGTGTAACGAGCCATGTTGTTGGACTAATGCCCGACAGTCTATACCGATAACTTCACGATCGGGGAATAAAGGTCGTATGGCTGCCAGTGCTGCATTGTCCTCAGGAGTCCTGTATATTGGGACAAGGACTGCATCATTGATGATCAGGAAGTTGGCATAGGTCGCAGGTAGTCTGTTGCCCTCTTCATCATGCAATGGTGATGGGATAGGGATAGGGTATGTGCGATAGGCTTTCCCTTCTCTATCACGTAGAGCCTCTATTTCTGCTCGAAATGCCTGCATGACCTCAAAGTCAGGGTCGGACGGATTGTCGGTATAGTTATAGACAATTGTATCAGGACTGCAAAATCTTGCTAAAGTATCGATATGCCCATCAGTGTCGTCGCCTTCCATTGCCGGTACACTCAGGACATGGATTTGCTCTGTCCCAAGCTCTTTAGATAGCCGATTCAATTGATCTTTTGGTGCAATATGAGGATTCCTATTTGGCTCCCATAGCACAGAGCCGGTAGACATCAAAGTCCCATGGCCATCAGTCTCGAGGGCTCCTCCTTCGCAAATAAAATCCAGAGCACTCACATAGCCTATGTTGTCGGCAAAGAGTCGGCGCTCGTGACATAGCGTCCGAGACAACGTATTGTCTACGTTGGCAGCAAACTTCATCCCCCAAGCATTGAAGCCGAAGTCCACAATCACAGGGTGCCCCTCTCTCAGACAAGATAGGGGAGCAAAGTCCCTTGCCCAAGTGTCGTTGGGGCAAAGTCCATCGATGAGTATCAGTTTGTGTGGATGACTCGTGCCTACAAGACTCCTGATATGCTCAGCCTCATTACATAGTACTATGAGAGCCTGATGCCTGAGTATGTTTTGGGCAATCTCTACATAGGTCTTTTCGACCTCCGGCAAGATATATGCCCAGTCCATGCTTGATGTTGGCCAAGCTATGAGGACTGCATCCTGTGGTGCCCATTCGGGGATGAACTGATCCGCTAAAGTCATTTTATCGCGCTGTTTGAATATTGTTGCAATTTATTATAATCTTCAAAGATAACGATTATTTATTGACTGTATGCCCTGTTCTGGTCTACTGTCAGGGATGTAGCTCCCGATGTTTATCACACAGTCATAATTATTCTTAAATATGTTTGCCGAGAAAAGTTCTTTACCTTGCGACATCAAGGTAGGCATTTCGTTTCATCAAGGTAGGCACATCGATTTTGAGGGTTCTACATCTTAGTTATTGTACGTCGTTGATTTGAGAGTCCCCGTGTCTCTTTATTTGCTTGAAGATGCTGCGTCTTCCGGTAAAAAATCAGCCAAACAAATTTTGTCAAGCTGAGGGGTGGAGCTTTTTCTTTTTGTATCTTTGAAATACGAACACAATGCTACCCTGTTGCCCCCCCCTCCGGTGTGTTTTTGGGGTTGCTCATTGTTTTCTTCGTAAGTGTTACATAAAGATAAGTATATCAGATAAATATGTCCTTGCTCTATAAGCAGAAGATAGAGGAACTTCGTGGTAAATTGAGGCAGTACGAGTATGAGTATTATATCCTCAATAGCCCTACAATCAGTGATGTCGAGTATGATATGATGATGAAGGACCTTGAGTCCTTGGAAGCAGACTTTCCCGAGTACTATGATAGTACCTCTCCTACTCAGAGGGTAGGGAGTGACTTGACAAGTGGGGATAGATCTGTGGCCCATCAGTTCCCGATGCTTTCGCTTTCCAATACATACACTGTCGGTGAGGTAGGGGAGTTTTATGAGCGTATCACAAAAGAGGTAGGGACAGGCTTTTCTGTAGTTGCGGAGATCAAGTACGATGGCGTGTCTATCTCGTTGATTTATGAGCATGGTATCCTCGTAAGAGCTGTGACCCGTGGGGATGGAGTCAGAGGAGATGATGTGACAGCTTCCGTCAGAGCAATACGATCGATCCCTCTCAGGCTTAGAGGAGAGAATCTTCCACCCTTACTTGAAGTGAGAGGTGAGATATTGTTACCTTGGACGGAGTTCAATAGAATCAATGCCGATAGAGAACAGAGGGGTGAACCTCTTTTTGCCAACCCTCGGAATGCCGTTGCGGGTACTATCAAGCAGCTCAGTCCAAAGGTAGTGAGCGAGCGAAAGCCCGAGGCCATATTCTACTACTTACTGTCAGATAGAAGCACAGTGTTGCCTGATTCTCACTTTGAGCGTCTTTCTATGATGAAAGAGATGGGGCTCAGGGTCAGT
Source organism: Porphyromonas sp. (assembly GCF_030529325.1). Lineage (GTDB taxonomy): Bacteria > Bacteroidota > Bacteroidia > Bacteroidales > Porphyromonadaceae > Porphyromonas_A. The sequence continues at coordinate 5,730 of NZ_JAUMXC010000050.1, read as the reverse complement.
GAGCATGCGAGACTTTGTCGTTCGCTTGAGGATATACAGGCATATATAGATAAGTGGGATATCGAAAGACGCAGTCTTGATGTCGCAACAGATGGCATAGTCCTCAAAGTGGATGACTATCGTCTGCATGAGCAAATAGGATTTACAGCGAAGTCCCCCAAATGGGCCATTGCATTCAAATATCCGGCAGAGGCGGTATGCACTAAGTTGCTCAGTGTGGACTACCAAGTCGGACGCACAGGAATCATAACTCCTGTGGCTAATCTCGAAGGTGTACATATATCAGGCACAACGGTACGTAGAGCATCTCTTCACAACGCAGACATCATAAGGGAGCTGGATCTGCATATCGGTGACATGGTTGTAGTCGAAAAAGGTGGCGAAATCATACCAAAGATCACGGGAGTGAAGCATGAATTGCGTCAGTCCATGGAGTCCCTTCCTCGTGTGGAGATGCCGGTGAGTTGCCCTGCTTGTGGGATTCCCCTTGTCAAAGATGAGGGTGAAGCCGGTACTTATTGCCCCAATGATGTCTCTTGTCCTCCTCAGATTGTCGGGCGCATTGAGCACTTTGCTTCTCGCAAAGCCATGGATATCAATATAGGGCCTGAAACTATCAACGAATTGTACACAAGAGGGTTCGTAAAGGATGTTTCGGATATGTATGCACTTTCTGTTGAGGATATAATGACTCTGCCTTTATTTAAGGAAAAGAGTGCGACTAAACTTTATAATAGCATTCAATCATCAAAGGATACTCCCTTTGCGAAGGTACTCTATGCATTGGGAATCAAGTTCGTTGGGGAGACTGTGGCCCGTGATTTAGCTAAGAGGGTAAAGAATATGGAGGCCCTTAAGGCTATGTCTGAGGAAGAACTTACACAGTTGGATGGTATCGGCCCTCGTATAGCAAAGAGTTTGAAGGACTACTTTGCTGATGAGAGGCATCTGACTTTGCTCGCAAAGTTGGCACAATATGGACTGCATTTTTCTGTACCTGAGTCTGATGAGGTGAACACACCTCTGGGTAGCTCTCTTTCCGGGCATGTCATTGTTGTGAGCGGTGTGTTTTCAACAATCGATCGAGAGGCGCTTAAAGAACTTATCGTTCGCCATGGTGGGAAGGTTGGTAGTGGCATAACCTCAAAGACCACTCTGATGGTGGTCGGAGAGAATGTCGGACCATCCAAACTCCAAAAAGCACAGGCCTTGGGGACAAAGATCCTATCAGAGCAGGACTTTTTTAATACTTATGACTTGAAATAATTGAAGATAATGTCAGATACAACCGTAATACGTCCTTTTGTTCACCTGCACGTTCACTCTTATTTTTCGATACTTGACGGTCAGGCTTCGGTACAAGAACTCGTGGACTTGGCCAGAGCTGATGGTATGCGTGGTATAGCACTCACAGACCATGGCAGCATGTTTGGTATCAAGGAGTTTGTGAATTATGTAGACAAAATCAATAAGGGAGTAAAGTCTAAAATCAAGGAGCTTGAAGCTGCTTTGGCGGACGCCCCCGATGACGAGAAGTCAAAGATCGAAGAGCAGATAGCAAAGACCAAAAAAGAGATATTTACTCCGATCATCGGGTGTGAGTGCTATTGTGCCCGCCGAGGTCGCCATATGAAAGAGACTGAAAAGCTTGATAGAAGTGGATATCACCTTATAGTTTTGGCTAAAAACTTGACCGGGTACAAAAACCTTATTAAGATGGTTTCCAAGTCTTATACCGAGGGCCTGTACTATCGCCCTCGTATAGACAAGGAACTGCTTGAGGAACATCACGAGGGGCTTATCATCAGTAGTGCTTGCTTGGGCGGAGAGATCCCCCAATTAATTATGAAGGGAGACTATGATGGAGCAAAGCAGTCAGTCTTGTGGTTTAAGTCTATCTTTGGAGATGACTATTATCTTGAACTCCAAAGACACAAAGCGACAGTTCCTCGTGCCAATCATGAGACGTACGAAGAGCAGATGAGGGTGAATGAGCAACTGATCAAACTTGCCAAGGAGACAGGTGTGAAAGTTGTAGCCACCAATGATGTTCACTTTGCCAAAGAGGAGGATGCCGAGACTCATGATAGACTTATATGTATGAATACCAAAGTTTATTATGATGATCCCAACAGACTCTATTATTCCAAGCAGGAGTGGCTGAAGAGTCAGGCCGATATGAATAGGATCTTTGCCGATATACCGGAAGCTCTTGACAGCACGATTGAGATCCTTAACAAGATAGAGCACTACTCCATAGACAATAAGCCTCTCATGCCTGACTTCCCTATCCCCGAAGGTTTCGATGGGGAGGATGACTACTTGAGGCATTTATCATACGAGGGAGCTAAAAAAAGATATGGAGGAGAGTTGTCTCACGTCGTGACTGAGCGGTTGGATTTTGAGCTGGGAACCATCAAAAAAATGGGATTCCCGGGTTACTTTTTGATTGTTCAAGACTTCATTGCTGCGGCAAGGGAGATGGGGGTGTCCGTAGGGCCGGGTAGAGGATCAGCTGCTGGCTCTCTTGTAGCTTATGCGCTGGGTATTACTAATCTTGACCCAATCAAGTACGACTTGCTTTTTGAAAGATTTTTAAATCCTGATCGTATATCCTTGCCTGATATAGATATTGACTTCGATGATGATGGACGTCTCGAAGTCATCAACTGGGTATCTGAGAAATATGGTTATGAGAAAGTTGCTCATATCATTACGTACGGTACGATGGCATCGAAGAGTGCGATCAAGGATGTAGCAAGAGTCGTAAGACTCCCCTTGCCTGATAGTAACAGGTTGGCAAAGCTCATCCCGGATAAATTGCCCAATGTAAAGAAAATAAATATTGAGACGGCAATAAAAAATGTTCCTGAGCTCAATGAAATATACAATGGTGTAGATAAAGTCAAAAGAGAAACTCTTGATTTTGCCATGAGGCTTGAGGGAACAGTACGAAGTACAGGAGTACATGCTTGCGGCATTATTATCGGAAAGGATGAAATATCTGATACTGTCCCTATATTTGTCACGCGAGACAGTTTGACCAACGAAGAGATATTAGTGACTCAGTATGAGGGTAAGGTCATCGAGCAAACCGGATTGATAAAGATGGACTTTCTTGGTCTCAAGACCTTGTCCATTATAAAGGAGACTCTTATCAATATCAAAAAGAGACATGGAATATCTATTGATATAGAAGCTATACCTTTGGATGACAAAAAGACGTATGAACTTTTCTGCGATGGTAGGACATCTGCCGTGTTTCAGTTTGAATCCGCAGGTATGCAGAAGTATCTTATGCAGCTGAAGCCTTCAAAATTTGAAGACCTCATAGCCATGAATGCTCTTTACCGTCCCGGGCCGATGGATTATATCCCATCCTTTGTCAATCGTAAGCATGGGCTTGAGCCTATACACTATGATCTGCCTGTGATGGAGCGCTTCTTAAAGGACACATATGGTATTACTGTCTTCCAAGAGCAGGTGATGCTTTTGTCTCGAGAGTTAGCGGACTTCACCAGAGGTGAGTCAGACACGCTTCGTAAAGCTATGGGTAAAAAGGACTTGCCTACGATGGCTTCGCTCCAAAGCAAATTTATTGCGGGAGGGATAGCGAAAGGGCATCCGGAAGATGTATTGCAGAAAATCTGGGGAGACTGGACAAAGTTTGCTGAGTATGCGTTCAATAAGAGTCATTCCACTTGCTACTCATGGATCGCTTATCAGACTGCCTATCTCAAAGCTAACTATCCTGCTGAATTTCTAGCGGGGGTGTTGAGTCGAAATGTCAATAACAGTACTGAAGTCACAAAGTACATTGATGAGTGTCGAGGTATAGGTATTGAGGTCCTTTGCCCTGATGTCAATGAGTCTGACTACATATTCACGGTAAATACCAATGGAAATATTCGTTTTGGGCTTGGTGCCATAAAAGGTATATCGAAGAGTGCTGTCAATAACATTGTCGAAGAACGAGAGAAAAATGGTCAGTACAAGAATGTCTATGACTTTTTTGAAAGGATCAACCCTAACCAGTGCACAAAGAAAGTGATAGAGTCTCTTGTGTTAAGTGGTGCTTTTGATAGTTTTGGAGACTTCTCCCGAGAAGATTATTTTTCTACGGAGGATCACAAGGATGAGGCCTTTATCGACAAGTTATTGAAGTATGCTCTGAAGACCCAAAATGAGAAAAATTCCGCTCAGGTATCTTTGTTTGGTGAGAGTGAATATCAAGAGATGGCTAAGCCGGTCCTCGACAAAAGAGCACAACCATGGAGTGATATCGAGCGCCTCTCCAAAGAGAAGGAACTACTTGGTATCTATCTCACGTCATCACCGCTGGAGAAGTATTCATTAGTTCTTCAGTATCATTGCAATGCTACGATGGAGAACTTGTCAGACTTGTCAGGGTTTGTTGGGCGTGATATGGTCTTTGGTGGCATTGTTACGGGTTACAGAGATGCTGTGACGCGTAAGGGGGCTCAGTGTGGTTTTATTAGGATTCAGGATATGTCCGGAGACGGAGAGCTTGCTTTATTTGGACAAAACTATGCTAAGTTTTCGAACTATGGTAAGGAGGGCTTGTATCTTTTATTCAGGGCTACTGTTGAGAAAAGTCGTAGTGATGAACGCTACTTCATGACCATACAGAGTTGCCAACTTTTGGAGGAAGTGTATGGAGATTTGCTGAAAAATCTAAGTATCGATGTTCCTTACTATGCTATGACAGATGAACTTTACAGTGAACTTGTTCCGGACCTCTTGAAGGCAGATGAGGGGGGGATAGATATCACTATAAGTGTCCTCGATCCTACAAGTGGAGTTGTCTTGAAGCTCGAATCTGACAGGTTGAAGGGGCGAAGTATCCCTCCTACCTTTATAGAGAAGCTTGAACAGTTGGAGGACATCTCGTTTGAACTGAACTAATGTAGCGCTATCATTGTTTATACATAGGTGAAGAATAATATAAGAAACAATACATATATTTATTAAACACTTAAACAATTAAAACTATGGCATTTGTATTTACAGACGCAAACTTCAAGACTGAGGTAGAATCAGGTAAGCCTGTTGTTGTCGACTTTTGGGCTGAATGGTGTGGGCCTTGCCGTATGGTAACTCCTATCATAGAGGAACTTGCAGCAGAGTACGAAGGTAAGGTTGTTATCGGTAAGATGAACGTAGATGAAAACTCTGACACTCCTGCTGAGTTTTCTGTGCGCAACATCCCTACTATCCTTTTCATCAAGGACGGTAAGGTCGTCGACAAGCACGTAGGAGCAGCTACTAAGGCAGTATTGAAGGAAAAGGTAGACGCTCTTCTCTAATAGATAATAAGAGTATCTCGACAATAAGGTGTATCGGCAAAGCGCCGGTACACCTTATTTGTTTTTACTTGCCTTGACTTCATGGATGTAATGGGGTAGCCATAGCCTTAGCTATTAAGATTAATAGCACATTTTCTACTTGCATTTTCAGAAATCTAAGTAAGCTGACACTCATTGCATTTTTAGTGATCGAAAAGGTTATCTAACTTGATGCATCAAGTTAGACTGATTGATTGAACAAGATAGGCACATAGTTTTGGAAGGTCGTATATCTTTTTGTCTTGTCCCAAAGTTACATTTGAGATCAATAGTGTCCTAAATGTTTGTTTTGGGGTGTAGGAGTTGGTGGTACGTGAGCGGAATAACTCCAATACTATCAAATTTGGGGTTGTTTGGGATCCCC
>NZ_JAUMXC010000049.1 GCF_030529325.1 Porphyromonas sp. | reverse complement strand
CCGCGTGTTTTGAGAGCCTTCAACTCTGCCTCCCAATTCAACGCTCCCTCTGTGGGATGATTCACCACACAAAGCACCTCCCGACTACCGTCAGGAAGCAGCCCCGGCATCGTGTAACAGGCTTCCTGAGCCACACGATCCTCGCGCCGGGTGTAGGCAAATGTCGCATCGATGTACACTGCCGAATAGTGAGGCGACAGTCGGCGTCCCGACCACTTGCAGATCTCCTCTTTACTCGTGTTGGAGAGAAAACCGACTTGCTGCTTACTGTAGTGATAACCATAGATCCGTTCGCACACCGGGCCGATGTCTTCGCACGAAAGACCGCGGGTATAAAGTTCATGAAACAGCAGGGCGCGTTCGCTCTCCCGGCTCGAGAGGATGCCCAAAATCAGAGGTTGAAAATTCCCCGGGCGAGTTCGAGGAATCCGTAATTCAAAGCTACATCCGTAGCCTCGCCGGTGACGAGGACGGAAGCCATTGCACTGTTCTCCCTCATGCTCTTCGACAAAAAGAGCACGTTCTTGCTTCGAAAAAGTGTCCTACATTCATCATCCAAGGCGGATATCAAGGAGCCAATATCACTGATGTCGATGACTCAAAATTGGTTCACGCTCTTCGTGCAGGGCTTGCCATCGACTATGCCTTTGTCACTTCGGATACGTACGAACTCTCTCTCTACAAACCGGTCTTAACTACTCGAGAAGGGAGCTTCATATGAAGAACCTGATGGGGATGTAACGGTGAAAAAAACGTTCAGACTACACTATGTGGATCTGCCCATCCTACTCAATAGCAGATTCAGACTATCCGACACCTCCAATGCCTTTGTCTACTTTGGTCGCTTATGGCTTGTCTGCCAAGTTGTCTCTCAAGCGAGTGAGCGAAAGTACACGGACTGTCGATATAAACCTCTTCAAGGACGGTATGGGAGAAGGGAGCGGAAAAATGTTCAATCCTTTCGATTTTGGTGTTCAGGTAGGTGCAGGTGTTGAGTTCAGTCGTATCATGATCGTTGTCGGTACTCAGTATGGACTCAGAAAACTTTTCGCAACAGACGATTCGGACGCTTCTAAGGTTAAAAATATCAGCTTCTACGCTTCTGTAGGATATAGATTCTGATCGGAGACCTGCGTCAGCGGGTATTCAAAATATATGAGGGCAGAGGACGGATAGATATTCCGTTCTCTGCTTTCATTTTTTGTGTCTTGTCCGATCTTGTGGTTATCTCTTTTCCTCAGCTTTTTGTACCTTTACAGACTGGTCTTTCAAACAAAGACCTCCCTTTGTCTTATGAATCCGAATCCAAACGAATATATAGAAGTACGCAGAGCCAGAGTCAACAATCTCAAGGACGTATCGGTCAAGATCCCTCGTGATCGGCTGGTCGTCGTGACGGGATTGAGTGGTTCGGGAAAGAGCTCGTTGGCTTTTGACACTCTCTATGCCGAGGGGCAGCGCCGGTATGTCGAAAGCCTCAGCGTCTACGCCCGACAGTTTGTCGGAAAGATGGCAAAGCCTGAGTGCGACTATATCTCGGGTATCCCTCCTGCCATCGCAATCCGTCAGTCTGCCGGAGGAGGGCGTTCGCCACGTTCTACGGTAGGGACATCCACAGAGGTGTACGACTATATGAAGATGCTCTTTGCCCGTATCGGTAAGACTATTTCACCTGTAAGTGGAGAAGTGGTGCGTCGTCATACGGTGGCGGATGTGCGGGACTTCGTGTCTATCCTTGATAAGGGAACCAAGTACATGGTGCTTGCTCCTATCATCGTGCCTGCCGATCGCTCGCTGGTGGCTCATCTCCGCCTGCTCATGCAGATAGGATACAGCCGTATTGCTGTCAGGGATGAAGTGGTACGTATAGGGGATTTGGAGGACGAACAAATAGAGGCGTTTGATGAAAAAGACCTCTGGATCGTTGTCGATCGTCTGTCGGCAAACAACGAAGATGAGAGTCTCTCTCAGCGTCTCGGGGATGCTGTGGAGACAGCGTTCTTTGAAGGGCAGGGTAAGGCGACTATCCTTTATGATGCAGGAGAGAAAGGATGGGTGCGCAGGAGTTTTTCAGATATCTTTGAGGCGGACGGCATACGTTTTGAAGAGCCTACCGATAATTTCTTCAGCTTCAACAGCCCCGTGGGAGCGTGCCCTGTGTGTGAGGGCTTCAGCAAGGTGATGGGTATAGACGAAGACCTCGTGATCCCTAACAAAAAACTTTCGGTCTACGACAATGCCGTGGTCTGTTGGCGTGGTGAAAAGATGTCCGTCTGGCTGACGGAGTTCATAGCTTCGAGCCAAAAGTATGACTTCCCCATCCATCGTCCATACAACGAACTCACAGAGGAACAAAAGTATCTGCTCTGGCATGGAGCTTCGGATGTCTACGGTATCGACTCGTTTTTTGAATACTTGGAGACTCAGACATACAAGATGCACTTCCGCATCATGCTCGCTCGTTTCAAAGGTCGCACGACTTGTCCCGAATGCAAGGGTAGACGCTTGAAAAAGGAGGCTTTGTACGTCAAGATCGCAGGGAAGAACATCGCAGATCTCGTAGAGATGCCTATCTCGGAACTAAATGTCTGGATCAAGGGGCTTTCTCTTGATGAACAGGACTTGAAAGTGGGAGAGCGTCTCCTTGAAGAGCTTCGTTTGCGTGTGGCATTGCTTGATGAGATCGGCTTGGGCTATCTGACACTCGATCGTCTCTCCAACACCCTCTCCGGAGGTGAAAGTCAACGTATCGCCCTCTCTACCTCTCTCGGTAGTGGCCTCATAGGCTCTCTGTACATCCTTGATGAACCAAGTATCGGTCTTCACTCCAGAGATACGCACCTGCTCATAGACATCGTGCGCAGATTGGCTGACATGGGCAATACCGTGGTTGTTGTCGAGCATGATGAGGAGATGATACGCGCTGCGGATATGATTATCGATATAGGTCCGGGAGCAGGGTATGAAGGGGGCCGTATCGTCTATCAGGGAAGTCCCACAGACTTGCCTGAGACGTCTCAGAGTCACACGGTCGAGTACCTCTCCGGTCGTGCCAATATCCCTTGGCCTGCGCATCGTCGCACTTGGGACAGATCGATACAAGTGAAGGGAGCCTATCTCCACAACCTCAAGAATGTAGATGTCACAATCCCTCTTGGTGTCATCGCCGTAGTCACAGGTGTGAGCGGATCGGGCAAGAGTTCCTTTGTGAGAGATATCTTTTACGAGGGCATGAAGCGCCTGCTTGACAACGCTCCGATAGACTCCATTGCGTGCGACAGTATTACAGGCAATCTCGCAGATGTCAAAGCCTTGGAGTATGTCGATCAAAATTCGCTCGGCAAGAGTTCTCGTTCCAATCCGGTGACTTATATCGGAGCTTATGACGAGATACGTAAGCTCTTTGCAGCGCAACAGTTGTCCAAGCAAATGGGCTATACTCCCGTCTTTTTCTCCTTCAACAAAGAGGGCGGGCGATGTGAGTACTGCAAGGGTGAAGGTGTCGTGACGGTCGAGATGCAGTTCATGGCCGATATACAGATAGGGTGTGAGGAATGTCACGGCAAGAGGTTTTCGGAAGATGTGCTCGAAGTAAAGTTTGAGGATAAAAATATCAATGACATCCTTGAGATGACAGTCTCCGAGGCAATAGCCTTCTTTACCCTCCACCGCGACAGTCATGCCGAGTGTAAACGCATTGCTACTCTCCTTCAGGCTCTCGAAGACGTGGGACTTGGTTATGTTAAGCTTGGTCAGAACTCCTCTTCACTCTCCGGTGGAGAAAGCCAGCGTGTCAAACTGGCTTACTATATAGCCGGCGTCAAGAGAGAAAAGACACTCTTCATCTTTGATGAGCCTACGACAGGACTTCACGTGCACGATGTCCATGTGCTGATGGAAGCTTTTAATGCTCTCTTGCGGAAGGGACACTCGCTCCTCATCGTAGAGCACAATATGGAAGTCATCAAATGTGCGGACTATGTCATAGACCTTGGTCCTGAGGGTGGTAAAGACGGGGGACATCTTGTTTATAGTGGTACTCCCGAAGGGATGATGAATGTCCCCGAGTCTTATACAGGCAAGTATCTCAAGGAAAAGTTTGACAGCGATCACAGGTGATCTGCCGACTTTGGCGACTTTCCGCTCTATGACCGAAGCTCACTTACATTACATCTGGAAAAACAGGCTCTTCGACAGGCTTACCGTCGGAGACGAAAGAGTACGTGTACTCAAGGTCGGACAGCACAATCTCTGTGATGGCCCCGACTTCAGCCTTGCGCGGGTCGCATGGCAGGATATCGAGTGGTGCGGATCTGTGGAGATGCACCTGAGAGCCTCCGATTGGGGCAGACACGCTCACGACAATGATCCTCGTTACGATGGTGTGGTACTTCATGTGGTGTTGGATGATGACGCAAGGGTCTTGAATACCAAGGGGGAGCAAGTTCCCACGGCTGTCATGCACATTTCTTCCGAACTTATTGATCGTATGGAGACGATGGACATCGCCAATGCCGCCCTGCGGTGTGCTCCGGAGGTAAGTGAAGTCTCCGCTCTCAAGGTCCATAGCATCCTCGACAGGCTTGCTGTCGAGCGCTTACAGGCAAAGGTCGTTGCTTTTGCAGAGCGTGCGGATGACGACAGTTACCACTCCCTTTTTTATCATACCCTGATGCGCTATCTTGGGGCGCACAGCAACAACGATGCCATGACTCTCGTGGCTCAACATCTCCCTTACATCTTTTTGAAAAAACACGCCGGTGATATCATTGCTTTGGAAGCGATGCTTCTCGGTCAGGCCGCTCTGATCAGTGACGACCCCCGCGATGACTACGAAGCCCGACTCAGGGACGAGTACCTGTTCTATGCACGTAAGTTTGATCTTTCACCCGTGCCAAAAGGATTGTTCCGCAAGCTCCGTGTGCGCCCGTACTCCTATCCTGCTCGCCGTCTCGCCATCATGGCAGCACTCATCACACAAGAGTCTCGTATCATGACTGCTATTGCGGAGTCGGATCAGGCAGTCCTTGCAGACCTCTTATCTACCCCACCATCAGAGTATTGGTGCCGACACTATGACTTCGGGCACGAGTCCGGAAGAAAAATGGGCGGTGTCGGAGATAGCACCGTGCGTTTGCTTCTTATCAATGCCATCATCCCGACAGCCTACCATTACCACAGTATCCAAGGCAATACATCCAAAGCTCTTGAAGCCGCAGAATGGTTGGCAAAACTCTCCGCGGAGGACAACCATATCGTCCGACTTTTTGACAAACAAGGAATCTCCCCGCGTCATGCCTCCGACTCCCAGGCCATCATACATCTCTACAACTCATACTGTACTCAAGGTGGCTGCTTGAGATGTCCCGTCGCCCCTGAGATCTTCCGCGCTCTCACCGGCAGGTCGAGGTAAGCTCTTTTCCCCAAATCTATGTTTTCCCCAATATCTTACATCGAGAGTCTGCACAAGACTCTTGGACTCGTCTCTGAATAACGCTTCCAAAGGGACTCAAAAAGGGAGTCTAACTTGATGCGTCAAGTCAGACTCCTGACTTTCTCAAGTTAGACTCCTGAATTTTGACAGATGTACATCTTGTTATCGTGGAACGCCACAGAGATAATGAAGGTCAGGATCTGTCGAGGAGTTTTTTCAACTCTTGGAGGGCAAATCCTCGGGTTTCGGCCAGGGCTATCAGTTCTCGAGATAGAAAAAGCATCTCTCCCTTTGCTTTTATCGAGTGATGGTACATGAAAGTCTCTGCCCATGGGGTGGCAAAGATCTTGGATAGCATGTAAGCCAGAAGGGGTAAGGGCACAAGCCCGACATAGCGAAACTTGCCCGGAGTGATGCCTATGCCCGACTTGCGGATAAAGCCGAATGTTTCCTTCAGTGCCTTGCTCACCTGCATGAGCGCAGGCTTGTTGGATGCCAAGGAGTAGTTGTCTCCACCATCGTAGTAAAATCCCAATGCCAGAGGACAGACGAGCGCCAAGTGCGTCTTTTGCCAAGCATCCATCTTGTTGGATATTTCGGTCGGGAAGCCTGCCCGGCTGAGTATGTCGAGGAGTGTTTTGAGTCGAGGAGTCCTGCCCTTACCGATCTCACCGATGGTAGTCGGTTGTACAGAGCGTGTCGTGATGTCGTACCGTACTATACCGTCCTCTATCGTACCACCTGCCCCCGGAAAGGCGGGGATGACTCTTCCCTTGCCGATAGCGTCCTCCCAGTGGCTGTACCCCCTTGCGTTATTGACCATGAATACGACATTTTTTGACTTGTTTTGTGCGAGGTTAGGCAAGGCATCCTCTACCTGATCGGCTCTCACGGCAACCAGTATATAGTCATATATGTCATCGGGGTTAAGGGTTGAGATGACACTTACCTCTACTTTTTCCTTGCCTTGCTGTCCTTGTCTGAGGCATAGACCATTGGTTTTGAGTTCTTCATATCGTCTGCCTCGAGCCAGAAGTGTCACATCGTGACCTCTTTTGGCCAACAAACCTCCGTATATCGACCCTATCACTCCTGCTCCGAAGATCAAGATGCGTTGAGTCGGGATATGCTCCTCTCTATGTGTCTGAAGTCTGCTCATCACTGTTGTTTTTATGGTACGAAGAGTCCTGTCTTGCGTCAATGAGTCCTCGAGATCGGTCGTCATGAAATCTCTTGAGGCATGGGACTCCCTTATACTGAGACAAATATAGGAGATATTTTTACTTTTTGTGAGACTCCTCCGGTGCTTTTCTCCGCTGTCGAATATAGAGAGCATCGATACGTGGGAGACTGTGTTCGGATAAATATCCGTGAAGAAAGTGCAGTGTGTAGAGCCCTGATGATATGTTACATGACCTTAAAACGGTAGCTCTAAAGCGAGAGGTACTAAAAATTTTTGTAGCTTTGCGCAGTAAACCTCCCTGCGCAAGAGTAGGGAGTAGTATATTATGATTTAGTAAGAAAGGTCGTTATGTCAGATAAAAGCTCTGTCGCGCCTGAGCGCTGTCCTCATTTGTCCAATTTGGTACCGGAGCTTTGGGATTTATTGGGGGAGCAGGAGCGAGAACAACTCTTGATTGCAGTTTCGTTTTATCTTTTCAAGAAGGGTGAGGTGATCTATGAAGCAGGGACAAGTCCCATGTATTGCTATATCCTCGCCAAAGGACAGGTAAAGGTATGTAAAAGTGGGGTGGGGGATAAAAGCCAAATATTGAGGATGATACGTCCTGATGATTTCTTTGGCTACCAATCCTACTTCGCCTCTCAACCTCATACGAGTAGTGCCATCGCCATCGATCGCAGCATCGTGTGTATGGTGCCCATCCAGATACTTGAAAATATCATCCTTTCCAACCCCAAGGTGGGCCTCTTCTTCATCCAACGCATTTCCCGCAAACTCTACGAGACAGACCGACTCACGATAAGCCTTGCTCAGAAGCATACCAGAGGACGTCTTGCCGAGGCATTGCTCATGCTCAGAGGAAAATACGGACTGGAGCAGGACAATGCCACCATCAGCATCTACCTCTCTCGTCAGGAGCTTGCCAACCTTTCCAACATGACGACAAGCAATGCTATACGTACCCTATACTCCTTTGAGGAAGAGCACGCGATAGCCCTTGACGGTCGTAAGATCAAGATACTCAATGAGGAAAAACTGAGGGCCATCAGCAAGATGGGATAGATCGAGTCTCATTGTTCGAGCTGTTCCTCTCTCTTTTTAACCTTATCAGCCTTTTGACCATATCCTATGACGCATAGAACAGACCTCAACAACAGTGCCACTTACGAGTTGGCTCATGCTCCGATACCGAAGCTGCTGAGGTCTTATGCCATCCCTGCCGTGGTGGCTACGATGGTCAATTCCCTATACAACATCGTGGATCGTATGTTTATCGGCCATGGGGTCGACAGTCTCGCTATTTCAGGGCTTGCGATCACTTTTCCCATCCTCATTTTTTTACAGGCTTTCGGCCTGCTGATAGGTGTGGGTGCTGCTGCTCGCATCTCTATACTCTTGGGGCAGAAAGAGCCGGAGAAGGCTGAAAATCTCCTCGGCAATGCCTTTGTGCTCTCCATTCTCTTTTCTGTCTCTACCATAGCTCTTTGCATGATCTTCCTCGATCCGTTGCTCAAGAGCTTCGGGGCTACCGATGTGACACTGCCTTATGCCCGGGAGTATCTCCGGATAGCCCTGCCCGGCAATATATTTGCCAACCTGTGCTTTGCCTACAACTCCGTCATGAGAGCTTCGGGCTATCCCACCAAAGCGATGACGACGATGATCATCGGGGCTCTTATCAATATCGTACTCGACTTTGTGTTTATTTTCATCTTTGATATGGGTATCAGAGGAGCTGCAGCAGCCACGGTGATAGCTATGTTTGTGGGGATGTGCTATGTCATGGCGCATTTCCTCAGGTCGGACAGTCTCATCAAACTGAAGGTCAAAAATTTCGGATTGCGCAAGGAGTACGTCATCGCCATTGTCTCGATAGGTATGGCACCCTTTGCCGTCCAGTTTTCGAGCAGTTTTGTCTCCGTGGTTTTCAATAAGGTCATCTATATGCATGGGGATGACTATGCCATGGGAGCCTACGGTATACAGAATAGCTTTGGTATGCTCATCGTCATGCTTATGCTCGGAGTCTCTCAGGGGATGCAACCTATCGTGGGATTCAACTACGGAGCAGGTCGTTTGGACAGGATGAAAGAGGCTTTCCGGCTGTCATCCCTTGCCAATCTCATCATCGGTCTTGTCGGAGTGGCATTGGCTCTCTTCATTCCCGACCTTATAGCCAAAGCATTTACCGATGATCCCAAGATGGTAGATATCTCCGCCAATGCTTTGAGGCTCGTGATGTGGGCTCTGTGGGGTGTGGGCTTTCAGATGTCTGCAACTCAGTTTTTCCAAAGTATCGGGCATGCCAAAAAGTCCATATTTCTCTCCTTGTCGAGATATGCTTTTTTCCTCTTGCCGGTGCTTTTGATCTTACCCAACTATATAGGTCTCAACGGAGTATGGTTGTCATTCCCTATCGCTGATGTCGGAGCTTCCATACTTTCCGGCATCCTCATATACAGGTTTATGAAACGACTTCCCGATTCGCCCGCTCCCGAGATCTGAGAGTGGCTGAGGGGTATACTTTAATTTCAATCTATGATATTATGCATGTTTTTCTACTTTCACTCATAGGGCAGACCATCTTCAACCTGCTGCTGATCCTTCTCCTCTTCAAGGCCACGAAACCGCGTACGCTTATGCGTTATATCGGTCTGGGATCGATTGCCTTCGAATATGTTGTCTTTTTGATTCTCTTTGCTCTCCGTTCGCATTTGACTCAGGAGACGATCAAGTACGTCCTAAGGATATTCAACAACTATTACGTGGGGCTGATGATCTTCCTCACCTTCACTGCCTTTGTCTTTCTGGCGATATACATTGTGAGTTTTCTTTTCCGAGAAAAGGAAGCTCGCCGGGCTATCAAGAAGCGTTGGTACAAGAGGGTTTTCATCATCATGATCCCTGTGACGGCATTGCTCTGCGTCTGGGGACACTACAATACCGTATCTCCTCGCGTCATAAGGCACGAGATACACCTGCCTCGTACAGCCAATACGCCTGAAAGTCTCAAGATCGTCTTCGTGTCAGATCCCCATATCGGAGAGATCATCTCTCTGAAAGACATCCAACGTCTCAGAGACATGACACGTAGGGAAGATCCTGATTTTGTGCTCCTTGGGGGCGATATTCTCGACTACTATACCTCTTACGCTTATGAGCCCGGTGTCTCCGAGGCCATGAGGGAGTTGCATCGGGATCAGTCCAAGATCTTCTATGTCAATGGTAATCATGAGTATTACCACGAAAGAGAGGAAAAAGAAGCCTGGTTCAGGACTCTCGGGACATTTCTCAAAGACTCTGTCGTCTCCCTTGCTCCCGATGTCTATCTCATAGGTCGGGATGACCATATGAACAAAGAGAGAGCCGATCTCCGAAGTCTGAAAGCTGCCATACCCCGTGATGCCGTGACGATCGTCCTCGATCACCAGCCTAAAAATGTGGTAGAGGAGAGAGAAGAGGGTGTACACCTCGCTCTCCATGGTCACACGCACGATGGGCAGTTTGTCCCCTTCAAGTGGGTTGTGTCGGCTGCATTTGAGCAGTCCTACGGACTATACTCCGAGGGAGGAACCACATATTGTATCTCATCAGGTTATGGAGTGGCAGCATCGACATTCAGGGTCGGCACACGATCTGAGATTGTAGTGTTGACACTCGTGTTTGACAGAGAGTAAAGTCTCCAAGAAATAACATGAGGAAGGCTGCGAATCGAAGCCTTTGCCTCTGTGATCGAAAGTCGTCTGATTTTGACTCATCAAGTCAGACGTTTTTTTAATAGAGAAAGCAGCTTGTATTTTTTGCTCATCATGCTTCGTTTGATGATATTGACCGAAAGTCCATCTTCAGAGTTCAGAACTGTGAAGTTTGGCAGTGTGCAACAAAAACTGTAATTTTGTCTGCTTAAAAGATTTAGATGACAAATCAAGGATAATATAATCATACAATATAACATACTCCTATGAACATCTCATTTGTAGAGAAGAAAGACAACTTCGCTCGCATCGAGCTCAAGATTGCAAAAGAAGACTATCAGGAAGCCGTCGAAAATGGTCTCAAGAAGATACGTCGCAACGCAAGTATCCCCGGATTCCGTAAGGGTGCCGTACCTGCAGGTATGATCAAGAAGATGTACGGAGACAGCGTCAAGATCGAAGAGGTACAAAATATCGTCTCTGAAAAGCTATATGACTTCATCGTCTCTGAAAAGCTCAAGACTATCGGACAGACTATCGCAACTCCGGGTTCTGAGCCTGTCGATATCGTCAAGGCTGAGGACATGACTTTCACCTTCGATCAAGCTCTCATCCCTGAGATCAAGAATCTTCTTGGCAAGGAAGACAACTTCACTTACTACCGTGCTACTGCAAGCGATGAGATGATAGAGGATACACTCTGGCAGTCTCTCGAGGGTGCGGGCCAGCGTGTAGATGCTGATAACATCGAAGCAGAAGATGTCGTGCGTGGTACTATCGCTGAACTTGAGGGTGATCTTCCAAAAGAAGGTGGTATCCGTCGTGAGAAGAATGCTATCATCCTCCCTGCATACATGAAGGATGAGGAAGAGAGAGCTAAGTTCATCGGTGCTCCTCGCAACAGCGTTGTGATCTTCTCTCCATTCAAGGCTTACGGTGGTACAGCTTCTGAAATCGCTTCTCTCCTTGGTGTCGAAAAGGATATCGTGCCTTCTCTCGAAGGTGTGGAGTTCAGCTTTGAAGTCGAATCTATCTCTCGTCACCAAAAAGCTGAGATGAATCAGGAGTTTTTTGACAAGGTATTTGGCGAAGGTGAAGTGAAGAGCGAAGACGAAGCTCGTGCTAAGATCAAAGCATTCCTCGAAACACGCACAGAAGCTGATACCAACTTCAAGCTCCTCAATGATGTCAAGGAATACATCAGAGCCAACAAGATTGCATCTATCGAACTTGACGAACCTACAATCAAGGCTTGGTGGACAAGCACAGATGCAGTCAAGAACTCTACTCCTGAGAAGATCGATGAGATGTTCCCACGCCTCATCGAAGACCTCAAAGTAGATCTCTTCATCGAAGCTCTTGTTGAAAAGTATGATGTCAAAGTAGAAGATAAGGAAATCGAGGACTTTGCTAAGGAAATGGTACGCATGCAGTTCCGCCAATATGGCATGAACTCGATGCCTGAAGATCTCATCGATCAATACTCTAAGAACATGCTCAAGGAGCGTAACGCTTACACCGGCGTGAAAGAGTCAATCAAGGAACAAAAGGTAGTGATAAATCTAAAGGATGATGTTACACTCAACGAGCAGATCATGACGTTCGAAGAGTTTAACTCTATGATTAACCCTGCTTCTGCAGCTCCACAGACTGAAGAAGCTGTTGCTGAGTAATAGACAGGTGAAATGCTGTGCCTGATGCATAGCTGTTTCATCTCAACCAAACACTTCCTATGTAGACAGACATTGATGGTGCTTATCATCAATGTCCGTCTTTTTTATGTGCTTTGTATACTGCAATTGGTAGGATTGTGCTAAATTGTAACACAATATGTGAAATTCTACCGGAGATGGTTGCTAAATAACATGATTATGAATGCTAAGATATTGATGACCCTTGTAGGTTTATTTCTGAGCTTCAGTGTATTGTCTCAGACACCCGCGCAGCAAAGGCTTGTGAAAAATGTGCAGGCAGAGTATCAAGCTGCAAAAGGAATCCTTGCCAAGATTGATAAGACCGAGTCCGATCTCCCCGAACCTGTCAGTATCGGGGATAAGTCCTACGATGTCATCCGTCTCGACGATATCAAACTCGCCTATGTCAACAGCCCCTACCCAAAGTTGAACGTATCTCTCTATTTTGAGTTTGTCGCCGAAGGAGACACCCGTACCTATCGTCCTCTTATGGCAATTGTTTCGAAAAAGGATGTCCCCATGCATTCTCTGTATCAAGAGTATTTATTTAAGGATGGAGCGTTGCGCTTTGCCTTTGACTATGAGGCTTGTTGCGGTGGGGAAATGAGATACTATGTGGGTAAGGATGTAGAGTATATCAAGGTCGATGATCCGGAAGAGGAGATATCTCAGGAGAGTGTCGATACCTTTAGGCAGAACGCTATGACCCTCATCGAACTATTGGATATGATGATGAAGATGTCCCATTTCGGTATTTGATCAATAAGGATAGATAAAATGAACATAATACTCAGGGTTGTCGCAAGTTGCTTTGTGACAATGAGTCTTGTCGGCTGTTTGTCAACGCCCAAAGAGAAAATTGTCCTCCACACCCTCCAAGGTGACGGAGGCAGTATCCTCATAGCTATGGATGCAGACTCCAACGAAAGAGATAAGGTCTGGATAGATCTTAATGACAATGGAGTGAAGGATGAGGGAGAGAGTGTGACTCGGTTTTGTGATACTATCCCCGAGGACGGACGAAGTACAGAGGATGTTTATGTCGAGTATGCCGTACAGTCCGCAGAGGTTGTCATACATGGTAAACTGACGATGTTATCCTGTGTCAGTTCGAGCCTTGATGAATTGGACGTCTCTCATGCTCCATCTCTTCGTACTCTTATATGTAAGTACAATCAACTCGAAAGCCTTGATCTTTCAGCAAATACGGCACTTGAGTATCTCGACTGCGGAAGCAATAGGTTTAAGTATATTGATCTGAATACCAACCGGAAACTGCACACGCTCAGGATCAACGACTGCAAACTTGAAGCTCTTGATGTATCCGAGATGCCGGATTTGGAGGAACTTGTATGTGCCGGAAACTTCCTTACTCAACTCGATGTGAGCAAAAACAAATCCCTGCGCTCCTTGTACTGTTATCACTCCTCCCTGACCGAGCTTGATCTGAGTGAAAATAAAGAGCTCACCAAACTAATCTGTGGCAACACTCATATCACAACACTTGATCTGAGTCATAACAATGCGTTGGTCTATTTAAAGTGCCTGAGAGCTCCCCTTCACGCAATTAAGATAGGGCCAGCATCTGCTCTGAAGTACGTCTTTATTCCTCGTAACAACATGGATAAGGATGCCCTTGAGACCCTCTTCGCAACCTTGCCACGCCATGGGGGAGTGCTCTGTGTTGATCTGAACCCCGGGGCTACAGACGCCAACGTCTCAATTGCTCACGAAAACGGCTGGGCCGACATCTCCGCCGAAGAACTCGCGCTATCTGACTTTGACGGTATAGAGTTTTAAAGCTTACATTCTCGTTCTGCAGATACAAGGGAGATGAAAGGACTCTTTATCCAACTGTTTTCTTTGTTGCTATTCTATCTGTTTTTAGGTTGTATGTCGGACAGGCAGATTTTGGGGAAAGTGAAGAATCTGTTAATTGATTTCGGGTGGGAATGGAGTGTAAGCAATATTTTATGGACAGGGTTGACGCATTAAAAATCGAGTTGGATTATTTTGCCGGGAGACATTCGCCCCAAGTTCAACATCATTCTGGGAATAGAAGACTTATTTTTCCGCTTAATTTGCTGAAGTAGATAGAGATTTACCTTCTGTATTAAGTCCATAATCTGAGGAACATCACGTACCCTTTTACGAGAGTCATCTTGCAGGAGAAAGACATCAAGACAATAGTGCAGCTTGTTTTAAATGGTAGTGTCCAAAAAAGTGTTTAAGGTTAGTTGTTCCTTTTATTCCCGGGGTAACCCCGGGGATAAAAAACTTTGAGTTTTTCGGGTTATTACTCATTCTATTTGATACTCCGGTCTTGGAAATAGGGCAATCTCCTTGCGTAAGTCCTTTCGGTCATCTCTCGGGCAACAGATCCCAAGAGAAAGACGACGGCATCAGCCGAGGGAAGAGCCCCACGCATTCGCAACGTGTGCTTATAACTCCGATTGAGACGCTCCACCCGATTTGTCGAGTAAATCATACGACGAACCCCTTCCG
>NZ_JAUMXC010000048.1 GCF_030529325.1 Porphyromonas sp. | reverse complement strand
CATTACCAAAGTCTTTCATTCGGTAACACTGCGTTTTGGTATCCAAATAAATATTACAGGAAGCACGCCTATCGTCGTACAGAGGGTTTCTAAAGTTGCGTTTGGGCACGAAGTCAATCGGCATATAGAAGCAGAATACTTCTAAACCTCGATTGGTGCGAGCTAAGATTTCTTCTTTCAGATTCATAGTTCCTCAAATATTACCGTATCCTCTCCCATATAGCCTTTAATGATACCATCTTTGTAGGCATTCATTCTCTGCAAAGCTTCTAACCTGCGAAAGCCCTTGAAAGTTGCTCGTCCCGTCTTGATAGCAAGATATAAGCCCTTAAAAGGATAAACCACATGATTGCTCGACAGGTAGCGATAGGGAATAACTTTAGCTTCTCGCCAACGTGCCAATGATGCTTTCGAGATACCCAAAAGGCGAAGAACATCAGAACTATTCAACTCTATTTTATCCTCTA
The DNA here is from genome assembly GCF_030529325.1 of Porphyromonas sp. Lineage (GTDB taxonomy): Bacteria > Bacteroidota > Bacteroidia > Bacteroidales > Porphyromonadaceae > Porphyromonas_A. Next base: position 14,099 of record NZ_JAUMXC010000048.1, on the reverse strand, counting down.
GTACCAAGTAGTCACGTTTAAGTTCCAGAATGAAGCTTGTCACCTGTCTGATGTCTTCACGAAGAGCTCTGACTTCATCAAGCAACGATACTGGATTATTTGTGTCCATAATTCTTGAAAAGTTGTTGTACAACTTCGAACAATGATGCTAAGAGCTGCTTCATGCTCTCATCATCTCCTCGCTCTTTCATTTGCAGCACAAAGTGCTCAATGTGAAAAAGTATAACTTCTGTGTCTATTTGGAACAGCTTGCATACAATCTCCATGAGATCTCTTTGTTCGATAGTGGAGAACCTTTGATGTTTCTGAGGAGTCGTAATAGATTCCACAAAGCCTGAAGGGAGGTGAAGTAAAACAACCTCCTTGTCAAATGCCTTTGCGCACTTTAGATAGGTGCGAAGATTGAGATTGCTCTCTAACTTACAAGCTTTAATAAAATTGGAGTATTCCATGTTTGCATTCATTGCAACTCTCTTGAGATTGGAAGAAGCTCGAAGTCGCATTTCCAAAGTTGGACAGACAATAAACAGGCATCCTTGTTCCTCCATTTTGGGGCGTTTCTTTTTGGGCATCATATAAGTGTTTATATTTTTTACTGCAAAGTTCCATAGAGAACAGCTCAGAAACAGAATATTATATTACCATTATTTGGTATTATGATACCATTGAGAAGGATTTGCCACATATAGGTTAATGAAAGTCAGTGCACGGTGCAAGCCCTTATATATAAAGAGGCTTGCACCGTGCACTGAAAATTGTAGCCAAAGGAGTTGTAAAGCTCTTTCTATCAGGAAGTTTGGAATAGGTTCATTTTTGTCGTACTTTTGTACCAGCAAAGAGAAGGGGGACTATGCAGACTTTGTACAGCAGTGGCATCTGTGTGTACTCTCAAAATATGCCAAATTGGCTACAATTTGGCTACAGAGGGTTAGAAGAGTAGTCGTAAAGTTTTGATAATTAGCTTTTTAGATATAGTGGTTCACAGTCTGGTGGCACCACTGTAAAGATGAGACTCCTGACTTTTTAATAAGTTGGGAGTCTCTCTTTGTATATACTGTTTTGGGAGATTTTGGATGCCTTTTTATCTTGTCACGCGGATTTCTCTTCAGATGCTTTCTTCGGAGAAGCCTTTATGTGGAGAAGATTAAGTGATATTTACTACCTTTATGAAAGGGGGAATAAACAATAGAGATATCTCAAAGCCGGTCTATGTCTCAATTAATATTCATACAAGATCTGTCATCAGATACGATAAGCACTTCATTCTCCTCTTCTCTTTATGGGATTTTTCTTTTTGAGGATGAGGCTTCTTTTACTGTCGATGCTACTGCCTACAAGACGGATCGGAACACAGTCCTCTTTTTATCTCCTTATCAGAGTCTGGTGTGGACAGCACCTCCGAAAAAATGCCGACAACTCTCTTTTCACAGTGATTTTTATTGTATAGAGTATCACAAATATGAGGTGGCTTGCAATGGTTTGTTGTTCAACAATGCCCTATCTCAAGCCCTATGTCAAAGTACCGGACTCTCTCCTGCAGCATCTTTGTCAACTCACAAATCATATCCAAGACGAGCAGAATAGCCATGGGGCAGATCAGCTTCTGACTTCTTCCATCATCAAATCTTATCTTCAGCTCCTTCTTACTCTTTGTAGTAGACAAAAGGATGCTTTGGAAGGGCAATACAGTACGACTATAGATCGGCAGGCTTTCTCTTTTGAACAATTGCTGGAGAAATATCATCTCTCTGAGCGTCGGGTGGGGTTCTATACAGACCAACTTGGACTGTCTCCTGAGGTTTTGAGTCGGAAGAGTCGGCAAGCGTTTGGTAAGACTCCGACTCAGTTGATTCAAGATCGTGTTATCATCGCATCCAAAAGATTTTTGCATCTTTCTGACAGAAGTATCAAGGAGATTGCACTCCTCCTGAATTTTCAAGATGAGTTTTATTTCAGTCGTTACTTTAAGAAAGCAACAGGGCTCTCTCCTAAGCACTTCAGAGATGAAGTGGGTATTTCTATTCTTCCCCCTGATCGTACTTCTCTCTGAGTTTTTTCTTTAGTCTTTTCTCTGTGTTCTTTTCCCTGAGGTCTGCATTTAAACCTCGGGATGGTGTTTTTTCTTACGAAATTGACTTTTACACTGCGAAATGTCAAATCTATCCATGTTATTATCATTTTTATCCATTCTATCTCTGAGCAGAAAGCATGAACTTTGCAGTGTACATAATTTTTAAATACAGAAAGATATGAAACAGTTTGTAGAACTACTCTTTGAAAAATCGAGTAAAATATTATTGACTTTGGAGCGCCCTTTCTTCAACTTTATGCGCATATCCATTTTTGTTGTGATGGCTTGGATTGGGGGGCTTAAAGCCTGCCAATACGAAGCTGACGGTATTGTTCACTTTGTGAGTAACAGCCCCTTTATGAGTTTCTTCTACAAGTATTCTCAAAAATATGTGGAGAATGAGAAGGGAGAGATGGTCAAGGAATACACTTTGTACAAGAATTCTGAAGGAAAGATGGTGCAGAAGAATATCGATTGGCATAAGTCCAATGGTACCTATCCATTTTCATACGGCTTGGGGACATTTATTGTACTGATAGGATTGACTGTGCTTTTAGGTATTTGGTCTCCTAAGATCGGACTTATCGGAGGTCTACTTACATTCGGGATGTCTATAGTCACGCTTTCTTTCCTTATCACTACCCCTGAGGCTTGAGTCCCCAATCTGGGCGGAGATCTGCCTACCCCCAATCACGGATTTCCATACCTTTCCGGTGTAGGGCGGCTCATCATCAAAGATATTATCATGAGTGCCGGAGGTCTTCTTGTGGCTTGGGATGCAGCTCGCAGAATACTTAAACGCTGATAATCGAGTCTCCTATAATTTCTAAAGATGGGGTGTGACATAAATCGTATGTCACACCCCATCTTGATTTTAGGTTTATGCGGGAGTTCCCGAATGAATGTGCTTACCTTGACGCATCAAGTCAGACAACTTTTTCAGTTGCTGAGGATAGACCTGAGAAAGACGGTTGCTCTTTTTGCATGGAGGATGAAATATACCCGGATATCGCTTTTTAATAAACTCGTGGGATGATCAATTTCATTTGTGCAATAGTCAGCATCCCAAAGGGTTTAAAACTTCCTTCATTGAAGCATCTTTCGGTAGAGCTCTGATTTTTCTCTCAGTTCCTCATCTGTGCCTATTGCTTCGACTTTGCCCTGATCGAGGAGTACGATTTTGTCCGCGCCTCTGATTGTTCTCATTCGATGAGCGATGACGATGACCGTTTTGTCCTTGATGAGTTTGGAGAGGGCTTCTTGTATGAGGCTTTCGTTTTCTACGTCGAGGGAAGCAGTTGCTTCGTCCATCAGGATGATAGGAGCATCTTTCAATATCGCTCTTGCTATGGAGATGCGTTGGCGCTCTCCGCCCGAGAGCCTCTCTCCATTTTCTCCGATGAGGGTATCGATACCATTTGGCATTCGTCGGATAAACTCGTCACAGCGGGCTACTTGAGCTGCTTGAGCGATTTCTTCGTCCGTTGCACCTTTTTTGCCGATGCGGATATTATCCTTTATGCTGGAGTTGAAGAGGACGACATCCTGAAAGACTATGGCATATTTTTTCAGTAGAGTTTCAGGGTCGATTTTACTGATGTCTTCGCCACCGAGTAGTATCTGCCCTTGTTGGATATCCCAAAAACGTGCGGCCAGTTTGGTCAGTGTCGTTTTTCCGCTGCCTGAGGCTCCGATCAGTGCTGTGATTTCTCCCTGCTTGGCCGTGAAGCTTACCCCATTTATTACTGTGTAGTCTTCGTAACCAAATACTACATCCTTGAAGTCTATATCGTGGTTATTGATGTTCAGGTCTTGTTTGCCCTCTTGAATAGGCATGGTTTTAATTTCTTTGATCCTCCCTACCACACTGTCAAGCATCACGATCATCGCCATGAAGGAGAGTATTCCTTCGATAGGGAGATAGATACTTGCTGTAAGCATCAGGTAAGCTATGTAGACGAGGATGTCGATCTCTCCTGCGATAAGCATCTTTGCACCCAAGATAGTGACGGTGACGATGCCAAGTTTCATAAGCATACCCGCAAGTGCGAAGGTGATACCGGAGGTAAACTCTGCCTTGATTTTTGCCTTGGTAGTTTTATCTATTTTTTGATTAAACTCATCCAATGCTTTTTCCTCCAAGTTATAAGACTTTATCTCTTGGATCTGATCAATATTCTCCTGCAGATCGTCGAAGACTTCCCGGTTGGACGCTATCCAGTCCGTGATGGCTTTTCGCTGACGCCTCTTGGACAGGGTAAATATCAATAGTGAAACAGGAATGACCCAAAGTGCAGCCAACCCAAGTTGCCAATTGTAGGTCAGTATCATTATTGATATAATACTTGTGGATATGATGGTCGAGTAGATGTGCGGTACGGCATGTGAGAATATCTGCTCGTACAATGTCAAATCGCTCATCATCGTAGCCGATAGGTCTGCGATGTCTCGTTTCCCGAAGTAGGAGAGGGGCAACTTCTTCAGTCTGTTGGCAATCTCAATTCGCAGGTTTGCACTTTCACTATATACATTGTCGTAGAGACGGACATAGTCCCACCTTGCGACCAAAAACATCGCAAGAAGCATCATGATGATGATGACGCAATATTTTATGAGCGAAAGTTCCATAGAGACGGGGATATTTTCCAACTCTCCTATGTATTGAAATAGGAACATAAACCCTATGATGGGGGGAAACATCTTGGTCAGGTTCAGTATGGTGTGCGAAAAGATAGACTTCTGAAGGTTTTTTGCTCCATTGTCTGACATTGCATATCTTCTCTTCAAAAACTTATTCATTTTTACCTCCTATTTTCCAGTTTGCTGCTTGTTGATATTCGTCCCAGAGCTTTGTGTAGATTCCACCTTGGCTCAATAATGTTTCGTGTGTCCCACTTTCGGCAATTTTTCCTTTGTCTATGACAAGTATTTTGTCAGCATTCAGGACTGATGATAGTCTGTGCGCAATCATCAGTGTCGTCCTGTCTTGTGACAACGCTTTGAATGAAGCCTGAATTATATGCTCATTTTCAGGGTCTGCAAAGGCTGTAGCCTCGTCAAAAATGACAAACTCGGCATCTTTGAGAAAAGCCCTTGCAATCGTAAGTCTCTGTATCTCACCTCCTGAAAAATAGGTGCCCTTGGTGCCATAGATTGTATCCAATCCTTTTTCAAGATGCTCCACAATCTCTTTTGAGCCGGATTGAGCAAGAGCCTTTTCAATGTCGCTGTCACTTGCATCAGGTTTTCCCAATAGCAGATTTTCTTTGAGGCTCATTTTGAATAGTTTTGAGCTTTGAAATACGAAAGCGATCTTTTTCATCAAGGTTGTTTTGTCATAGTCTTTGATGTTGGTGCCGCCGATGAGCACTTCTCCCTCATCTACATCGTAGAAGCGGGCTGCGAGACGAGCTATTGTAGTTTTTCCTCCGCCGGACGCACTGACCAAAGCCACAGTCTCGCCTTTTTCGGCTTTGAAAGAAATATCATCCAGGACTTTATTGTTTCCATACGAAAATGACACATTCTTAAATTCTATTCCTTCTCCCTCGCCTACTTTGTCTCCGTACGTCAACTCTTCATATTCCAAGGTCGCATCTATTTTGTCTAATGCAAGCTGAGCAAAATAGGTAAAGTTGCTGATCGTGGCACTTCTCATGATAAAGATACCAAAGACAGGTCCGATCAACAGATAGATAACACTATTGGCGAGCACTTCACGCATATCTCCCCCTGTCGTGAATATCAGGATAGCAATGGGTACGAGAAAAAATGCCGTTGAGCTTGATACTGCCTCAAAGAGTGACATCTGGTTTTTGAAAGACATACTCCACTTTACCACGAGGTCTTTCATTTTTATGATCAAAAGATACAGACGTTCAAAACTTTCGATGCTTTGGGCAAAGGTCTTTACTACCGGAATACCACGTACATATTCCACAGCTTCAGCTGATAGTTCCGACAGTCCGTCATAGTATTCCTTTCGCATCTTCATATTGCTTTTGGTCGCCATTGTTCCCATTAGCAACATTCCTACGACAATGGGTATAGTGCTCACCAGCCCCAATCTCCAGTCGAAAAGGAAAAAGAACACCAATAAGACAATGGGAGTGATGACAGTCATCGCAAAGTCGGGCAATTGGTGAGCGAGCATCGTATGTGTTTCGGCTGCTCCATCGACGATAACTTTACGAAGGTGTCCGCTTTCTCGGTTGAGGAAAAAGCCCAAGGGCTTTGACATCATCTTGGCTACGTTCAACTTTATGATGTTTTGCTCCACCTCAAAGGCAAACAGGTGAGATACAAGTAGAGCCGAAAAGTATAGCAGTATCCCTCCTGCAGCGCAAATTGCGGCATAGGTCGCATCCCGACTTATCGCAATGGGATCTATCTGACCACTCAGTATGATCCCACTCACTATCCTATGGATAAAGACCATGGGCATAAGTATCAAAATACCGGAAAGGGCAGAAAACAGCATTGCCAAGTAGAGCATATACGCTTTTTTGCCCGAGTAGAGGAGCAACCTCTTGAGTATGGACTCTTTTTTTTCTGCTTTTGTGTTATTCATTGATCCTATTCTTAGTTGATTAGTTGTGCGTGTACGTCGGTTTTCGGAAAAAGACTTCATAATCCCGAGCAAATCGCCTCTAATTAAGGGGTTTACTCCCGATCTTGAACCCATCTGAAACTCTTCGGGTATCTCTTTCTGATCATTCACGAATTTATAGTATCACTATAAGGTCTGCAATCGCTAAAAGTAGGCATTTTCTACCCTTTTTCTTTGTCTATATTCACGATGAAGGTATATGCTCTTGAGTGTGGGGGCGTGAATACCAAAGGATATTGTTATGATGTGAAAGTGGAATGCCTGATATATCTTTTTTGGGAGGGAGTTTCACGTCTGCGTCTTTGTCTTTGTTACTTTTCTCAAAGGGCTTGAAAAAGGTTGTCTAACTTGACGCGTCAAGTTAGACAACTTGATTTGTCAAGGTAGCCACATTGATCTCGACCATTGGATAATTCTTTGTTTGAGGCACTTTGACAAAGCTCCCACCTATCGGGGTGTGTTTTGAGAGAATCTGTTGTAGATACATCCTCAAAAAGAGTCATGAGTAAGATCAGATGGCTATTTTAGAGCACATCTATTAAATGTCTGTGGGCCAATAATTATGAATCTGTACTAATGCTTTTCATGTCAAAAAAACTGTGGATGGGATGCCCTCTTATTCGGGGAGATTTTGTATCTTCGAGAGTTAGAATATTAGACTTTGTGGGATATGAGAAGACTTATCAGACATATTGAGCAGTCACTTTACATACATGAGTGTGTAGTGGTACCGGGGTTTGGAGCATTCATTAAGCACCGTGTGTCCTCGTCATTGGACGAAGGTAAGGGCCTTATATATCCGGGACATTTCGCTCTTTCATTCAATACGGCAGTACAGCAAAATGATGGGATACTTGTCAAAAGCTATAGTGTTGCTTTTGCAATGAGTTATAAGAGGGCTTTGGCATTGCTCGAGAAGGATATCGAAGAGTTGCGTACAGCCCTTCATTCGTCCTCGGTTGTGGCACTTGGCAGTATAGGTCGCATGTCTATGGACAAGGGTGGAGAACGTATCTCCTTTTACCCAAACGCAGAGCATCCTTTCTCCATATCTCACTATGGGCTCAATCCGGTAGCGCAGTTACCAACACTTCACCGGGCACAACCGGCATCTACTCCTTCGCTTCATGATGGAGTGTATTATCTTCCCATCAATATTAAGGGTTTAAAGTATGGTGTGGCTGTGCTGGCGCTCATGGCTATGACGTGGTTTATCCCGACCAAGACGATATCTGTCCCTCAAGAGAGTTATCGTGCGGGATTCTTCACATCGATCATGGACAGGGCATCGGAGCAGGCTAAACAGGTGCCAACCGCTGAAGCATCTGCAGAGATCCAAACTCCCCCGGCTGTGGGTGTGACGGAAACGAGTCGCCTCGGTGGTCTGCCTCTTGTGACCGAAGTCCGCGGAGAGCACAAATTCTTTGTCATCGTTGCTACCTACAAGACAGAGTCAGGTGTAGAGAAGCACATGCAGTACAATGACCTCTCTAAGTTCCCCAACGCAGGGATCTTGCGCACTGACAACAGTAATTATAAGATTTACGTAGAAGCTTTTGGGACGAAAGAAGAGGCCGTTGCCTATGTCGGCTCTACTCTCAAGGAGATCAACGGTAGCATCTCTGCTTGGATACATAAAGTCAAATAATTCTCCTCAAGCTCTTCTCCTCCATAAAACCGAATACAGTAATGGATATATCCTTCTCAAACCCGATGGTCATGTTGGGCGTGTTGGTCGTCATCTTGATCGTACTCGTCATGCTGCTGAAGGTAGCTAAAGTATCACCCTCTTCCGAAGGTCAAAAGACCTGTAGCAAGGGTGGTGGATGTTGTGGTGGCTCGAACTGCCACACAAAGAAGACTGAGGGGCCTCGCATCGTCTATTTCGATGATCATGAACTTGATCGTTTCAGAGATCGGATGCCGGATAGTTATAGTGAGAGTGAGGTAGCCGAGTTTGTCGAGGTATATGAAACCCTTCTTACCGAAGACAAGGACGGTTGGCTCGATAGTCTCAAGCATCGCAGTATCGTATTACCCGATGCCTTGGCACTCAGGATCGCATCCGAGAAGCAATCACACCTCTAAGTTCCAAGAAATGTCATTGTTGGAGTACAGTTTCTTTACCTACTCGGCACTCGGTGTCCTACTTACAGCCATAGCGACAGGACTCATCGGCAGTTATGTCGTTGTGCGTCGCATGGTCTTTATAGCGGGTGGCGTGACACACAGTTCGTTTGCCGGACTGGGTTTGGGCTTCTTCCTCGGACAGTCGCCCCTCTTGTATGCCATGGGTGCTGCTATCCTGAGTGGACTTGGAGTAGAAATGATCTCCGACAAAGGTAAAGTACGTAGTGACTCTGCCATCGCAGCAGTGTGGTCGTTGGGGATGGCGATCGGAGTTCTCTTTACATTCATGACTCCGGGCTATACTCCCGGGCTCAATGCATTCTTGTTCGGTAACATTCTCTTGATCAGTCGCCTTGATCTGATTATGCTTGGGGCTTTCCTGGCTGTAAGCATTCCGGCGATCATCTATTTTTACAATCCCCTCCTCCTTGTCTCTTTTGATCCCGAGTATGGACACACCCGTGGTATCAATGTCCGCCTTTATCGCCTTGCTCTCATGATCTGGATATGCATAGGTATAGTACTCAGTATCCGAGTCATGGGGATAATGATGCTGATGAGCATGCTGACTCTGCCTCAGATGACTGTCAATCTTTTCACTTCGGACTTCAAGAAGATCCTGATCTTTTCGTGCATTCTCAGCATCCTGTCCGGTATATGCGCCCTCATCGGCAGCTACATCCTCAATCTCCCTACAGGAGCTTTCTCGATCCTACTACTGACTATCGTCTTCGTGGTGGCAAAGGGGGTACGCGCGCTACGTCAGCGACGCCTCGCTCAAGCATGAGACCGACTTACAGACTCCTACTACTCTTAACGTTTATCTTTACCATGTCTGCCTGTGCATCTTCACGCATAGGTCGGAGGCTCTATCGCTTCAATACATTGCATGCACTGAGGACAGAAATGTCTACGGCTGAAAGTTCGTTTTCTCTATACCTGCCAATCTCACGTGCTGTTGAAGGAAACGTTCCTCCTCTGTTGCCTTCTTATTTTGGTTATCGAGGAGAGAAAGAGGCCGAAGGCGTCTTTAGAAAGGTCCTCAATACAGCAGAAATGTATTTGAACAGTTGCAGGCCCGAAGATTCGACGATACCCACGGAGGATCATGTCGGTGTCTGTGAAGCCTGGCAGATCAGGCTCGATGCACTCTTCCGACTCGGAGAGGTGGCGCAACTTGAGTCCGAAGCTCTCTTTTGCATCGATCATTACAAGGATGAAGCTCTTCTCCGCCAAGCCTATATTTATGTAACGACCGCCCTTGCGGCACAGGGAAAGGTTTCCGAAGCAGAACTGTGGTACGACAAATATATCCGGATCAAGCCCTCTTCCGAGGATGATATCTCACTGCTATCTACCCGAATCTATCTCGACATCGTGCAAGGGGACACCCTCAGTGCTCGGTCCGGACTGGAGACTCTGCTCTCTGAAAAGCATCTGCCGAAAGCCCTTCGGGCTCTTACCTTGCGACGACGTATTGATCTCGCAAGGGAGTTGGGAGATAAAGCTCTCGCTCTGAGCGATCTTTCCCTCCTGCGTTCTCTCCTCATATCTAAATCTCAAGTGGGTGCCATCGATGCAGAAAAATTTGTTGTGGAACCAATCTCTAAGCAGGAAGCCTTTGTTCGTCAATGGATAGAGACGGCAAAGGGGGATGATGACCTTCGGACGGAAGTTATCAGGATATTGAGAGATAGGAGCTATGATGCAGGTGATTTTTATGAGGCATTGCTTTTCCATGAAAAGTTACCTGACTCGCCCGGTCAAAATCTCCAGAATCATAGGGACAGTATCATGTACGGAGCTCTCATTCGTTTCAAGCCGGATATACGATTGATACATGTATATGGACAAGCAAAGAGCAAACAAGGTCGATACATAGAACTTGCTCCTCTTCCCGAGGTGATGCCTGACACCGATATCAGACAGAGGGCGCAACGCAGTTTCAGAGACTTGTGGGGCAACGTCCCCAACTATGACTTTTGGGCAATGACCTCCGATCGCCCTGCTTTTGACGGAGAAACTTTCTCTACCGAAATATTGAATGCAGAACGTATTTCTGTTGAAACTTATCAGAGTGCCCTCATCAGAGTTGGTCTGATGTGTATCGAACTCCTTTCTGATGTCGATAAGGCACGCACTTATTTTCAGAGATGTGTCACTGCAAATCCTGAATCACCCGAAGCCGAGCATGCTCTAAGGCTCCTACATCAGCTATCCGCATCAAAGTAGCAACAGCTCAAAATCGATGTGGCTAACTCATCGAGTAAACTGTCATTGTTGCAATAATCGAGAAGCGGAGTCAAGATGTCTGCGTGGTGAGATCTCACAACAAAGAATTGTAGTACCTTTGTCCTTATTTTTTGAAACTGAAAAGTTTAGACCATTATTTATGATGCTCGTTTGATGGTTGGAGTGGGGCAAGAGATCACTTTCTATCTCCCATATATGCCGGAGCATTGTACCAAACTTTATCAGATCAAACTTCCATAATATATATATTATCATACAGCTATGCTAAAAAATCTGCCTGTCCCTCAACTCTTCAAAGACTTGAGAACTTACAATAAGGAGAAGTTTTTCAAGGATCTCACGGCCGGTATCATCGTCGGTATTGTGGCTCTTCCGCTTGCTATTGCTTTTGGTATTGCCAGTGGAGTATCGCCTACCGAAGGTTTGATCACAGCCATCATAGGAGGGTTTATTGTCTCTTTCTTGGGGGGGAGCAAGGTGCAGATAGGAGGGCCGACAGGAGCTTTTATCGTCATAGTATATGGCATCATTGCCCAGCACGGTATCGATGGTCTGGCGATCTCTACCCTTATGGCAGGACTTATGCTTCTATTTATAGGTTTCTTGAGGTTGGGGACTGTCATTCGGTTTATTCCTTATCCCATCATCGTGGGCTTCACCTCAGGTATTGCAGTGACGATCTTCACCACTCAGGTTAAGGATATACTGGGTTTGTCTATAACGGATATCCCGGGAGACTTTATGGGGAAGTGGGAGTCGTATTTTGCTCACCTTGACACATGGCAGCCGCTTTCAATGATATTTGCTGTGGTAACAGTACTTATTATCGTTATTACTCCTAAGTTTTCAAAGAAAATTCCCGGCTCTCTCGTAGCTCTGATTCTTTTGACTGTTGTCAGTTTTCTTATGGGAAAATACACTACGGTAGAGACTCCGGATACGATCGGAGATCACTTTACATTTACAAGTGCGTTGCCGGAGTTTCGTCTTCCTGAGCTCTCTATTGCCAGATTGCAAGCACTACTGCCAAGTGCTTTTACCATAGCCATGCTCGGTGCGATAGAGAGTTTGCTGAGTGCCTCGGTCGCTGATGGTGTCATCGGAGCCAAGCATGATTCCAATACTGAGTTGATAGGACAGGGGGTAGCTAATATTGTTGTCCCATTTTTTTGCGGGATCCCTGTTACAGGGGCTATTGCTCGTACGATGACAAATATCAACAACGGAGGCCGTACTCCTATTGCGGGGATTGTTCATACTGTTGTCCTTCTCCTCATCCTCTTGTTTCTTTCTCCACTTACAGCCTACATCCCTCTTGCAGCTCTCGCCGGGGTGCTTGTGATAGTCTCGTATAACATGAGTGGTTGGCGTTCGTTTGTTGCCTTTTTCAAGGGCTCCAAGAGTGATTTGGCTGTCCTCCTTGTCACCTTTATATTGACCGTACTCATTGACCTCACTGTTGCCATCGAGATAGGTATGTTGCTTGCTATCCTCCTCTTTATGCGCCGAGTGATGCAGGTGACCAACATCAGTAAGTACGACAATGAGTTTGATCCGTCAGGAGGGGCAGAGACACGTAGTCGTGAAAGTCTTGCCCTGCCTGAGGGTGTAGAGATATATGAGATCGATGGTCCTTTCTTTTTTGGGATAGCAAATAAGTTTGACGAGACGATGAGGGCAATCGCAACCAAACCTTACTGTCGTATCATCCGCATGCGCAAAGTGCCATTTATCGACAGTACAGGTCTTTACAACCTCAGTATGATGGCCGATCACCACAAGGGAGAGGGTATTGTCATGATACTCAGCGGTGTGCGTGATGAGGTAAGGCAAACCATAGAGGCATCGGGGCTGTTGCCCAAACTTGAAAGGGAAAATATATGCTCCGACATATTTGAGGCGCTCGAACGTGCCAAGGAGCTCCAAAAAACTTAACTACTTACTTTAATTTTTTAGATGAAAATAGGATCAATAGATTTTGGCGAACGTCCTGTATTCCTTGCCCCTATGGAGGATGTTACAGATGCATCTTTCAGGTTGTTGTGCAAGGAGTTTGGCGCGAGCCTGGTATATACTGAGTTTGTCTCTGCAGATGCTCTCGTCCGAGGGATAGGCTCTACAATGCGTAAGATGCAGGTGGCAGATGTCGAGCGACCTGTGGCTATACAGATATACGGCAGGGATACCGAGACAATGGTCGAGGCTGCAAAGATATGTGAGGAGGCTCGTCCTGATATTTTGGACATCAATTTCGGCTGCCCGGTCAAGAGGGTGGCAAGCAAGGGGGCAGGCTCCGGCTTATTGCGTAATATCCCCCTTATGCTCGACATCACTCGTGAAGTCGCAAAGGCTGTATCTATCCCGGTGACCGTAAAGACACGTCTTGGTTGGGATGCCAATGATATTGTCATAGAAACCCTTGCAGAGCAACTCCAAGACGCCGGTGCTGCGGCAATCACCATCCATGGCCGTACTCGTAGTCAGATGTACAAAGGGGTGGCGGATTGGGGGCCTATCGCTCGAGTGGCTGCCAATCCTCGTATCACTGTTCCTATCATCGGGAATGGAGATATCCTTACCGGCGATGATGCACTCATGAGATTTGAGACGACAGGAGTAGATGCTGTGATGATCGGTCGTGGCAGTATCGGGAGACCTTGGATGTTTGAGGGGGTAAAGGCCGGATTGAGAGGGGAGGAGCGTCCCCGACATGACTTTTCGTGGTATATGGATGTCCTCAAAAGGCAAGTCAATGAGAGTATAGACAAGTGTGGAGAGTATGGTGGCATTTTGCACATCCGGCGCCACATCGCCATGACTCCTATATTCAAGGGGATACCTGATTTCAAGAGTATGCGTATAGCATTGTTGAGAGCAGGAAGTAAAGCCGAATTGTTTGAGTTGCTTGATGATGTCCCTCGCAAGTTTGATATCTCTGTCGTAGATCTTGACTCTCCCAACAACTAAGGTCATCTATAAAATTTTGGTAGTGTCCGAAAAAGTGTGTAAGGTTAGTTCTCCCTTTTTCCCCTGGGG